>CAYWST010000068.1:0-18267 GCA_964461075.1 uncultured Solibacteraceae bacterium | reverse complement strand
GACAAGGATCATTTCCCTGCCCTCTTCAGATTGGCCGAGGGTCAGGACGCGGATGCGGTCGCTCCTGGCCGCGACCTCACGGATGTAGCGGTGAACGTCTTTGGCATATGTAAGGACGTTGGGCGCGCCGGCTATGTAGCCGAGGGTCTTGAGGGGAGAGGGGACGGTGGCGGAGGCCGGCAGTTGAGCGACGAGGTCCGGGAGGAACTGGGGATCGGTGGTGAATTCCTTGATCTTAGCTGTGTAGGCCTCGTCGACTTGCGCAAGAAGGGAGGCGGCCAGGATGAGGGCGAGGAGGAGCCGGACCATGAATCCAGTATGATGCAGAAGTCCTCCGTACTTGCCGTGGTTCGCGAACTGTTATGGGAGTCATGGGATTGGCTGAAGTCGGCCGGTTCAACGCCGGGATCGAACGCCGTCTACCAGTGGGGCGACTGGCAGAGGAGCTATGCGAAGTATGTGGTTCCGAATCCGGTGCGGGTGCGGGCGCGGATCGGTGAGACGGCGGAAGAGATCTGTTCCAGATTGCCGGAACGGCTGCACAGTTTCTTGTTCCATCTTGACCTCTCGGATACCAATCGCTTTGTCTCGGACAGGGAACAACTGGAGGCGGAACTCGGCAGGAGGGGCGCAAGGGTTTACAACAGCCGGATCCACGATATCCGTTCGAGGACGGTACAAAGGCTGCTGCGGGAAGCGGGACTGCCTCACGTGACCGCCGAACCTGGGGGCGATCCGGAACAACTGCTGATTGTGAAGTCGAACTACAATTACGGTGCGCGAAGCGAGCGATTGCTGAGCCGCAGCCAGCGCGAGCGGCTGGGGTTGACGGATCTGCCGCGCGGGATCACGAGCAAGGCGGACTACCGGGTGATGAAGCGGCGGGATGTGCCGGAACACGTCTGGTCAGACCCGTCGCTGGCGGTGGAGCGGTATGTGAGCAACCGGGAAGGCCGGCTGCACCGTTTTAGAATCTGCCTGGACCGATGGGCGATTTCAAGCTGCGTCAGGGAAGGGTTCATCAAGGATTTTCGGGGGGCTTCGGCGTATCGAGAGGAATTGGTGGTGCGGGGCGGGCGGCAGAGTTCGCTCCCGGAGAAAGCGATGGAGCAGGCGCTGCTCGCAGCGCAATGCTGCGGTCTGGACTTTGGCGCAATGGACGCGATCCTGGACGATGATGGAGAGTGTCACATTGTGGATGTGAACTCGACGCCGGGAATCGCCGTGAAGCGCGGACCGAGAATCGGATTCATGCGCGAAGCGTGGGCCGGCAGGCTCGATGAGCGCAGACTTGCATGACTCAAGACCAAGCAGGCTCCGTTGAAGTTTCGGTGATCATCGCATGCCGGAACGCGAAGCCAACGATCGGACGATGCCTGGAGTCGCTGAGGCGTCAGCGGACGAAACTGCCGTATGAAGTGATTGTGGCCGACTCGTCGACCGACGGGACGGACGAGTTGATCGCCGCGCGTTACCCGGAGGTGCGCCTGCTGCATTCGGAACTGCGGATGTGGCCGGGAGACGCGAGGAACATGGCGTTGAAGGAGGCGAGAGGAGAAACCGTCCTTTTTATCGATGCCGACTGCGAGGCTTCACCGGATTGGATAGAGTCGGCGGCGGGCGCGCTGGAAGGCTGGCGCGGGACCGTTGGCGGAGAGATCGCGCAGGCGGAGCCGGCCGGCGTGACGGAGTGGGCGGCGTACTTCTGTGAGTTCAGCCACTGGATGCCGGGAACGCTGGAAGGGGAGGTATTTGAAGTGCCCACCTGCAATATGGGTGTGAGGATGGATGTACTGCGGGAGGCGGGGCCGTTTCTGGAAGGCGTGTACTGTTCGGATTCTGAACTTCACTGGCGATTGAAGAGGATGGGGCGCAGAACGCGATTCGCGCCGGCGATGCGCGTCGCGCATATGACGGAAGGCGGATGGGGGACGCTCTTCGGGCACGAGTTCTTTCATGGACGCAGCTACGGACGGATGAGACGGAGGCACGGCGGGATGGGGAAGTGTCGGCTCTGGATGATGCGGACGCTGGGAGCGGCGCTGTCGATGGTGGTGGCGGCCAAGACGGCGGCGCGGGTTTGGCGGCGCGGCCGCTACAGGGGACCACTCCTGAAATGCCTGCCGTTGCTCATGCTGGCATCGGCGGCGTGGGGCGTGGGAGAACTGGCGGGATACTGGAGTGAAGAAGCGGAATGACGACACTCACACATCTTGAATGCAGCGTGACGGGCCAGACATACCCGGCCGGCCGTGTGGCGAACCTGAGCGAGGCCGGAGCGCCATTGCTGGCGCGGTACGATCTGGCGGCGCTGCGGCAGAGCTGGAGCAGGGATTGGCTCAGTTCGGCGCCGGCGTCGATGTGGCGGTACGCGCCGGTGCTTCCGGTTTCCAAGCCTCAGTCGATGATCACGCTGGGCGAAGGCTGGACGCCGCTGGTGCGGGCCAAGGGCTATGGCGGGCTGAAGGGCGCGGGCGAGCTGTGGGTCAAGGACGAAGGGGTGAACCCGACGGCGTCTTTCAAAGCGCGCGGACTGGCGTGCTGCATCTCGATGTGCCATGAGCTTGGGATCGGGAAGGTGGCGATCGGCAGCGCGGGCAACGCAGCGAGCGCGGCGGCGGCCTATGCAGCCGCGGCGGGCGTTGAAGCGCACATCTTCATGCCAAAGGACGTGCCGCAGGCGAATTACATCGAGTGCAAGAGCTACGGCGCGCGGGTGACGCTGGTGGACGGGCTGATCAGCGATTGCGGCCGGCTGGTGGCGGAGCGCAAGGAGGCCGAGGGGTGGTTTGAGATCAACACTCTGAAGGAGCCGTACCGGGTTGAGGGGAAGAAGACGATGGGCTACGAGATCGCCGAACAGTTCAGGTGGTCGCTGCCGGACGCGATTCTTTATCCCACGGGCGGAGGAGTGGGGCTGATCGGGATGTGGAAGGCGTTTGAGGAGTTGGAAGCGCTGGGGTGGATTGACGGGAAGCGGCCGAAGATGATCGCGGTGCAGGCGGAGGGATGCGCGCCGATCGTGCGGGCGTATGAGAACGGGGCCGAGAAGAGCGAATTCTGGGAGAACGCGATGACGGTTTCGAGCGGACTGAGGGTCCCGAAGCCGTTGGGGGACTTTCTGGTGTTGAAGGCGGTGCGGTCGAGCGGAGGGACTTGCGTGGCGGTCAGCGACCGCGCGTCGCTGGAAGCGGGGGCCCGGCTGGCGCGGCTGGACGGCATCTTCGCGGCTCCGGAAGGGGCGGCGTGTTTCGCGGCCTGGGAGAGCCTGGTGGACAAGGGATACCTCTCTCCCAAGGAGCAGGTGCTTGTGTGGAATACGGGGTCCGGGTTGAAATACCTGGAAGCCTACGGCGCGCTGTTTTCGAGACAGGCCGGAGGTGAAGCGGACAAACTGGGCGGACTCATCACGCCGCGATAGCGAACATGAAGCATGAGGGCGAGCATCGTCATCCCGACGAAGAACAGGCTGCGAAGCCTGGCCGCGCTGCTCGAATCGCTGAGCATTCTGGAACCGGTGGAGGGCGGCCACGAGATCGTTGTGGTCAACGACGGTGGCGCGAGCGTGAATGAGGTGGCGGGGCGATTTGGAGCGAGGGTGGCGGAGCAGGGGCCGCAGGGAGTCGCGGCGGCGAGAAACCTCGGAGCGCGGGAAGCGCGCGGCGAACTGCTTCTTTTTACCGATGACGATTGTCTGGCGCATCCGGCCTGGGCGCGGCGGTTGAGCGAGCGGCTTGGACAGGCGGCGGAGTCGCTGGTGATCGGGCGGGTTGTCAACGGTCTGCCGTCGAACAAGTGGGCGGAGGCAAACCAACGGCTGCACGACGTGGTGGTGGAGTGGTTCAACGCTCAGACGGACCAACCCGGCTTTTTCACCGGCAACAATTTTGCGATTCGCCGTGAAGGATGGCTCTCAGCCGGAGGGATGGATGAAAAGTGGCGGGTGTGCGGCGGGGAGGAGAGGGAGTTTGTTCAACGGTGGGCGGCTCGGGGCGGGCGAGTCATCCAGGAGCCGCTCGCGATCGTCAGTCACTGCCATGCGCTCACAGCCCGCGGATTCATGGATCAGCAATTCCGCTATGGGCGCGGCGCCAGGTACGCGTCGAGGGGCTGGCCATTGCGATTCGAACTCTACGGAAGGATCCTGACAGCGGCCCCGGATTGGCCTGGACGGGCGCGGCTGGCGGCGAGCCAGGCGGCGGTTGCGGCGGGCTGGGCGTACGAAGCCGTCGCCAGGCTAACTCATAAGAACTTGTGTTTCTAGGGTGATATGCTGACAGAGTATGCGCGTTCCCCGATCCAGATGAAAGCTTCCGTGATCATCCCCGCCCACAACGCAGCTCAGACTCTGGAGGCATGTTTGCGAGGCGTGGCAGAGGCGGTGGGAGACGAGATGGAAGTCATCGTGGTGGATGACGGATCGACAGACGCAACAAGGTCGATCGGAGAACGCTTGGCCACCATGGTCGTTTCGCAACAGCAGCAGGGTCCGGCTGCTGCGAGGAACGCCGGCTCCAGGATCGCCTTGGGGGAGGTGCTGGTCTTCGTCGATGCCGACGTGGTGGTGGACAGGTCCGCGATCAGGCGTCTGGTGAATGTGCTTGGCGGGGAGAGGGGCATCGCAGCAGCGTTCGGCAGTTACGACTCGAAGCCCAGGGTGAAGGGGCTGGTGGCGCGTTACCGGAACCTGTTGCACGCCTACACGCACCAGACCGTAGAAAAGAACGCATCGACGTTCTGGGCGGGTCTAGGGGCGGTCACGCGGGCAGCGTTCGCGGCGGCCAACGGGTTCGATTCGCAACGGTTTGACAGGGCGTCGATCGAAGACATTGAATTCGGCCTGCGGCTGAGGGCCGCCGGGTGGCGAATTGTGTTGGACCCGGATGCGCAGGGGACGCACTTGAAAGAGTGGACCCTGCGAAGCATGGTTCAGACCGACCTCTGGTCTAGAGCCGTGCCGTGGACCCGCCTGCTGAGGCAAGCTGGCGGGATGCCAAACGATCTGAATTTGCGGTGGCATCAAAGAGCGAGCGTCATGACGGTGTGGCTCATGCCGCCGGTCGTGGCGATGTCGGCGGCCGATGGGAGGCTGCTGGGGTTGGCGGCTTTGCTGGCGGTCCTCCATGCGATCCTGAACGCGGGCTTTTTCGCATGGGCGGGGCGGCACGCGGGTTTCGGGAGCATGGTCCGCATGGTTCCCTTGCACTGGCTGTTTCATTGGGTCGCAGGGCTGGGGTTTTTGATTGGCCTGACTGACAGTCTCGTCCGGAGCGCGTCGATTGACGCTCCGAGGAGCGCCGAACGAACTTGAATCTCGTGCTTGGAGGGGGGCCGGCGGGTCTTACCGCGGCCTACGAGTTGGACCGCATGGGACGGAGGGCGCTAGTCCTGGAAAAGGACGGCGTGGTGGGCGGTCTTGCGCGGACGGTTAACTACCGCGGCTTCCTCTTTGACATTGGCGGACATCGATTCTACACCTCCGTGCCGATGATCGAGAAGATCTGGCACGACGTGCTCGGAGGGGATTTTCTGACAAGACCGCGCTTGTCGAGAATCTATTTCCGCGGCCGCTTCTACAACTACCCGCTGGAGCCGATGAATGTAGTGGCGAACCTGGGCTTTGTGGAGCTGCTCAGGTCGGGGGTGAGCTACGCGGCCGCCCGTCTCAAGCCGGTGAAACCGGAGGAGAGCTTTGAAGCGTGGGTGGCCAACCGCTTTGGGCGGCGGCTCTACGAGTTGTTCTTCAAGACCTACACGGAGAAGGTGTGGGGCATCAGTTGCAAAGAGATCCGGTCGGAGTGGGCGGCGCAGCGCATCCGCGGGTTGTCGCTCACGTCGGTGGTGATGAATGCGCTGTGGAAGCCGACTGGAGCGAGATCGCTGATCAAGTCGTTTCAGTATCCGCGGCGCGGTCCGGGGATGATGTGGGAGGCGATGCGCGCCGGGCTGGAGGCGCGAGGCAGCGAGGTATTGACCAATCACGGCGTGGAGCGGATTGAGTGGAATCCGGGCGGGGGTCCGCTGCGGGTGCTTGCGGCGGGGCGATGGTTCGAAGCCGAGCACGTCATCAACACGTTGCCGCTGCGGGACTGGATCGGAATGCTGTCGCCGGCGGCGCCGGAAGCGGTGGTTCGGGCGGCCGGAAGGCTGAAGTATCGGGACTTTCTGACCGTGGCGCTGATTGTGCGGGGGCGGGAACTTTTTCCGGACAACTGGATTTACGTGCACGATCCGGAAGTGAAGGGGGGCCGGATTCAGAACTATACAAACTGGAGTCCGGAGATGAGTCCGGACCCGGAGCTGAGCTGCCTGGGCATGGAGTATTTCTGCTTTGAAGGGGACGGGCTCTGGACGCAAACGGATACGGAGCTTTCGACACTGGCGGCAGGCGAGCTGAAGCGGCTGGACCTGGTCCAAAGCGAAGTGATCGACTCCGCAGTGGTGAGGATGCCGAAAGCCTACCCGGTCTATGATTCGAATTACCGTGAAGCGCTGAACGTGATCCGCGAGTGGATTGTACGGATTCCCGGCATGCATGTTGCGGGACGGAACGGGATGCACCGGTACAACAACCAGGATCTGGCGATGATGAGCGGGATTCTGGCGGCGCGCAACGCCGCGGGAGCGGAGTATGATTTATGGGCTCTGGCTCATGACCAGCAGTATCTGGAAGAGTCAAACGACGAGGTAGCGGAGTTGTGGCGAAAGCTGGAGGAGTATCAGCCGGCGGTGCCGAAGCGCATCGAACCGCGCCTGGAAAGCTGAAGGCGCTGGCGGGGGCGGTGGGCGTAGCGGCGTGCTTGTTTATGTGGCAGGCGTTGACGGTGCGCTACAACTACGGCGGAAACTGGACGGCGCTCTTTCAGATGGGGGACAAGACGCCGTTGCCCGATGAATTAAAACCCGGCGCCTACGTCTGGAAAAACTATGCGGGCTACGAGGGGGAGGAAGCGCGGGTGGTGGCGCATGACCCCTTGAACCGGAGGGGATGGGGACGGTATCTGGATGAGCCCGAGCTTCGGTACACGAGATGGCTGATGCCTGCGCTGGCGCATCTGGCGGGCGGAGGGCGCCTGGAGCGGACCGATGCGGCGTATCTGGGGGTGTTTCTCTTTTTCGCTGCGCTGGGCGCCTATGCGATGGTCTTGGCTTTCGGATGGGCGGGGCTCTGTTTTGCAATATTGCCGGCGACGCTGATCAGCATGGACCGAATGACGGTCAACGTCAGCCTGGCGGCGTTGGTAGCCTGCGCACTTGCGGCGGGCAAGCGGCGGGCGTGGCCATGGTTTTGGGCCGCGGTGGCGCTGGCTCCGGCCGCGCACCCTCAGGGCTGGGCGCTGCCGGCCGCCGCATTCTTCGCGGGTCTGCGGTGGAAGCGATGGTTTCAAATGGCAGCCGCGGTTGTGGCGGGCCTGCCGGGCCTCGGCGTACTGGCTCTCGCTCAACACATGGCGGGCCAGGAACGAATGCTGATCGAAGCGGTCCTGGATTGGGCGACGCCTTGGATGGTCATCCAGTCGTTAGGTGCGATGCTTCATAAGTTCACGGAAGCGTTGCCCGGTGGAGGCCTGCTCATTCAGGTGATGGGGATCTGGGACAAGGTGACGCTGGCGACGCTGGCGGCAGTCGCAATCTGGACGGTCTGGCGGTTTCGCGCCAGAAGCGGCCGGTGGGAGCGATGGGCGTGCGTCCTGCTCGTTATTCCGGGCGGGCTGATCGACGCCGAGCATCACCTGGCCGAGCCTTTCATGTGGCTGAACTATGGAAGCCCGCTGCTGCTGCTGCACTGGGCGGATACGCCCCGGGCGATGTGGTTCGTGCGCTGGGCCCCGCTCGTGATCTGCGGCTTCCGTGTGGGTTATCAGTTCGGTTACCAGGTGTTGGGAGTGTTGCGGGGGATCGTGTAGACTCACAGGTATTGACTGGGTTGTGCGAAAGCGAAGCCCGCGCGTCTTCGGAGTCTCAGTTTACAGTGGAAGCATTACAAAGTCCGCCTGAAGTGAAACAGGTCTCGACGCTGGAAGCGACTTCGGGCAATTTTTTCAAACGTGACGGTCCGGCGGTAACCGTCGTATTCCTGGTGGCGCTGCCGCTCTGCCTGGGCATCGCGCTGGCATCGGGAGCGCCGCTTTTCGCGGGGATCATCGCGGGCGCGGTGGGCGGGCTGGTGATTTCGGTGCTCTCCGGCTCGCAACTCAGCGTGAGCGGCCCCGCGGCGGGCTTGACCGTGATCGTGGCGACCGCGATTCAGGATCTGGGCAGCTACCAGGTGTTCCTGTCGGCGGTGGTGCTTGCCGGGGTGATTCAGTTCGTGCTCGGGGTGGTGCGGCTTGGGGTGATCGCGGACTACGTTCCCAATTCGGTGATCAAGGGGATGCTGGCCGCCATCGGGCTGGTCATCATCCTCAAGCAGATCCCCCATGCATTTGGCCGGGACAAGGACTATGAGGGGGATCTGAGCTTTCTGGAGAAGGGCGAGGCGAACACGCTGACCGACATTGTCGAGAGCGTGATGTCCGCGCATCCCGGGGCGATGCTGATCACCGCGGTTAGTCTTTTGATTCTGCTGGGCTGGGAGCCGCTGGCGGCCAGACTCGGACGGTTCATGCAGCTCATTCCGGCTCCGCTGGCTGTGGTGGCGGCCGGCATCGGGCTGAATCAGGCGCTGGGGAGTTTCCATCCGCAGTGGATGATCGTCGAGCCCGAGCATCTGGTTACGCTGCCGGTGGCGAAGAGCTTATCCGACTATATCGCCCAATTCACCGCGCCCGACTTCAGCATGCTCACGAGCCAGAAGGTTCTGATCACCGCGGCGACGCTGGCCGTCGTGGCAAGTCTGGAATCTCTCCTCTCCCTGGAGGCTGCGGACCGTCTGGATCCCTACAAGCGCATCTCGCCGCCGAACCGGGAGCTCCGGGCGCAGGGGCTTGGAAATATCTTGAGCGGACTGCTGGGCGGACTTCCACTGACGAGCGTGGTCGTGCGGACTTCGGCCAACGTGTACGCGGGAGCCGTGACCTGGATGAGTTCCTTCATCCACGGTGTCCTGCTGCTGCTTTCCACGATGCTGATCCCGTCGATCCTGAACCTGACGCCCCTGGCCTGTCTGGCGGCAATTCTCATCGTAATCGGGTACAAGCTGACCAAGCCGGTAATCTACCAGCAGATGTTCAGGCTTGGATGGAGCCAGTTCCTGCCTTTCATCGTCACCGTGACGGCGATCGTCTTCACGGATCTACTCAAGGGCGTGCTGGTGGGCCTTGCCTGCGGGGTTTTCTTCGTCATCCGCACAAACCACCATGACGCGCTCACCGTCGTCAGCCAGGACAACTACTACCTGATCCGGTTCAACAAGGACGCCTCCTTCGTCAACAAGAACGAGTTGCGGACGCGGCTGAGGAAGATCCCCGACGGCGCGCACCTGATCATCGACGGCAGGAAAGCGCTCTATATCGACCAGGATATCCACGAAGTGGTCGAGGATTTCAAACAACTGGCGCCGTACAAGAACATCACGCTCGAAATCAAGAACCTCTAAAGGCGGGAGTCATGGAATCCTACAAGAAGCTGCTGCTGGCCAACAAGGCGTGGGTGAAGGACAAGCTCGATGTCAATCCGGGGTACTTCGAGAAACAGGCCCAGTACCAGAAGCCGGAGTTTATGTGGATCGGCTGCTCGGATTCGCGCGTACCGGCCGAAGAGATCACCGGCACGGAGCCGGGCGAATTGTTCGTGCACCGCAACATCGCCAACCTGGTCATTCACACCGATTTCAATATGTTGAGCGTGCTGCAGTACGCCGTGGAGGTGCTGCAGGTCAAGCATGTGATCGTGTGCGGCCATTACAACTGCGGAGGCGTGAAGAACGCGTTGTCGCACCACGATTTCGGGCTGATCAACAAGTGGCTCCGTCACATCAAGGACGTGTACCGGTTTCACAGCCGGGAACTGGAGGCGATCGCGGACCTTCAGCAGAGGTACGACCGGCTGGTGGAGATCAACGTCGCCGAGCAGGTGCAGAACCTAGCGGAGACGTCGATTGTCCAGAAGGCGTGGAAGAATGAGAACCGGCCGACGATCCATGGCTGGGTGTATAATCTGCGGACGGGATACTTAAAAGAGACAGCAAGCATGGCGCCGGGCACAAAGCTTGAGTCGATCTACATGTTCGACTTCAACGAGCCCGCGGGCTAGAGTTCCGGCAAGCCGCAGAACGGGGCGGAAGCAGCGTGCTACGATGGTGTTTCGTCAGGCTCCGGGCTCCGTGCAACTGGGCGCCGCAAACCCCGCCAGGTCCGGAAGGAAGCAACGGTAGCAGCTCACCCTGTGTGCCGCGGATCACCCGGGGTCTGGCGATCTTCTAGCCCGCCGGCGTCTCCAATCATCGCGCATGTATCAGGTCATCGCCCGCAAATACAGGCCGCAAACGTTCGCCGATCTGATCGGTCAGGAGCATGTGCGGACGACGCTGGATCACGCGATTGAGCAGCGCCGCATCGCGCACGGCTATATCTTCGCGGGACAGCGGGGGACGGGCAAGACAACGGTGGCGCGAATCCTGGCCCGGTGTCTGAACTGCGTGGAAGGGCCGACGGCGAATCCTTGCGGAAAGTGCAGTTCGTGCCTGGAAGTCACCGAAGGCTCGGCGCCCGACGTGATCGAAATCGACGCGGCGTCCAATCGGGGCATCAATGAGATGCGCGAACTGAGGGAGAACGTGCGCTACCGCCCGTCGCGGGACCGCTACAAGGTCTTTATTATTGACGAAGCGCACCAGATCACCAACGAGGCTTTCAATGCGCTGTTGAAAACACTGGAAGAGCCGCCGGAGTGGGCTGTGTTCGTGCTGTGCACGACGGAAGCGCACAAGATTCCGGCGACGATCGCCAGCCGCTGCCAGCAGTTCAGCTTCCGGAGCGTGGAGTTCTCGCAGCTCGTCGAGCGGATGAACTGGATCTGCGCGCAGGAGGGGGTCGAGGCGGACGCCGAAGCTCTGGCAGTGCTGGCGCAATCGGGAGAGGGCAGCGTAAGGGACTCGCTTTCCGCGCTGGACCAGGCGATCGCGTGCTGCGGAAACAAGCTGGAAGGCCCTGCGGTGCGGGATCTGCTGGGACTCTATTCGCTGGCGTCGCTTGAGAAGGTGGCCGCGGCGCTGAACGAGTCCTCGCCGGAACAGATGCTGGAGATCGTGGCGGAACTGGAAAGCGCCGGCAAGCACATGCAGCACTTCTCGCGCGAGCTGGCGCGGTTCTTCCGGAACCTGCTGGTGGCGCGGATCGCGGGCAAGACGACACGTCTGATCGCCGCCTCGCCCGAGGAGCAGGAGAAACTGAGGACGATCGCGTCGCAGTTCGGCGAAGACGATCTGACGCGGTGGCTGCAGTTGACGCTGGAAATTTATCAGCAGTTGCAGTACAGCCTGCAACCGCGGCTGCACCTGGAGTTGGGGCTGCTGAGACTGGTTCACGCCGGGCGGATGAAGCCGATCGAGGAGGCGCTGAAAGAGTTAGGCCCGGCGCAGGCGCCTACGTCCAGGACGTTTCCTCCAAAGGGCGCGCCGCCGGCGGTGAAGCCGCCGCCGGCCTTCAAGCCCGCAACGGCCAGACAGGAGGAGGCCGCAGCGCCTGCGCCAGTGGAAGGCGGCCTGAAGGAGCGTCTGCTGGCCGTGCTCGATCAAACGCGGGGGGCGGCGATGAGCAGGCTCGCCGTGTCGCAGAGCGAAGTGGTGCATAACGGCGGCGAGGTGGAGTTCATTGCGCCTCGCAGCGCCGGCCTCGGATTGAAGGCGAATGACGTCGACAAGGCGCTCGAAAAGACTCTGGGCAAGGCGGTTCGGAAAAAGATCACGCTGACGGAAAACGCCCCGCCGGCGCCGGCCGCGCCCGCCGCGGCGAACGACGATGAAACGATGAAACGCGTTCTCGACAGCCCCGAGTTGCGCACTTTTCAGCAGTTGTTCCCCGGAAGCCAAGTGCGCGGCGTCAAAGACCTGAAGGAGTAATGAGATGAAATTCCCCGGCGGGGGCAACCTCCAGAACATGATGAAGCAGGCGCAGTTGATGCAGCAGCGCCTGCAGGAAGAGATCGCCGCGATTCGCGTGGACGCGACCGCGGGCGGTGGCATGGTGTCGGTGTCGCTGGACGGGCACAAAAACTGTACGGCGGTGAAGATTGACCCGGAAGCCGCAGGCGACGCCGAGATGCTGGCCGATATGGTGATGGCCGCGTTTAACGAGGCGGCCCGTAAGGTCGACGAGCAGGCGCAGAAGAAGACGCAGGGCATGCTGGGCGGGCTCGGCCTGCCGCCGGGCATGTTTTAGGGTATTGCAACCTCAATGCCGGACTTCGCTGAACCGCTTGCGCGGCTGATTCAGGAGCTGACGCGGCTGCCGGGCTTGGGCAAAAAGAGCGCGCAGCGCATCGCGTTCCACGTTCTGCGAGCGCGGCGCGAGGATATCGACCGGCTGGCCGCCGCGCTTGTGGACGTGAAGGAGAACCTCGGGCTCTGCGCGAACTGCAACAACATCAGCGATAGCGAGCTTTGCCCGTTCTGCCGCGACCCGCGCCGCGACGTGAAGAAGATCTGCGTGGTCGAAGAGCCGCACAACATTGTCCCGGTGGAGACAACGCGCACGTTCGAAGGTCTGTATCACGTGCTTCACGGATCGATCAGCCCGCTGCGAGGCGTGGGGCCGGAGCAATTGCGGTTGAAGCAACTGCTGGACCGGATCGGAACGGGCGAGGTGGAAGAGGTGATTCTGGCGACCAACCCGACGGTCGAGGGAGAGGCGACCGCGGTCTACCTGGCGCGCCTGCTGAAGCCGCTGGGGGTGCGAGTGACGCGAATCGCGATGGGGCTTCCCGTGGGGAGCGATCTGGACTATGCCGACGAGGTGACGATGTCGAAATCGCTCGAAAACCGGCGGGAGATGTGAGCGTGGGATGGAGACTCGCGGGGGCGGCGCTGTGCGCCTGCGGCATGCTGATGGCGCAGAAGGACGGCGCGGAGGCGGCGCGGGCGTGGCGCGAAGCCGGCGAAGAACGGATTCTTGCAGAGTTTCTCGAATTCCTGCGGCTCCCCAACGTGGCGGCGGACAAGGCGGGCATCGCCAGGAACGCGGGATGGTTGAAGGCGCGGCTTGAGCGGCGGGGCGTGAAGGTTGAACTGCTGGAAGCCGAAGGCGCGTCGCCGGTCGTTTTCGGCGAACTGCCCACAGCGGGTGTGCGAACGACGGTTGTTTTCTACGCTCACTATGACGGTCAGCCGGCGGAGGCGAAGCAGTGGGTGGGCCATGGCCCGTGGGAGCCGATCCTGCGGGACAAGACGCTCGAACAGGACGGCAAGCGGCTTCCCTTCCCTTCAGGCAGCGGCAAGTACGATCCGGAGTGGCGCGTCTATGCCAGGTCGGCTTCTGACGATAAGGCTCCGATCGCGGCCATGCTGGCGGCGCTGGACGGGTTGGCGGCGCGCGGGCTGAAGCCCTCGGTGAACCTGAAGTTTGTATTCGAAGGCGAGGAAGAGGCCGGTTCTCGCAACCTCGGGCGCATCCTGGCGGCGAACCGTGAGAAGTTGAAGGCGGACTTCTGGGTGATCTGCGACGGTCCGGTGCATCAGAGCCGGAAGGCGCAGGTGGTGTTTGGCGCGCGGGGGGCTCTGGGCTTCAATCTGACGGTCTATGGACCAAAGCGCGAACTGCATAGCGGGCACTATGGGAATTGGGCTCCGAATCCGGCGTTGATGCTGGCTCATCTGGTGGCCTCGATGCGCGGACCGGACGGGCGGGCGACGATTGAGGGTTTCTATGACTCGATGGAGGCGCTTGGAGAGGCGGAAAAGAGGGCCGTGGCGGCTGCGCCGCCGGTTGAGAACGAGCTGAGGCGGGAACTCGGGCTGGCGCGTCCCTATGGCGGGGGGAGGAGCCTGGCAGATCTGGTGAACGAGCCGGTTCTGAACGTGCGGGGATTGCAGGCCGCGGCGGCCGGCGCGGAGTCGCGCAATGTGGTGCCGTCGGAGGCGACGGCGAGCTTTGACATCCGGATGGTGCGGGGCGACACGCCGGAACGGATGATGAAGCTCGTGAGGGCTCACCTGGCCAGGCAGGGCTATCTGGCGCTGGACCGTCCGCCGACTCAGGAGGAGCGGATGGCGAACGAGCGCATTGCGCGGATCTGGGGCGGCGATTTCGGCTATCGCGGCGTGCGGACGCCGATGGACACGCCGGCCGGGCGGATGGTGGTGGAAGCAGTGGAAGCGGCGGCGGGGAGCGGCGTGATCCGTGCGCCCACATCGGGCGGCAGCGTGCCGCTGGCGATCATCGAGGATGCAACAGGCGCGGCGACGGTCGGGGTTCCGATCGTCAACCACGACAACAGCCAGCATGCGCCGAACGAGAATTTGAGGCTCGGCAACCTGTGGAGCGGGATCGAGGACATGGGGGCGCTGTTCAGGATGCGAGAACCGGCAGGAGGGACGCCTCCGCGAGTCCGTCCGCGGTGAGAGCGCCGATTTCGAGATCAACAAGACTGTTTGCGGGGCGCGGGCGGGCGAGTTTCACCTTGATGTAGTTCGTGGTGAGGGCGGATCCGTTTTCAAGCGTGACGGCGGGTAAAGAGCGGCCGATCATCCGGCGGCGGAAGTCGAGGTTCTTCGCGGAGGAAAGCTCGCGGAGAAGGCGAGTTCGTTCTTTTCGGACCTGCATCGGGACCGCATCGGGATGATTCGCGGCAGGCGTGCCAGGGCGTTCCGAATAGGTGAAGACGTGGAGGTAAGTGAACGGGAGGCTCTCGACGAGAGCGCACGTCTCCTCGAATTCAGAGGCGCTTTCGCCGGGGAAGCCGGTCATGACATCGGCGCCGATGGCGGCATCGGGAAGCAGCGCATGAGCGCGGGCGATCCGGTCCTGGTAGTGCCGGGCGCGATAGCGGCGCTTCATCCGCCGCAGGACGGTGTCGGAGCCGGATTGCAGAGGAGCGTGGATGTGGCGTGCGATCCGGGATTCGGCGGCAACCAGGTCCAGAAGTTCGTTCGACCAGTCCATGGGCTCGATGGAACTTAGGCGGAGGACCTGAACGGGCGTTTCGTCGAGGAGCCGGCGCAAGAGATGGTGGAGACGCATTCCGGCAGGGCCGGGGAAAGCGCGTTCCCTGCCCCACCGGCCTAGATTGATGCCGGTGAGGACGATCTCGCGGTAATTGGCGGCGAGACGGCGGACCTGATCGACGGCCTGATCGGGGTGCATACTGCGGCCGGGACCGCGAAGGGAAGGGATCACGCAGAAGGTGCAGAGGTTGGAACAGCCGTCCTGAATCTTCAGGTTGGGGCGGGTGCGGTCGCCGGCGGCCTCTTGAAAGGGTGCGGACAGAAAGGCGGTGGCGGCGGAAATGTCCCCCACAAAGATCTGGCCGTGATACGGGGCGGAGTCCGGGTCAAGAAGGGCGGGAATCTGTGTTTTGTGTGAGTTGCCGACCACCCAGGTGACGCCCGGGATCCGGCTGATCTCGTCGGGCGCGCGCTGGGCATAGCAGCCGGTGACGAGGATGCGGGCTGAAGGATTGTCACGGTGGATGCGATGAATGGACTTGCGGACATCGTCGTCGGCCGATGAGGTGACCGAGCAGGTGTTGAGGATGACGAGATCGGCCTGGTGGTGAGACGGCGCGGATTGGAGGCCGGAATGGGAGAGTTCACCCTCCAGGGCGGCGCCGTCAGCCTGGGTGGCGCGGCAGCCGAAGTTTTGGATGAAAAAACGCCTCACAGATTCATGCTAACAGCCGATGAGAGGCGTGATGAGTGATCGAGTACTCAGCCAGGAGGAGATTGACTCAGTATTCCGAAACGCCCACGGGGTTTCGAAACACGACGATCCTTCGCGCAGAGCACAGCCCTACGATTTCCGCCGGCCCGATCGAATCGCGAAAGACCAGCTTCGAAGTATCCATCTGCTGCACGAGAATTTTGCACGTAGCCTGGCATCGAGCCTTTCAGCCTACTTGCGGGCTTATGTGATGGTGAACCTGGTGAGCGTCGAACAGCTTTCTTTTCTTGAATTTAGCCAATGCCTACCTGCTCCCAGCTCAATCGTCAGCCTGAGCCTGAAGCCATACGACGGCAGTGCAATCCTGGAGATGAACCCGACGCTTGTGTTTCCGATTCTGGAGATGCTGTTGGGCGGGAGCGGACGCAGTTCGTTCAAGGCGAACCGCGAGGTGACCGAGATCGAACAGAGCATCCTCGAAGGGGTGCTTCGAATCGTGCTTCATGACCTGCATGAGGCGTGGGCGCCGATCACGAACATCCGGTTCGCGGTCGAGACGCACGAGACGGAGCCGCAGCTTCTCCAGATTCTGGCCCCGAATGAAGCGGTGGTGGCGATCGCCATCGAGATCCGGATCGGGGAAGTCACGGGGATGATGAACCTCGGGATCCCGTCGATCCTAATCAAGATGCTGCGCCAGAAGTTCGACCAGCAGTGGTCGATCCGGCGGTCGGAATCGACGGAGGAGGACCGGCTGCGCCTGTACAAACTGATTGAGACAAGCCACATCAAGTTCGACGCACGATTGGCCGGGCCGACGCTGAGCGTCGAGCAAATGCTTGCCCTACAGCAGGATGACATCCTGGAATTCGACTATCCGATGAACCGCCCAATGAACCTCCTGCTCAACGGGAAGATCAAGTTCCAAGGCTCCGTAGGGACCAACGGCCGGAAGCGCGCCTTTCGCATCGAAACTACGTGTCAGGAGACCTAACGGGCCCAGTAGAATCCCATTGCGAGCGCCAGAGAGGCGCGCAAACTCCAGGCGGCAGTCCTCAACCAGTTGCTTCGGACCAGCCAGCGAACGAGGCCGGGGTCCAAGCCTTTCGCCAGACGCTCATGGCACGGCACGGAGACCAGGAAGGTCGTCAGCCATACGATGGCGAGCAGGATCACGCCGCCCCACACCGCCCACGCCGGGCTCCGTGGCGGCTGAAAGGCAAGCAGAGAGAGCGCACAACCCAACTCGATGAGCATTACCGGCGCGACTATGTAGGTAGTCCGGCGCGTATGTTCCGATTCGTAAGCGGCGAACGACCCGCTTCCAACGCGGACGAACAGCGGATAGTGCACGACCTGGACAAACCAGATCAGGCCCGTCATGAAGAGAGTCGCAGCCGTGTGCACAGCAAGGAGAAAGTCCAAGGGCATGGCGCTCCTACCGATGAAGCCGCATGTCCGCGAGCAGCGTTTCTGCGGCATGGCGGCCTGATTCCATCGCTCCCTGGATGGAGGGGGTCGCTCTATAATCGCCCGCCAGGTAGACGCCGGGCTGGTGCTTGGCCGGCTTGGTTCTCTCCATCGGAAAGACGACGGGGAGAGCGTTCTCGATCCGATAGAGCTGGATCATCCGCCACTCCTGGACGACAAGGCCGAACCAGCGTTTCAACTGCCCGAGCACCATGCGCCGGAGAGTGCGCTCGTCACGGCTTGGGTTGCCGATGATGGTCACCGAAACGAGGCTCTCGCCTTGGGGCGCATAGCTGGGCTGAACAACGTCGAGCACGGCGAGATTGTTGATCGGGCCTCTGGTGGAACCGCTCAGCACGAGCATGGGCTCCTTGACCGGGGGCTCCTTCGCGGCGAAGTAGTAGCAGATACACTCGCGGGACACGACGGGCTTTTCAAATCCGAGCAACCGGCTCGCCTCGGGGCCGTCGACGGCGACGACAAGCGACTCAGGACGAACGGTCTCACCGTCCTCGAACGTCACCTGTTTCCCGTCGATGGCCTTCACGCGCCGGTTGAATTGGATACAGCCGGGCGGCAGCGAACGAGCGAGCTGCTCGGGGATGGCCTGCATCCCCTGGGCAGGCAGCGCCGCCTCACCCTCGGCGAACATTCTGAAAACATATTCGAACCAACGGCTGGAAACACCCAGCTTCGTATCGAGGAAGATGCCGCCGAGGAAGGGGCGAAAGAAGCGATCGATCATTTTCCGCGAGAAGCGGCGCCGGCCGAGAGCCTGAAGAGTGGTCGTTTCCTCGGCCATCATGATGCGCTCCGGCGCGGTCGACAGGACATGGGAGCGCAGTCTGCCAAGCCGGATTTTGTCGAACAGGCTGCCGACCGGGCTCAAGAGGTTGGAGATGAGGTGTCCCCGCACGCGCCAGGGATCGACGACGCGATGGAAATCGCCATGGTAACGGACCAGGGCGCCGACATCGAAAGCGGCGAGGCCGAGTTGAGCGTAGTCGAGTTCGGAGAGCGCTTCGGGGTAGCTGGTGAGCAG
>CAYWST010000067.1:0-18463 GCA_964461075.1 uncultured Solibacteraceae bacterium | reverse complement strand
TTTCACGAACGGCGTTTCCTTCTATGATTGAATGCGCTTGATGGAGCAGCCGAACGCCTTGGTCTCCGCCGCCGGCGCGGGCTTGCCCGCGAGCGCGGCGTCGAGAGCCTCCCGCAACGGCTGCTTCGTAACGCGGGCCGCGTTGCGGGCGTCATCGATAGCGCCGCGATAGATGACAGCGGAGTCCTTGCCAAGAACGTAGGCGTGCGGGGTCACCTCGGCCTTGAACCGGTCGGCCACTTTGTTCCCCGAGTCCTTATAGACCTTGAAGGGGAAGCCGACCTCGATGGCGTGTTTAGCGACCTCGCCGCCGGATTCGTTCTGGTTGGAGTTCACGAAGACGAACTGAACGCCCTTAGACGCGTAGTCCTTGTAGAGAGCGGTCATACGGTCGTTATAGTCGTTCGATACCGGGCACTTGGTGGAGACGAAGATCACCGCCGTGATCTTGCCGGTTGTCGAGATGGCGACAGCATTGCCGCCGGTGTCCTGCAGGTTGAGAGTTGACATGGCCTGCCCCGCGGCCCAGGCGGAACAGAGAAGCGAAATAGCGAACCATCTGGTCATTTAGCGCCCTCCTGACTGTTTTCTTTGGCTTCCGGTTTCCCAGCCGGCTCGAGCTTCAGATTGATGATCGGATCGAGCCTTGTATCGTAGACGGTCAACATCCTTTTGGGACTCGCATGATCTTTCCAGGTCGCGCGAACCTCGAAGTCGACGCTGGAGGAGAGATTTTGGAAGGAGTACTTGCCGTCCTTCTTGGTGATGAAGGAGCGGATCTGGGGCGTTTTCAGGTTTTTGATCTGGACGACGGCGCCTTCAGCGAGGGTGTCGTCCGGCAGGCGGACTTCGCCCGTCAGGGTGCGAATGCTGCGGTCCCGTCCCTTGTCTTTTTTCTGGTTCGTGAACTGAAACGCCGCGGCAGGCAGCGCCAGGGCGACGATCAAGAGCAGGAATCTGGATCTGGACATCGTTCCTCCGCGAAACCTATTGCCTGGTTCGGTCTCCGGCGGCTGGCTTGAGGGTCAGATAGACGTCGACCCGCTCGCCGGGGCCGCCCGAGAGTTGAACGGTCTTCTGCTGGGGTTCAAGCCCCTCCGCCTTGACCGAGACGACATAGGCGGCTTTCTCGGCGGGCACGTAGACGGCGAATTCTCCGCGCCCGTCGGTGACGGCCTTGCGGGGCTTCCCCTTCTTACTTTTCGGAGCGTCCGGAGAATCGGAAGGCGTGACTGTCACCTCCGCGCGGGGAAGGGCGAAACCGGGGTCCCTGAAGACGGTGCCGGCGATGACGGCCTGGCCGGCTCCGAGGGCGCAAATCGAGCCCGCGGCGAAAGCCGCAAGGCAAGCCATCGGGAGCAGAACATCGCGCCTAGCGCCAGTCGTCGTCTTCATCCTCGTCGTCTTCGTCTTCCTCGTCCTCTTCCTCGTCCTCTTCGAACTCCTCGTCGAAGTCGTCCTCGTCCTCGTCGTCGAAGCCGTCCTCGGCGTCGGGCTCCAGTTCGACGGGATCGGTGGAGACGACCTTGAAACTATTGCCGCACTCCTCGCAGAGCAGGGTTTCCCCTTCGTCCAATTCGTCCTCTTCGATATCGAAGGGAACTCCGCATTCCGGACATTCGATCATGACGTGGTCACCTCGTCTCGGCCCTGTACGATTCCACCGTGAATTTTCGCCAAAGATGGCGGTGAATTGCAATGGCCAAGTATTACTACCGCATCAACGCCGCGCGCTCCCTGGCAGCGGCGTCCTCCTCACTCAAGACCGCGGCGTGCGCTTCGAGTTCCGCGGAGGTCGGCATGGCAATGGTCTTGTCCATATCCTCCCATGTGGAGATCATGTGCCGCAGATGGCGGCCGGCCAGACGCATGCACCAGGGATCGGAGAGCGGCCGGCCCAACTTTTCCGCGATCCGGAGAAGTTCCGCATGTGGCAGGGCGATGACCATCTCCCGCTTTTCGTCGCCGGAGGTGAGGTAGTACTTGCAGTCGATGGCGTCGGCGTGGCGGATGCTGATGGCGTTCTGATGCCAGCGGAACTCGACGTCCCATAGACGCCCGAAGGGGTCAGGAACAGTGAAGCGTCGAAGGTTGGCCTGCATTACGCTTTCAGATTAGCGCAGGGTGGGGCAGGATGCGGCCGGCTTGACTAAAAAGCGCCGAGAGAATTGTGCCGAACGTGAGAAAGGAATTCGTCGCGGGTGTCTTTGCGGGAGCGGAAGTCGCCGAGCATGGCTGAGGAGACCGTGGAGGAGTGCTGCTTTTCGACGCCCCTCATCATCATGCAGAAGTGGCGGGCTTCGGTGATCACGGCGACGCCCTTGGGGTTGAGAACTTCCTGCAGGCAGTGGGCGATCTGCTGCGTCATACGCTCCTGAACCTGAAGCCGGCGGGCGAAGACATCGACGATGCGGGGAATCTTGCTCAATCCAATGATCTTGTTCTGCGGCAGATAGGCGACGTGGGCCTTTCCGTGGAACGGCAGCATATGGTGTTCACAGAGGGAGAAGAACTCGATGTCCTTCACAACCACCATTTCGTCCGTGTTTTCTGCGAAGATCGCGCCGTTGACGATCTTGTGGATGTCGGCTTCGTACCCGTTGGTGAGGAAGCGCAGAGCCTTCTCCGCGCGGAGCGGCGTGCTCTTGAGGCCTTCGCGCTCAGGATTCTCGCCGAGTTCGCGAAGAATGTCGTGGTAGAGTCCGGCGATGGCGCCTTCTTCGGATTGCGGGCGCGGCATCTTGACGATGGCCTTATTGATCTTCATGGTTTCGTTTCCGTTTTCACCAGCGACCGGGCTCCGGCATGACCCCGGCCCGCCATCGCTGACTCCTCAAAGATGTTGCGCGCCGTCTCCCAGATTCTCACCTTTTCGAGGTTCACCGCTCGCGCGGCAAACCAGTGCGGCCAGGCGGATTCTATCCGTCCGAGCAACACTCTGGCGAGGTTTTCAGATGTGGGGGGAAGGCCGGCGAATTCCTCGATCCGGGTATTCAAATCGGCATGGTCGAAGTGGCGCAGGACGACCTCATTCATAAACGCATCTAAAGCGGCCAAAGGAAGGAGTCTTCCCGCGGGTTGAGTCAACTCGCCGGAGAAGACGACTTCCATGACGAAGTCATGACCGTGCCCGTAGGGGTTATTGCATTTGCCATAAACCGCGCGATTCTCCTCGGCGCTGAGCAGCGGAGTATGGAGGCGGTGAGAAGCGGAAAAGCGGTAACGCCGGCCAACGCGAACGTGAGGCATTTTAGCAGCCCTCGTACTCGACCCAGAGATCATCGGTTTCGAAGAGTTTCACCATTTTGAGTTTTGCCGGACCGCCGGCGAAATCGGGCTGAAGCCGGCGGTAGATTTCGACCGCGAGGTTTTCAGCCGTGGGGACCATACGGTCGAAAGGAGGGACTTCAAAGTTCAGGTGACGGTGATCCATGGGACCGACGACGGAACGCTCCAGGATCGACTTCACGTCCTTCAGGTCGATAATCATCCCCGTGACGGGATCGGGTTCGCCCTCGAGGGTCACCTCGAGCGCGTAGTTGTGTCCATGTCCGGCGCTGTTGGCCTCAACGCCGTAGAGCGCATGGTTTTCCGACGTCGTCATATTCTCGCTTGAACAGCGGTGCGAAGCGGAGAACTCGATGCGGCGTGTGATGAGCATAGGCTGGCGATCCCAACCTGTTGGATGTGGCGACAGCCGGGGACGATACAATTATAGGGTTCATCACTCTTATGGATCGAGATACTCTTGCGAGCCGGTTTACCTGGGCTTCTTCGGCGGCCGTGCTTGGCATGTGCGTTCTGGCGGCGACTTCGCTGCAGGAGCCGATTGTCAACACGGGCGACAAGGCGCCGAACTTCAGAATCACGACCGACGCCGGGAAGATCATCTCCCGCAACGACTTCGGCGGCAAGGTCCTGGTCCTGAACTTCTGGGCGACGTGGTGTCCGCCCTGCATTGACGAAATCCCCTCGCTCGACCAGATGGCGCGGCAATTGGGGCCCAAAGGCGTCGTGGTTCTCGGCGTCAGCGTGGACAAGAATCAGGAGACCTACCGCAGGTTCCTGGCTGGCGTGAAGCCCGCCTTCCAGACCGCTCTGGATTCGGAAGCCGACATCAGCGCGAGCTATGGGACGTACAAGTATCCCGAGACTTACGTCATCGACAGCGAAGGCCGTGTCCGGCAGAAACACATCGGAGGGCGGAACTGGACCGACCCGGAGATCATGAAGAGCATCGAAGCTCTGCTGTGAGGCGGGCCGGCTCGCGCTAGGATAGGAGGCGCAATGCTACAGCCCTCCCTGCGTGAGGATCTAACGCGGATCGTCGGCCCCCGCGGAATCTTGGACCGTCCTGAGGACCTGCGGTTGTACGAGTACGACGGCGGGGTCGATAAAGCCCGTCCGGACGCGGTTGTCTTTCCGAGAAGCACGGAAGAGGTATCACAGATCGTCAAGCTGACTTCGCGGGCGGGGATTCCGCTGGTGGGCCGCGGCGCGGGGACCGGATTGAGCGGCGGAGCGATTCCCGAGCGCGGCGGCCTGATGGTGGGCTTCTCGCGGATGAACCGGATCCTGGAGATCGACCTGCTGAACGAGCGAGCGGTGGTGGAACCGGGCGTCGTGAATCTCGACCTGAGTCTGGCGGTCGACGCGCAAGGGTACTTTTTTGCGCCCGACCCTTCGAGCCAGAGAGCCTGCACCATCGGCGGCAACATCGCGGAAAACGCGGGCGGTCCGCACACCCTGGCCTACGGCGTCACGACTAACCATGTGCTCGGGCTGGAACTGGTGCTGCCGGACGGCTCCATCGTGCGGACGGGCAACGCCTGGCCGGACTCGCCGGGCTACGACATCACGGGGCTGATGACAGGCAGCGAAGGAACGCTGGCGCTGGTGACCAAGGCCGTAGTCCGCGTCATGCGCAAGCCGGAAACGGTGAAGACATTCCTGGCGATCTACGACAACGTGGACGACTGCGGAAACACAGTCAGCGAAATCACGGCGCGCGGAATCACGCCGGCGGCGCTCGAGATGCTGGACGGCACGCTGCTCAGAATGGTGGAGGAATCCACTCCGGCGGGATACCCGCTGGATTCGGCGGGCGTGCTATTGATCGAGTTGGAGGGCCTGAAGGAGGCAGTCGAGGAGCAGGCGGAAAAGATTCGCGAGGCCTGCGAGGCGTGCCGGGCGCGCGAATTCCGGATGGCGCGTTCGGAAGCCGAGCGGCAGTTGCTCTGGAAGGGCCGCAAGAACGCATTCGGCGCGGTGGGCCGCGTGAGCCCGTTCTACTACGTGCATGACGGCGTCGTGCCGAGGACGCAGATCGCGCCCACCCTGCGCCGCATCGACGAAATCGCGCGATCGGTCGAACTGATCATCGGCAACATCTTCCACGCCGGCGACGGCAACCTGCACCCGCTGATTCTCTTCGACGCGCGAAAACCCGGGGATCTCGTCAAAGCGCAGAAAGCCGGCTTCGACATTCTGGAGCACTGTATCCATGTCGGCGGCACGATCACCGGCGAACATGGCATCGGCATGGAGAAGATCGGCCTGATGGACAAGCAGTTCAGCGTCGAGTCGCTCGACATGATGCGGCGCATCAAGAGCCTCTTCGACCCGAAGGGCCTGTTCAACCCCGGAAAACTGCTGCCCACCGGCCGAGGCTGCGCCGAGATCCGGCAGCCGCCTCTGATTCCAGGTTCGACGATCTACTGAGAATCATGGGCCGGTCCTGGGAGCTTCGCCGCTGGGACTTCCTCGCTCCTTTCTACGATTCTTTCTTCTCGTTCAGGCAGCAAAGAAAGCGGAGCCTGGAACTGGCAATGGTTCAGCCGGGGGAGCGGGTGCTGATTGTCGGCTGCGGAACCGGGGCGGACTTCGAGTTCCTGCCGCGCCAGGGGGCCATCCTGGCCGTCGACGGCAGCCCGGAGATGCTCAAGCTCGCCTCTGCAAAGTCGGCGCGGCTGGGGCATCGGGCTGAATTCGCCCTGATGGACGCCACAAGACTTTCACTCCCCGCGGAGCGCTTCGATGTCGTGGTGCTGCATCTCATCGTCGCCGTCGTGCCCGACCACGGCGCGGTGCTGCGCGAGGCTGCGCGGGTGCTGAAGCCGGGTGGGCGGATCGCCCTATTCGATAAGTACTTCTCGGGACAGGGACGGCCGCGGCTGATCCGGCGCCTGCTCGACCCGATGATGTCGCGCCTGGGCACGTCGCTCAATGTGCGAATCCCGGAGCTTGCGGTCGAAGCCGGCCTGAAGATGGTCCGGGAGGAGGCGGTGATGCTCAACGGGATGTTCCGAGCCGTGCGCTTCGAGAAAACTTAGCGCTCCGGTCCTGAAGCCCGGCCCCGTGATGTTTGACCGCGTCGAACGCCCGCGGCTCAGGAACAGGCCGGAGGACTTCATCAGCAGCCGGCCAAGCGCTGCGTTACGCTGAATGAGCCGGGCCATGGAAAAGCGGCAGGACGAGCGTCAGGAAGAGCGGCGGGAGGCGTCGAAGGAGCCGGACAATCCGCAGTTGTGGTGTCCGACGTGTTCGACGCGCCTGGAGCAGCGCAAGTGCAAATTGTTCTGCCCGCGGTGCGGATACTACATGAGCTGCGCGGATTACTACTGAAAAGATCACTATGAACGACATTGCGGAACTGCTGGAGAGATTCAGGCGCGGGGCCGAGGTGGTGGCGGTGGCGGCGACCGGGGCGGCCGGCGCGGAGCTCGACTATCGCCCCGCCGAGGGTCAATGGAGCGTGCGGCAGATCGTCTGCCATCTTGCGGACTCGGAGATGGTCGGCCGGGATCGCATGTGCCGGACCATCGCGGAAGAGAACCCGACGCTCATCAGCTACGACGAGAAGGCTTGGGCGGAGCGGCTGGACTATCACAAGCGGAAGTTCTCACAGGCGCTGGAGTCTTTCCGGCGGACTCGGGGCGAGAACTATGAACTGCTCAAGGACCAGCCTGCAGAGAACTGGGCGCGCACGGCGGTGCACAGCGAGCGGGGGACTCTGACACTGAGGGACCTGTTGACAATCTACGCCGAACATGCGGAGAATCACGCGCGGCAGATCAAGGCCGCGCGCGACGCCTACAAGGCGTCCAAGGGCCGTTAATTCCCGCCGGTCGAGGTTGCGAAATCGGTCCGGGTCTGATAACTAATCGAAGATCCGCCGGAGAAGGCGGCGGACGATCGATGTATTCGCTCTTCATCGAGTGCCAGGAAGCCGAGGCCGAACTGCTTTCCGCGGAACTGTGGGAGGAAGGCGCATCCGGCATTCAGGAGGAGTCTCTGCCGGGGATGCGCTGCCGGCTGCGGGCGTGGTTTGAGGATCCCTCAGGGCTGATGCAGCGGTTCGCCCCCTTCCGGCCGCGCGTGGAGGCGGACCCGAACATCGATTGGGAGTTGCACACCCGGCAGGCATGGCGGGCCTTCGAAGTCGGCCGGCGGCTGTATCTGGCCCCTGAATGGGACGAATCGGCGACCCCCGTCGGGCGTGTGCGCGTAACGATTCATCCCGGCATGGCGCTGGGAACGGGCGCGCATCCGGCGACGCAGCTCTGCCTTCACGCCCTGGACAAGCACATGAAACCGGGAGAGACGCTCCTGGACCTGGGAACGGGCTCGGGGATTCTTACGGCCGCGGCGTTGCGGCTGGGCGCGGCCCGCGTCTTCGCCTGCGACATCGACCCCGACGCGGCGGCTTCCGCGCGCGGAAACCTGCTGCGGGACGCGCTGCCTGCTCGCGTGTTCGCGGGTTCGACGCGCGCCATCAGGAACGACGGCGTCGACATGATCGTGGCCAACATCAACTCGGTGACTCACGAGACGCTGGCGGCGGAGTACGCCCGCGTGGCGCGGCGCAGGCTCGTGATTTCGGGTTTTCCGGACCGCTACCTGGGACGGATCGAGAGATCCATGAAGCTTGCGGGATTCCGCCCTGTTGATACACTGGCACGGCAGGAATGGATATGTCTCGTGCTGTGTCGCGCCGCCGGTTCGGCCTGAGCCTGGCGGCTGCATCCTCCGGGCCGTCCCTGATGGCGGCGACGAATCCGTCGAAGATCTCCGCGGTCGATATCCTGCGCGTTTCCGGGCGCCGGGAAGGGCTCGCCGGGGCGAACTCGCAACACCAGGTGCAGCCGCTGCACATTTACGAGGAGTCGCGGCCGAAGCCCTACAAGGAGAACCCGTCGCCGGAGCGGAGGGTGGTGAACGCCAGCGCTTTCTACCTGAGTATCAGGACGGAGGACGGCCTGGAAGGTCTCTATGGGCCGGTGGACCGCGAGGCGGCGACGGTTCTGGCGGGCCCCTTGAAGACGTTCCTCCTGGGCAAGGACGCGCTGGCCGGCGAGAAAGTTTGGGACCAGATGTACCGGTCCAACCGCCACGCGCGATCGAGTCACATGATGATGGCTATCAGCGCCGCCGACAACGCCCTCTGGGATCTGCGCGGGCGATACTTCAAGACGCCCGTCTATAGACTGCTGGGCGGCCCGACGCGGCCGAGGATCGAAGCCTACGGAAGCTGCCTTGGTTTCTCGGTGGAACCGGAAGCGGCGGCGAAAAAGGCGGCTGAATTCAAGTCGCAGGGCTATCGCAACCAGAAGTGGTTCATGGCGTACGGTCCGGGAGACGGCCGCGCAGGCGCGAACAAGAGCGTCGAACTGGTCCGCGTGCTGCGGGAGGCGGTGGGGGAAGATGTCGAACTGATGTTCGACGCGTTCATGGGCTGGTCGCTCGATTTCGCGATCTCATGGGCGAAGCGGGCGGAGCAGTACCACCCGCGATGGATTGAGGAGGCGTTCTCGCCGGACAAGCTGGAGGCGTTCGCCGCCCTGCGCCGCGCGACGTCGATTCCCGTGGCGAGCGGAGAGCATTTTTACGGCCGGTGGGAGGCGAACCGCTATCTGGCGCAGGGCGCGCTCAGCGTCGTGCAGGCTGATCCGGAGTGGTGCGGCGGCGTCAGCGAACTCGTGAAGATCTGCGACCTGGCGACGCTCTACGACGCGCAGGTGATCCCCCACGGCCACGCCGTTCACGCTGCGCTCCATGTCGTGGCGTCAAGGCCGCCCGCGACATGCCCGCTGGTGGAGTACCTCATCTCCTCGCGGCCCAATTACTACTACTTCGAGAAGCACCCGCCGGTTCCCGTGAATGGATTCATCGAGCTCTCGGAACGGCCCGGCTTCGGGATCGAGTTTGACGAGAGCCGGGTGGAGTCGAAGGAGATCTGGAAGCTGGGCTGACCGGTTCAAGCAAACATTTCGCCCGCCGGGACCATGCGAACATCGGCGGCTGTGAAGTTCAGCGGGCGGCGCGCTACGATCTCGTCTTCCGCGAGAAGATCCGGCGGTTTCGGCGAGTTGTAGGACATCGGGGATGGCGATTCCTGGAGGATCGCTTCCCGAAGGTCCCTCATGTTCCGGCCCGCCATGACGGCGCGAATCCGATCCGCCCGGAGGTGGCGGCGGATGGCGGCGTTCACCTCGTCGAGGTTCAAAGCGGCGAGACTCTCGCGAAGGTATTGGGAGTAGGGCGGAATTCCGTACCAGTGACTGTCCATACGAAAACCGAGTTCCTCGCCGCGGGTTCGCGCAAGCAGGAGGACGTATTTCGAGAGGAAGCTGCGGCCGCGCTCGAACTCGGCCTCGGTGAGCCCGTCGCAGACGAGCTTCTCGAGTTCATGCAGCGCGAGGCGCAGCGCGAAACGGGCGTGCTCGCCCGCGACAGGGCGGATCCAGATCTCGAAGATCGCCCGCGACCGGCAGAGGTGCTGCTGGTTCTGCATCGAATACATGCCGCCGGGGAAGGCCTCGATGTAGGCGTAGTCCCCGTAATTGAGGCCGCGAAGCTGTCTCATTCGATGAAACAGCCTTCCGCTGCTCATGCGATGCTGCCCCAGGCAGGACGTCGCCAGAAGCAAGGCGGGATAGTCGGGGTGTCCGCGGACCACGGAAATGGGAAACCCGAAGGAGATGGCGACTCCGCGGGCGGGCTTTTCGATGAGGAGGAGCGAATTCCGCTGAGGCTCCGGCGGTGGAGGAATCACGCGCGGCTGCGCCGGCTTCAGCGGCAGCGCGGCGAAATCGCGCACGACGCGGCTGTCGAAACCGGCCGGGAAGCCGCCGCCGATTCCGATAATAAGGTTTTCCCTCGCATACTGCGCGGAGTAGAATTCGCGGACGTCTTCGAGGGTGAGCCGTTTGAGGCTGGCGGCGGTTCCGGCGCAATGGTGAGAGTAAGGATGACCGGAGAAGATCTCGCCGAGTAACGCCTCCTTGGCAAGCTCCTCGTCGTTCTCTCCGCGCAGGGTCATTTCGAGCAGATTGACGCTATCTGCGCGAAGACGCTCAAAATCGTCATCGCGCCAGCCCGGGTTCAGCAGCATCTCCCTGAAGATGGGATAGGCCCGTTCGAGGTGATCGGCGTGGACTTGAATCCAGAAGGCTGTCATCTCCTTGTCCACCGAACTCGAAACCGAGACCGCCATGGGAAAGAAGGCGTCGAGGATCTGTTTGTGGCTCATCGAATGGCTGCCGCCTGAGGCGAGCATGTAGGCGGCGAGCCACGACTGCCCTTCCCTGCCCCTGGCGTCCTGTGCGCTCCCGGTCTTCCACGCCAGCCGGATGCTGACGAGCGGCGAGGAATCCGGCGAGAGGATGAGATGGCTGCTCATGCGGCCTCCGGTTCAAGCGTGAGCGTGGTGCGCGCGGGTTCGCGGAAGACGCGGCGCGCGGCCGCTGCCAGATCGGCGGGCGTCAGAGAATCGTAAAGCCGGTATCGGGCGTTGAGGCTCGCGGGGTCGCCGGTCAAACCGGCATAGTGGGCGAGCATGGAAGCGGCGAATTCGCAATCGTCCAGGCTGAGTGCGAACTGCGAGCGGAGGTGGCAGCGCGCGGCGTTGAAGCGGGCCTCATCGGCCGGCGTTTCCGCGAACGCGGCCAGAGTCTCCAGGATCGCCTCGTGCACCTGCCGCTTCGCCGAAGGCTCTTTGAGCCGCGCGGTCACTGTGAACAGGTAGGGATCGACATGGTCGGGACAGCCGGCCGAAAGAAGGTCGACAACCTGCTCGTCGAGGACGAGCCTTTCGTAGAGAGGCGAGGTCCCGGAGAAGCCCAGCTCGGCGATCAGATCGAGGGCGGCGGAGTCTTTGTCCAGCGTGGAAAAGGCCGGAGCGCGGTGCGCGATGGCGAGGTAAGGCAGTGTATTCGTCTTCCAGGGGAGTCGGGCGGCGCGGGGGCCGAGCGGCGCGGGCTCAATCGGAACCTGGGGCTTGTAGCCGCCAGGCGTCCACCCGCCCCAGAATCTTTCGGCCAGTTCGCGCACATGGCCGGGTTCCGCGTCTCCGGCGGCAATCAGCAGCGTGTACTCGGGGCGGTAGAAGCGGCCGAAGAAGAGGCGGCTGTAATCGTACATCTCGGGCATCCGCTCGATGTCGCGCAGGAAGCCCATGGTGGTGTGCTTGTAGGTGTGGACGTCGAAGGCCGTGTCGCGCAGTACCTCGTGAAGCTTGTTGAGCGGCTCGGCGCTGTCCTTGTTGTATTCGCCCAACACGGCGAGGGCCTCGGTGCGGAAGGCCTCTTCCGGGTAGCTGAGATTCCTGAAGCGATCGGCCTCCACCTCCATAATCAGCGGCAGATCCTCGGCGGCGAGGGTGGTGTGATACACAGTCCGGTCGTCGCCGGTGAACGCATTCGATGACGCTCCCATCCGCTGGAGCGCGGCCTCGTAGCGCTCCGGAGGATAGGCAGGCGTGCCGCGGAACATCATGTGCTCAAAGAAATGAGCGAAGCCGCTGCGGCCCGGTTCGACCTCGTTTCGCGAGCCTGCGCGAACGACGATGAAGAGCGAAACGACTCCGGAAACCGGCATCGGAGCGGTGATCACCCGCAGTCCGTTGGGCAGGTCCCGTGTGTCAATGGGGAATGGAAAGACGTCTTGGTTCATGAGGCGGGGTCAGGCGCCTGGCGGCCCGGGGAGCGGACCGCGAGCCGCTTCAAGACGGCGCGCCGTCGCGAGAATGGTCTCCTCCGAATCGGGCGGCCCCATCAGTTGGATGCCTGCCGGGGCCGATCCGTCACCGGCGAGAATGGGCACGGCGAGCGAAGGTAGACCGAGCACATTGGCAGGTGAAACGATGCGGACGGCGTCCAGCAGATCGATTGAGCCGGAGGGCGTTTCAAAGCGCCGCTGCCGGTGCGGAAAGGCGGTAACGCCGAAGCCGGGCATAAGGATCAAGGTATCGCGCCCCAGCCATGAGGCGAGTTCGCTTCGCATCCGGAGCTGATTCGCCAGGACGGACGCCAGTTGGTCCTCCGTCGGCGGAGTCTGCCCTTCGACGAGGGACAACAACTCCATTCCGGACCACGAGCAGTCATACTCCCGGCCGGCGATAAAGGCCCGCACGCCCGGAGCGGACCAATCGACAAAGAGGAAGCGCCAGAGCTCATGGGCGCCGTCGATGAAGCGGAAGTCGAGGTCAACGATCTCATGCCCCTCCTGGGCGAAGAGGCGGACCGCGGCTTCGAGAGCGTCCAGGCAGCGAGCCTGAACGCCAACGGAGGCGTACTGGCGGAGGACCGCGATACGGACTCGCGCGCCACTGAACGCGGGGACATCCGGTGCGTGAGAGTAGGGGTCGCGAGAATCGGGCCCCTGAAGGGCGTTGAAGAGCAGGCCGACGTCTTGAACGGTCCTGGCCATCGGCCCCACGACGCCCATGAAGCCGGCCGGCTCAACGATGGGCGGCCAATGCCCGAAGGCCGAGATGCGGCCCGGCGTGGGCTTCAGGCCGCATATGCCGCAGAAGTGAGCCGGTTCGCGGATGGAACCTCCGCCGTCGCTGCCGACTCCGCCCGGAGACATGAGCGAGGCGATCGCGGCGGATTCGCCGCCGCTGGAGCCGCCCGCGGTCCACTCAGGATTCCATGGGTTGGAGGTTCGCCCGACGAGCCGGTTGTCGGTTTCGTAGTTGTAGAGGAATTCGGGGGTGGAGGTCTTGCCAAGGAGGATCGCTCCGGCGGCGAGCAGCCTCTCAACAACGGCCGAGTGAGATTCGGCGATAATGCCGCGCCTGAGCAAACTGCCGCAGTTGGTGACCCGTCCGGCGATGTCGAGAGAGTCCTTGATGGTGACGGGAACTCCGTGCAGCGGCCCGATGGGACCGGTCCTGACGAGTTGGCCGGCGAGTTTCGCGGCGGCGCCAAGGGCGTGCTCGTCGTAGATCTCGATGAAAGCGTTCAATCGCGGGTTGCGGCGTTCGATCTGCCGGATCAGAGACTCGGTCAGTTCAACCGGGGAAAGCCTGCGCTCGGCGACGAGTTGCGCCATACGCGCCAGAGTCAGCCGGTGCGGCATAAGGAAAGACTACCAACCCCGGACGGCCGGCCGGAACAGGGGGCCGCTGTTAGAATTGGCAGTGTGGCCGCCCTAACGTATGCAGCCGCCCGAAAGATGGTGGTTGACCGGATGGCCGGTGCGCAGCCCACAGGCGTCGAAGAATCTCCGCTGGAGCACGCCCTGGGCCGCGTGCTGGCGCAAGACGTCTTTTCCGAACGCGACTCGCCGCCGCTGGACCGTTCCATGCGGGACGGGTTCGCCGTGAAGGCCGCGGACATGCCGGGCCCGGTGAGAATCGTCGGTGAGGTCGCCGCAGGTCAGCGATTCGCCGGGATCGTGAGCGCCGGCGAGACCGTGGAGATCATGACCGGCGCCCCGGTGCCGGAGGGGGCGGACTCGGTGGTGATGGTGGAGCACTGCCAGGTCATCGATGGCCGAATGAGCTGCGATCGGCCGGTGGAACGGGGACAGAACATCAACCCGAGAGCCGCGGATTGCCGCCAGGGAGACCTGCTTTTGCGCGCCGGCGCCCGAATCCGGCCGCAGGAGGTCGCTTTACTCGCTTCCAACGGCCTGGCTCGGGTTGAGGTCTACCGGCGGCCGCGTGTCGCGATCATCGCCACCGGCGACGAGCTTGTCGGCATCGAGTCCACGCCACTGCCGCACCAGATCCGGAACTCGAACGGCCATGCGCTTGCCTCGCAGGTGATTCGGGCCGGCGGCCAGCCCTGGATTTTGCCGGTCGCGGGCGACACCATCGAATCGACCCTGCCGCTGATCCTCGAGGCGCTTGAGGCGGAGATGATGCTGCTGTCCGGAGGCGTCTCAGCCGGCAAGCACGATGTTGTGGAACGCGCGCTCTCCGAAGCGGGCGCGCAATTCCATTTCGACCGCGTGCTCATCCAGCCGGGACAACCGCTCGTGTTCGGACACGCCCGCGGCAAGCCGTTCTTCGGGCTGCCGGGCAATCCGGCTTCGACGCTGGTTTGCTTCGAGCTTTTCGCGCGCGCCGCCCTGGAGGCGCTCTCCGGGTGCGCGCCGTGCGAACCGCCGATGAGCTGGGCGACGCTCAAATCGCCGTTTTCCCACAAGCCCGGCCTGACACGGTTTCTGCCCGCGCAGCTCGACGCCTCGGGAGCGATCGAACCAGTCCCGTGGTCCGGATCCGGCGACATTCCTGCCCTGACCCGCGCCAACTGTTTTCTGGTGGCCGATCCGGATAAGCCGGTCTATGAAGCAGGCGATTGGATTCAGGTTCTATACGCATGAACAAGCTCTCGCACTACGATTCGGCCGGACGCGCGCGGATGGTGGACGTGTCCGGCAAAGCGTCCACGAAGAGAACGGCCCGCGCCCGCGCGACGGTTCGAATGAATCGTGAGGTGCTGGCCGCGCTCAACTCCAACCCCAAGGGCGATCCGCTGGAAGTAGCGCGCGTAGCCGGCATCATGGCGGCGAAGAAGACCGCCGAACTGATTCCGATGTGCCATCCGCTCGCGTTATCGCATGTGGATGTCAGCGCTACGGTGACGGTCGCTGGAGTCGAGATTGAAGCCGCCGCCTCGACGACGGCCGGCACCGGCGTCGAGATGGAAGCGATGACCGCCGCCGCCGTCGCGGCGCTCACGGTCTACGACATGACCAAGGCCCTGGACAAAGGGATTGTGATCGAGCGCGTGGAACTCATCGAGAAGAGCGGCGGCAAGAGCGGACGTTACAGAAAGGCTGGATTGTGATTCGGGCGGCGGTGCTGACGGTTTCCGACTCGGCCTTTCAAGGCGAGCGGGAGGACCTCTCCGGGCCGCGCGTCTCCGCGCGGCTCCGGGAATCGGGCTTCGAGGTCGTGGAGATGAGGACCGTGCCCGACGAGCGGGCGCTGATCGCGGCAGCGCTGCGGGAGATGGCCTCCGGGACCGGCTGCGAAGCCGTCTTCACCACCGGCGGCACGGGGATCGCGCATCGCGACGTGACGCCTGAGGCCACGCGGGACGTCCTCGAAAAGGAACTGCAAGGCCTGGGTGAGATAATGAGACGTGAAGGGTTGAAGCACACGCGCCGCGCGGTTCTGTCCCGCGGAACAGCCGGAACGCTTGGAAGGTGCCTGGTGGTGAACCTGCCCGGCTCACCGAGGGGCGCTGTGCAGTCTCTCGATGCTATCTTGGACCTCGTGCCTCATGTCGTGGAGCTTCTTCGCGGCAATACGGCGCACGCCGAGGAACTGAAACGGAGCTGAGCCCCGGGGCGTCATCTGGATGGGGGAAAACCGGCCGATGAATAGAAGGACTCTGAACGCCTTGCTTGCCGCTGCGCCGGGCGCGTGGCTGGCCGGCCAGGAACGCGTGCTTCCAGGCACTCCGGCGCCGAAGCCGGCCAAGCCGCCGCTGGCTCCGGGAACGCCAGCGGCGAAGCCCGCCGAGCCCGCGGTGGACGGGCCAGTCATCCGCACCACCGTCAATGTGGTTCTAGTCCCGACCACCGTCACCGACGACAAGGGGAATGTGGTCAACGGCCTCCAGCCTCACGATTTCGAGCTCTACGACAACGACAAAAAGCAGGACATCAACCGCGACGTCGCCTTCCTGCCGCTCTCGATGGTCATCTGCATTCAACGCAGCGCCAACATTGAAGCCATTCTGCCCAAGATCCAGCGAATGGGGAACGTCATCCACAACCTGCTCGTCGGCCAGGACGGCGAAGCGGCCATTGTCAGTTTCGACCACCGCATCGAGACGCTCCAGGAATTCACCAACGACGCCGACCTCATCAACGCCGCCGTCAGCAAGCTCCGCGCGGGCGGGCAGAACTCGAGGCTGAACGACGCCGTTCAGCACGGCGTCCGTCTGCTGCGGAGCCGGCGCGACCGGCGCAGGGTCATTCTGCTGATCGCCGAGACTCTGGACCGCTCTTCGGAGGCCAGCGTCAAGGAAGTGGCCACCGACCTTCAAATGCACAACGTGGACGTCTTCACATTGAACATCAGCCGGCTCATCTCCCGCTTCACGGAGAAGCCGCAAGTGCCGCGGCCGGACCCGCTCCCCCCGGGCGCTCGTCCACGGCCGGGCATCGCCGCCGGAGACCCGACAACGCAGGCCCAGATCATGGGCACATTTGGATACGGCGGCGATTTCGTGCCGGTGATCGAGGAGATCTTCCGCGCGACCAAGGCGATCTTCGTCAAGAACCCCGCGGAGGTTTACACCAGGTTCACCGGCGGCCGCGAGTACAGCTTCATGTCGCAGGCCGATCTCGAGCAGGCCATCGCGCGCATCGGGGCCGAGATCCGCAGCCAGTACATCCTCAGCTACACGCCGAACAACAAGATCGAAGGCGGCTTCCACTCGATCAAGGTGGTGGTGAACCGGCCGAATCTGAAAGTGCGGACGCGGCCCGGCTATTGGATGGCCGCGGTGGTCGACTAAGGACCCGGCAAGGAACGGGGGACGCGGCCCAGGGACCGCTTCGGGGCGGCCTTCAGGCGCTAATTGTTGATCTGCCTGATGGGCAGAGAGCTTTTGCCGGCCCTGGCTTCGGCCAGTTCGACACGATACTTCGAGAGGATCTGGGCCGTCTGAAGATCGAGTTGCACGCGGGCGCGGCTGTAGCCGGCGAGCGCGCTGACCTCGCTGGCCTGAGCCTGGGCGAGGTCGCGCTGGGTCTGAACGACCTGGAACGCGGTCGACGCGCCGAGGGCGTACTTCTTGTTTTCGGCGTCGAGGGTCTGTTCCTGGAGGACGCGCTCTTTCACAGCGGCTTCATAGCGGGCCTTGGCCTGGATGACAGCGGTCAGAGCGTTCTGCACGTTCACACGAACGTCGTTGACCTGGCGCTGGGCGTTGATCTCCTGCTGGCGAAGCTGGAGCTGGTCGCGGATATAGTCGGCCTGGGCGGTACGGTTGCGGATGGGGATGTTGAGCTGGAATCCGACGGAGTAGTCGGGGAAGTTGCGGCGGAAGATATGCGCCAGGGCGTTGCCGTAGCCGCCGATGAAGTAGGGATCGGGGTTGCGAATAATGGGGACCTGGCCCGGCGGGGTGGGGACGGTGTTCAAGGAGCCTGACAGGGCGTTGTGCTGAAAGCTGGCCTGGACGTCGAGGGAAGGCAGCAGTTGGCTGCGGGAGCCGGCGATGCCGATCTTGGTGTTTTCGAGGTTGATGCGGGTTTGTTCGATGTCGGGCCTGTTCTTGAGGGAGGCGTCGATGAGTTCGTTGAGCTTGCCGGGGTCGTCAGTGGAGGGGACGGTGAGACGGTCCGTAGGGATAATCCTGGCTTCGGCGACGGTCGGGCTGGCGGTGCCGGTGCGGGACAGGGCGTTCTTGATGATGGTCTCCTGCTGCAGGAGGGCGGTTTCGGAATTGGTCAGTTCCTGCTGCGCCTGAGCGACGCGGGCCTCGGCGCGGACGATTTCAATGGGCGCCAAGGTTCCGATTTCGACCTGTTTTTTGTTGTCCTCGTAGAATTTCTGGGCGACCTCGAGGGCTTTCTTTTTGACGCGAACGTCCTCGTTGAAACTCACCAGATCCCAATAGAGATTGACGACGCCGGCGACGGTGGTCATGACCTGGAGCTTGAAGGTGAGGTCGCTGACGCTGAGATTATTCTTCGCGATGCGGATGTTGCGGTTGTTGACCGCGAAGCCGAAGCCCTGCAGAAGGCGCTGGGAGATCTGCAGGTTCATATTGGCGTTGTAGCTGGGGTTGATGTCGGAGCGAGGGTTATTGGAGCTGACCCAGGAGTTGTTCCAGCCCGCGCTGATGGTGGTGCCGGAGATGAAACTCTGCTGATAGCCGGCCTGCCACTGATTGGAGTCGAAGATCAGGGCCGTGGTGCCGGTGGTGATGGTGTTCGATTGCGGCCGGGAGGAGTGTCCGAACTGTGCGGCAGTGAACAGGACGGGATCGAGGTTGGGAACCTGGACGCCGGTTTGGGTGATGACGGTGCCGCCGGCGCCGGAATCGGTTGTGCCGGCGCCGGTCCCGCCGCCGGCCTGGCCGCGCTCGGTAGCGCCACCGGCGGCAATGGACGCCGCTGAGTTCGCGGCCTGACGGACGGCCGTGGGGACGCCGCGCAACAGGCCGCCCGCTTTGGCGCGGAGGTAATCGGCCTGGGCGATCTGAGGGCC
>CAYWST010000066.1:0-18526 GCA_964461075.1 uncultured Solibacteraceae bacterium | reverse complement strand
CGTTCGAGCTGCGAGACACGCTCCAGGAGGCCGGGGGCCGCGGGAACTCCATGCTCGGGCTCGGGGTGGGCGTGGAACTCCGGCTCGCCACAGAGGAGATGCGCCCATCGGGGCTCTTTCGTGCCGGGGGCGCGCGGAAGGAGTTTGGCGAGCGGCTCGGGTTGGCGGGCAGCGAGCTTCTCGAGGGTGTGAGTGACGGTTTCGAGGTCGTCGAGCGGCGCCATGCGGGAAGTCCGTTCGCGAAGCTCAGCGGCGGTTTGCGGTCCGCGCAGCAGGAGTACGGTGAGAATGGCCTGCTCGCCTCGGGTGAAGTTGAACTTCTCGGCGAGCTTGTGACGGTACTTCTCCACGCGCGAGCCTGCTTCGCTCACGAATGCAGCGAGACCGCGGTCGCGCAGCTGGTTCAAAGCGTCGCGAACGGTCACGTCGTCATATGCGGTAACGGGCTCGCGATTCGTCTTCTGGTTGCAGGCGTTGGTGAGCGCATTAAGCGACATGGGGTAGTACTCGGGCGTCACCATGTCTTTTTCGCTGAGCGCGCCGAGGACGCGCGCTTCTTCGGAGGTCAATTCGAAGGCCACAGAACTATTTCAGCGCGAACTCGGCCACGACGGGGAAGTGGTCGCTCGGGTAGCGGCCGTCCCGGTTGACGGTCAGAGCGGCGGCGCGGGTGACGCGCCAGGGTGCGCGGAACAAAATCCAATCGATGCGGTCGCGCCCGGGGGCGCCTCTGAAACCATGGAAGGTGCCCTCGGGCCCTTCCTTCTTTTCAGCGGCCAGCCAGGCGTCCTTCAATAGCGGCATGAAGTTCGAGTAGGTTCCGCCGCCGGCGGGGGCGTTGAAGTCCCCGGTCAGCACGAGTGGGAGCGATTCGTCATGAAGTGCGAGGCGGGCGGCGATCAGCTTCGCGCTCTTGACACGCGCCGGTTCGTCCTCCCGGCGGTGGGCGAAGTGCGTGTTGTAGTACATGAAGCGGATGCCGGTGGCCTTGTGTTCGAACAGGCACCAGGTGACCATCCGCGGCAGGCTCATGTTCCAACTGACGCTGCCCGGACGCTCGGGCATTTCAGAGAGCCAGAAGTTGCCGGAGTCGACGGGGTTCAACTTGTCCTTGGCATAGAAGACGCCCATGTGTTCGTCGGTGTGATTGCCCCGGCGGCTCAGGCCGAACCAGGCGTAGGCGGGCAGTTTTTCGACGATGTAGTCGCCCTGTTCCCGGAAGAGCTCCTGAGCGCCCATCAGGTCCGGTGCTTCCTTGGCGATCGTCTCGACGAGGAGGTCGCGCCGGGCGGGCCAGACGTCGGCGCCGTCGCCAGGATTGGGGTAGCGCACGTTGAAGGTCATGACTTTCAGCGTCTGCGCGAAGGCCGGAAACGCCAAGAGAAGAGCCAACAGAATTCGTGCCGTCACATATCAAAGGTATAAAATCGCGGCATATGCAGTGGATGCGGATTGGTGGATTGGCGGCTTTCTCCTGCCTGGCCCTGGCGCAGCAGCCATTACCCAAGAACGTCGCCGAGGAAATGAAGAGGGCCCTCGATGAGAGCATTCACTCGTTTTGGTATCCCAAGTCGCTCGACCTGAAGTTGGGGGGATACCGGCTGGACTTCGGGCCCGATGGCGCCGCAAGGGGAGACGGGCCGAAAGGTCTGGTGACGCAGGCGCGGATGCTCTGGTACTTCGCGCGCATGGCCCGTGCGGGACATGGCGACAAGGCAGCGAACCTGAAGGCGGCCGATCATGGCTACCGGTTCCTGACGCAAAAGATGTGGGACCCCAAGCACGGCGGCTTCGCCTGGGAGGTCGACGCCGCGGGCCAAGCGAGAACCAAGCCCAAGAAGCACATGTACGGCCAGTCCTTCGCGCTCTATGCGCTCGGCGAGTACGCGATGGCCAGCGGGCGGAAAGACGTACTCGATTTTGCAGTGAGGTTTTTCGATCTCCTTGAACAGAAAGCGCACGATAAGCAATACGGGGGCTACATCGAATTCTTCAATGAGGATTGGTCTCCCGCCATCGAGGGGAGCTACATGAGCGTGCCGGGCGACTACAAGCTCATGAACACGCATCTGCATCTGATGGAGGCGATGACGACGTTCTATCGCGCTTCGAAATTGCCGCTGGCGCGAGAGAGGCTGCTCGAGTTGATGACCATCGAAAGCAATACGGTCGTTCGCAAAGGCATGACGGCCTGCACGGATCAATACCGGCGCGATTGGACTCCGGTTCTCGATGGGATCGGCGCGCGCATCAGTTACGGCCACGACCTGGAGAACATCTGGCTGCTCGTGGACGCAGCGGCGGCCGCGGGCGTGCCGGTCGCGCCGCTCGCGGATTTCTTCAAAGCCAACTTCGCGTATTCGAGGAAGTACGGCTGGGACGAAACCAATGGCGGATTCTGGTACTGGGGACCGTTTAACGCGCCGGCGGCGGGGCGAAGCAAATCCTGGTGGGTGCAGTCGGAGGTCCTGGTGAGTGCGCTGACGATGTACAGGTTGACCGGTGAGGAGAGTTACCGGAATATCTTTCTGAAGACCTGGGACTTCGTAAACAAGTATCAGATTGACTGGAAGAATGGAGAGTGGTGGCCTGAGGTGGACGATTCGCTGCGGCCTCGCGGGGCCAAGGGCGGGCTTTGGAAGGCGGCGTACCACAATGGGAGGGCGATGATTGAATGCCTGAAAATGATGAGGGAATTGGAAGGCCGCAAGTGATGAATCTGCGCAGAAGAGAAATGCTCGCTTGCATGGCGGCAGCCATGGCCCGGGCCGAAACGGGGTTTTCGCCGCTCTTCAATGGAAAGGACCTCGACGGATGGCTGCTGAAAGGCGGCCGCGGTCCCGGCTATATCGTTGAGAACGGCGTGATTGTCTGCCCGGCGGAGGGCGGGGGCAACCTCTTTACGGAAAAGGAATATGCCGACTTCGTCCTGCGGCTGGAATGGCGGCTCTGGGAGGGTGGCAACAACGGGATCGGCATCCGCGCTCCGCTTTCCGGGGATGTCGCGTATTCCGGAATGGAGATCCAGATTCTGGACGATGAGGCGGAAGTCTATCAGAAGATGCCCATCAAGCCGGCGCAGTACACCGGGTCCATTTACGACGTTTTCCCGGCCAAGCCCGGCCATGTCAAACGCAACGGGATCTGGAACGAATATGAGATCACGGCGGACAGGCGGCGGGTTAAGGTTGTCCTGAACGGAGTGACGGTGTGCGATGCGAATCTGGATGACGTGAAGGACGCGGCTGTTCTCAAGAAACACCCCGGGCTATTGAACAAATCAGGGAGAATTGGGCTCCTGGGGCATGGTACTCGGGTCGAATTCAGAAACCTGCGCTTGAGAGATCTGGCTTGAAACTCTTGGGGTTCTTCCAGGCGCTGGAGAAGGCCAGCCAGAACAGGACTGATGGCGGCGAGTCGCGCCGCTGGGAGTCGTGGGACCGGTTGCCGGCCACAATCTACATCAAGGGAACGGATCGGCGAATCGCCTACGCCAACCAGCGGTTTGCCAGAGTCATGGGGCGCCCGATCGGCGACCTGATTGGCAAGCGCGCAGAAGACTTGCTTGAGGGCGCTGGCGTGGCACGGTTGGCCCTGCTCGAAGACGAGATCCTGGCCGGCGTTTCGGACTCCTTCTTCGACGGTTTCCCTTTGCGGATCAAAGGGGAAGACACGGCAGACCGGCTGGTGATGATCTCCGGACAGCGGATCGAGATCCCTGGAGAGGGGATCGGAGTGCTGGGAGTCGCTCTCGACATCAGCGCCTACGCACAGGCCGAACTGAGCCTGGCCAGAGAACGTGACTTCATCCGCACGATCCTGGACACGACGGCGGCGCTCATCGCCGTCATTGACCTGGAGGGACGGGTTCTGCGGTGGAATCGGGCCTGCCAGGTGGTGCTGGGAAGGCATGAGTCGGAAGTGAGAGGCCGGCTTGTCGAGGAGCTTCTTCATCAGAAGGCCGATCTTCCGGCGCTGGAGGAAAAGTGGCGGCGGCTCCTGGCCGGGGAGTCTCCGCAGAGCGGAACGGCCAGCGTTCGCGATCCGGACGGCGGCGCAGTCTGGCTCAACTGGTCCGCGGCCGCAGTCCGAGACGAGGAGGGCAGGCCAGAGTACGCGGTGGTGACCGCTGTGGATATTACGCAGCAGGTGGCGGCCGAGGACCAGCAGGATCAGTTGGCCAGGGAGTTCAGAGCGGTCTGGGAAAGCGCGCGCGATTCCATGGTCTTTATCGACGCGGGCGGCCGCATCGTGGCTGCCAACCCGAGCTACCTGGAACTGACCGGCTGCCAGCGGCAGGAGGTGGAAGGAGCGCGATTCGTCGATATCCTCGGCGAGTGGCCCGGGCATGAAGAGGACGAGTTGGCGAGGTTTCGCGAGCAGTTCGCCCGGCGGAGCCTGGAGGCGAGCACAACGCGCGAGTTCATCATGCGGGACGGTCAGCGTTTGTGGCTGGAGTGCTCGAACTCGTTCCTGGAGAGGCCGGGCGGCGCCCCCGTTCTGTTGCAGGTGATCAGAAACATCACGGGCCGAATCCGCGCCGAACAGGAATTGCGCAGCGCGAACGAGTTCCTGAAAACCACCACACAGTGGGCTCGGGAGATGGCCGCCGCGGCGGAAATCGCTTCGGCGGCAAAGACCGAGTTTCTGGCTAATGTCAGCCACGAGATTCGCACTCCGATGAACGGCATTCTGGGGATGACGGAGTTGGCGCTGCTGACGCAGTTGACTTCGGAGCAGCGCGAGTATTTGGAGCTGGTGAAGAGTTCTGCCGAGTCGCTGCTGCTGCTGCTCGGTGACCTGCTGGACGTTTCAAAGATCGAGGCCGGGCGGATGGAGCTCATGCCCGCTCCATTCGATTTGTGCGAGCTCATTGACAACACCATGCGGCCGATGGTGCTGAAAGGCTCCGCCCGCGGTCTTCACGTCGATTGGATCGTCGATGAAAGCGCTCCAGACTGGGTCATTGGCGACAAGGAGCGGCTGCGCCAGGTCCTTCTCAACCTGGTCGGCAATTCGGTGAAGTTCACCGATCATGGGTGGGTGCGGCTGATCGTGAGCTCTCTCGGCCCTTCGGGCGGGGGCGCGTGGCGTCTTCGTTTCGTGGTGAAGGATACTGGTATCGGAATTGCAAGAGAAAAGATCAAGTCGATTTTCGATCCGTTCACCCAGCTTGGGAAAGACGGCGAAAGCCGGCGCGGGGGAACCGGTTTGGGGCTCTCGATTTCGAGCAAGCTGGTGGATCTGATGGGCGGGCGGTTGTTCGTCTCCAGCAGATCGGGCGAAGGCAGCGCGTTCGGTTTCACTCTCGATCTGCGGCCGGCGCCGCCGGATCTCCGGAGAGACCGTCAGGCTCGCCCCGCCGAAGTGCAGCGTCCGTCATCCGGGCTGCGATGCCTTGTCGCCGAGGATCACCCTGTGAACCAGCGCCTGATCATGGGAATGTTGAAGAGAGCAGGATTCGAGTGCGATATCGTCGAGACGGGCGCCGCCGCCGTACAAAGCTGCCTGCGGAACGACTACGGTTTCGTGCTCATGGACGTCCAGATGCCGGGGATGGACGGACTGGAAGCGACTCGATTGATCAGAAAGAGAAAGGAGGCCGTCCGGTTGCCTATTGTGGCAATGACGGCGCACGCCATGCCGGGAGATCGCGAGCGCTGCCTCGCAGCAGGCATGGACAGCTACCTCGCGAAGCCGATCCGGCTCGAAACACTCATGGAGGAGATCATGGAGATGAGAGCCAGCCAAGTCAGAAGCGCGGAGGAGGAGCAGGCCTCGCCGGGAGCGCCGGTTGTCGATTCCGCGGGCGCTTTGGCCAGAGTCGGAGGGGACGAGGATTTACTGGCCGAACTCGCCTGCCTGTTTTTGGACGAATACCCGCAACTGATTGGGAAGATTCGGGATGGAGTTCAATCCGGAAATCTGGCCGAGGCCGGCGGCGTCGCCCACCAGTTGAAGGGACTCCTCGGCCAATTCGGATGCGATCAAGGCAGGGAGATCGCGCTCACTCTCGAGAGCGCGGCAGAGGAAGGATTGATGGATGCCGCTCAGGCCGGTATCGATGCGCTCGATCAGTTCATGCTGAAGGCGACGCCGGAACTCAGAGCGATGGCTCGCCGCCAGCCTTAGATCTCAATTCGGGGAAAGCCCCGAATGCTATATTAAGATATTCCTCCATATGAACCCTGCGACCCCGATGGAGATCGTTTGCGCCCACAGTCCGGACTCTGACGACGCGTTCATGTTTTATGCCCTGGCGACGCGCAAGATCCGTTCCCGGCTGGTCACATTCAGACATGTGCTGGAGGACATCGAGTCCCTCAACCGCAAAGCGATGGAAGGACAGTACCACCTTTCGGCCATCTCCTACCATGCGTATCCTTATGTCGCCGACAAGTATGTCCTGATGGCCAGCGGTTCCAGCATCGGCGATGGATACGGTCCGATGCTGGTCGCCAACAGCCCCATGAGCGTGGAAGAGATCAAGGGGAAGCGTGTCGCGATCGCGGGGACGCTGACCACGAGTTGGCTTGCCATGCAGATCATGGAGCGCGATGTGGTCCCGGTCGTCATGCCGTTTGACAAGGTCCTGGACGCACTCAAGGAGCGTGCCGTGGATCTCGCGTTGGTCATCCACGAGGGGCAACTCACCTATTCAAAAGGCGGCTTCCACATGGTTGCCGACCTTGGGCGCTGGTTCAAGCAGGAGTATGGGTTGCCGCTGCCATTGGGCGCCAACGCTCTTTTGCGCAGCATCGGCGGCGAGATCCGTTCCGAATGCTGCCGGCTGATGCGCGAAAGCATCGAATACGCGCTGAACAATCAGGACGAGGCGCTGAACTACGCCCTGCAGTTCGCCCGCGACATGGAGCCGGCGCTGGCCGAGAAGTTCGTGGGCATGTACGTGAATCATTTCACGGTGGACGCCGGGGAAATCATCCCCCAGGCGGCTCAGAAACTGCTGGATTTGGGTTGGGAAGCCGGTCTGATCCCGCACCGCACTGAGATCGAGTTCGTCCGCTAGAATCGGTCCGTCCTGACGCGGACTGGGCGCGTCCTTAGAATAGGAAGTATGTTGCAACGCCTGATCCGAATTGTCCTTGCGGTTCTGGCTGTCTGCCTGACGTGGCGGCCGCTGCCGGCGCAGGACGCCGCCGCAGACAAGCAAAAGGTGAAGGCGCTGAAGGAGTGGGGCAAGCAGGGCTCGGCGGCGATCCCGAAGATCTCACCTTACCTGTCCGACGTTTCGGTCGAGGTCCGGGTAGAAGCCGTCAAAGCGCTGATCGCGGCCGGGACACAGCGCAGCCTGGAGCCGCTGATCAAGGCGCTCAGCGACACCGATGGCGAAGTGCAGATTCGAGCCACTGACGGCATCGTGAACTTCTACCTGCCCGGGTACGTCGCTCAAGGACTGAGCGGGACCCTCAAACGCGCCGGCAATGCCGTCACGGCGAAGTTCACGGAAGGGACATCCGCCGACGCTGTGGAGCCCGGAACGCCGATTCGTGAGGAGATCGTCGCCGGGCTGAGCAGGCTGGTGCGTTCCGGGGCCGGGATGGAGAGCCGCGCCAACGCCGCGCGTGCGCTCGGCGTCCTGAGAGCTTCCGGCGGCGTTGAAGAACTTGTCGGCGCTTTGCGGAGCAAGGACAGCCGGCTCATGCTCGAGGCGATCGTCGCTCTGCAAAAGATCCGCGACCGTTCCGCCGGACCGAAGATGACGTTCGTCGTCCGCGACCTCGACGAGCAGGTTCAGTTCGCGGCGATTGAAACCGTTGGCGTCCTGACGGCGCGTGAAGCCGTCCCCGAATTGAAGCGAGTCCTGGAATCGACGGGAAGCAAGCGGATCCGGCGCGCGGCGCTGACGGCGCTGGCCCAGATCGCGGAGCCTTCGACGCGGAGCCTGCTCGCAAACTATCTGAGCGACAAGGACGAGTGGTTGCGCGGGTCCTCGGCCGAAGGACTGGGGCGGATCCGGGCGGCCGAAGATCTGCCGCGGATCAAATCGACTTTCGCGGATGAGGGGAAGATGGTGGCGCGGCTCGGGCAGGCGTTCGCCCTCGTCCAGTACGGGGATCTTGGAATGGAGGATCTCAGCCCCCTCGGCTATCTGTTCAACCAGGTCAACCAGAAGTCCTGGCGGGGCGTCGCCGTGCCGTACCTGGTCGAACTGGCTTCCGGCAGCGAGCAGGTCAGGAAGGCGCTCTACAAGAAGTTGGACGGCTCCATGACGCAGGCCGAAAAGCAGGCGATGGCGGAGATCCTGGGGATGTCCGGAGCACGAGACGCCGAAGCGGCGCTCGAACGGCTCAGCCGCGATGAGGATCCCGCCGTCGCGAGAGATGCGCTTCGAGGTCTTCGGCTCGTGAGATCCTCCGCGAAATAAACCGGCCCTATCGCTCCTTCAGGAACCGGTCGAGTTCCACCCGCATGAACTCCGCGCGCCGGAACTGGCTTTTCATCGCGAACGGCACGGTGCAGTCGAAGATTGTCTTGCAGGAGACGCCGGGCGCGGGAATCGACGGGCTGAACTCCGGCGACTGGGATGGATCGAGCGGGTGGCAGCGCACGCCGGGGATGAACACGGTGCTCACGTCTCCCTGATAGCGCGTGGTCATGGCCCAAAGAACTTCACACGAATCGAAGATGTCCACATCTTCGTCCACCAGAATCACGTGCTTCAATTCGGGAAATGCGGCGAAAGCCGTCAATGCCGCCTGCCGCTGGCGCCCCTCGTCCTTCAACTCCGCTTTGAGAAACTGGACGATCGCCAGATACTTTCCGCCGCCCGCGGGGTGGCAGTAAACGTTTTGCACGCGCCCTGGCATGCTGCGTCCGATCAGTTGCAGAATACTGGCTTCGGTCGGGATCCCCGTCAGATTCACATGCTCCTCGCCGGGGCCGACGATGGTCTGAAGAATCGGTTCGCGGCGATGTGTCACCGCGGTCACGCGGATCACGGGCAATGATGGCTGGGCCTGCCCCAGGTAACCGGGAAACTCGGGCATGCAGTAGCCGGTATTTGTCTGCAGGTCTTCTCGAATGCGCTCGCCGGGGAGCACTTCGCCTTCCAACACGATCTCGGCGCGCGCCACCGCCGCGGCGTCCACGGAAACACAGCGGGCCAGTTCCACCGGGCGCCGGCGCAACCCGCCGGCGATCGTCAACTCATCCAGGCCCAGCGGGGTTGCCGGCGGTTCGAAGCAGGCGGCGATGTAGATCGCGGGATCGAGCCCGATGCTGATCGAAACCGGCAGCGGGCGGCCGGCGGCCTCCGCCTTCTGCCGGAAGACATCGATGTGCCGCCCCGGGGCGAAGTAGATGCTGAGCAGATCCGGTCCCTGTACGCAAAGCCGGTGGATGGTGACATCGGCTTGGCCGGTCTCGGGATCCTGAGCCCGCACGAGACCCATCGTGAAATAAGGCCCCGCATCCTCGAGCGTGTTGGTGGGCGCGGGGAGCAATGTCCGCAGATCGAACGGCGGCCGGTGCACCACCTCCTGGCATGGCGCCGCCTCCACAAAGACCGGCGCGGCAGGATGCTCGAGCGCTTCCAGGATTCTGAATGCGACCCGCTCCCGAGTGCTGTCCAGAAGCAGCGCCGCGCGCTCACGGCTCGCGAGCACTCCCGTTACCACCGGAATCGAATAGCCGCGCACAGACTCGAACAGCATCGCCGGACCCACCCGGGCCGGCGGCTTCAAGGGCGCTCCCGCGCCAATATGACGGTAGACTCCCGCCAGTTCTCCATGAGGGTCGACCGGCTCTCTCGTCCGCAATAACTGCCCAGGAATCCCCTCCAGGAACTCGAGCGCCGTTCGCAGATCGACGATTTCCGCTGCTTTCATGGATTGGCTTCCCCTAACGCAGACTTGGGCCTTTCAAATGGAGGTCGAGAAACGCGAGCACCATGGCCCGCACATGCGGCGTGTTGAATTCCGGCCCGCCATGTCCTGCTCCAACGATCTTGTGAAAGGTTACGGGAACGCCCGCTTTACGGAGCGCGATGTAAAGCAGTTCACTCTGACCGGCGGGGACCAGCGGATCGCGATCGCCGTGAAGGATCAGGAAGGGCGGATCATCCGGGGTGACGTACGTAATCGGATTCGCTCGCGCCGCTTTTTCCCTGTTTTCCTGGATGGGACCTCCGATCAATTGCGATTCGGGCGAGTCTGGCGAATCATGCTTCTGTCCGCCGGGGATCGCCTGCGCATCCATCTGCAGGAAATCGGTGGGTCCGTAGAAGTCGACGACGGCCTGAATCCGGCTCGACTCCGGGAGGTTGCCCAAATCGCCTTCCATCTCGGCGACGCCGGCGGAAGTCGCCAACATCGCCGAGAGATGGCCGCCCGCCGAGGCGCCCCATGCCGCAAATCGACGTGCATCAAGCCCATACTTCCCGGCGTTCGCTCGAAGCCACCGGATGGCCGCCTTGCAATCGTGGGTCTGCGCGGGGAACTTCGCCACTTGGCTGAGCCTGTAGTTGAAGGCGGCCACTGCATATCCGTGCCGGGCCAGCCAGGTTGCTCCGCCTGTCTGCCCGTCGTCTTTGCTGCCCGCGCGAAATGCGCCCCCATAAATCCAAACCACCACCGGCAGCGGCCCCGTCTGCTCAACGGGCCGGTAGATATCCATCAACAGGTCTTTACCGGACGCCTGGGCGTAGACGATGTCGCGCTCCACCTTGACCCCCTCCGGAACCGGAGCGGGTCTCCGCGGCGGCTGCGCGTGGACCAGGCACAGACTCAGGAGCAAGAAAGCGGCAAGCGCGGAACGCTGCATAGGGGCTTTTCTCCGTCGTGATCTTACCGCAGTCAAACCGCCCCTCATCGGTTACACTGTCCCTGCCATGCGCTACGCACTCGGACTCCTGCTGGCCGGTCTCTCGTTGCGGGGCGCGCAGCTCCCGGCCGGAGTCCAGTTTCTTCCGGGGCCCATTAACGGCCTGCTTGCCGGTAAGCGAGTCCTGGTCTATGGCGACTCGGGCTCGCGGGTGAAGTCAGCCACGCACGTGCTCTTCACGCACAGCCGCCGGGACGTCGTCTGGGCCGGCGCGCGCGCCGTCGCGCAAGGCGCCGCCGCCATCGTGCCGGAGGGCGAACGGGCGCTTTTTGAAGAGCCCGGGTCTTTCTGGAAGAGCTACTGGACCGCCCGCTTCCACGACTACTCCCAGGTCAACACGAAGGTGCTTCGCGAGCCGGTCCTTGTCTCGCGCGCCGTTCGCGGAGGCGACATCCTCGAACTGGACGGCGTCCGCATCGAGGTGATCGACACACCCGGCTTCACTCGCGGAGCGGTCTCCTACATCGTTGAAGCCGGCGGCAAGAGGATCGCCTGCACGGGCGACCTGATCAGCGGGAATGGGCAACTGTTCGATCTCTCGAGCCTTCAGGACGCCATCCCTGAAGCAAGGACCCGCGGCTACCACGGCTATGCCGCCCGCGCCGGCGATCTCATCGCGAGCCTCCGCCGCATCGCCGCCTTCTCTCCGGACTTCATCGTTCCCGCCCGGGGCGGCATCATCAACAACCCCGCCGAAGCCATCGGCCTCCTCATCGCCCGCCTCCAATCCCTCATGGCCAGCCATTTCGCCACAGACGCCCTCCGCTGGTATTGGGGCGAGGAGAGCCTCCGGATTCGTTCCCGGAAAGTCCTTGACGGGCGCGAGGTCGATTCAATGCCAATGGCGGAACAGCGCCCGCTCCCTTCGTGGGCCCAAGCCGCCGGCAACTCCCGCATCCTTCTCTCCAGAACCGGTGCGGCCCTTGTGGTGGATGCAGGCTACAAAGGCCTCTTGCCCAAGCTCGAGGAGATGACAGCCTCCGGGGCGGTTCAATCCGTGGACGCCGTCTGGATCACCCACTATCACGACGACCACACGGATTTCGCCCAGGATATCGCGCGCCGCTATCGGGCTCCCGTCTGGTTCACTCCCTCCATTCAGGAGGTTCTGGAGCGCCCCGGACACTTCAGGCTCCCCTGCCTGACCACGAATCCGATTACGTCAGGCAAGCCGCAGCCAGACGGCACGAAGTTGCGCTGGAACGAGTTCGATCTGACTTTCTACGACTTCCCCGGCCAGACCCTCTACCACGGCGGGTTGCTGGTCGAGCGCGATGGCGGCGAGGCGCTCTTCTTTGCCGGAGATTCGTTCACGCCGTCGGGCATCGACGACTATTGCCTCCAGAACCGAAACCTCCTTGGCGCAGACCAGGGGTTTCTCTACTGCCTTCGCGTCCTTCAGCGACTCCCGCCCAAGGTCTGGCTCGTCAACCAGCACGTCGAGCCCACATTCCGTTTCACCGCGAACCAGATCGAGCGTATGCGCGATGAACTTCGAAAGAGGGCCGCCATTCTGGCCGAACTTTCTCCCTGGCCGAATCCGAACTACGCCATCGACGAAAGTTGGGCCGCAATCCACCCGTATGGGGCCGAAGCCGCTGCCGGCGTCCCAATGAAGCTCGAAGTGCGGATCATGAACCACTCCCCTTCCGCCGAGACTTTCACCGTCGGCTGGAACCTGCCCCGTGGCTGGCGCCTCATCCGGGCCGACCGTAAGATCCGCATCCCGCCGCGCCGCGAAGGGACCGCTCAGGCTACTTTCTCACCGCAAGGCAGAGGTCTCCAGGTTGTCACCGCCGACATCGCCTTTTCGGCCGGCGTTTTCCGTGAATGGGCAGAAGCGATCGTCTCCGTCATTCCGGCTCGATAAGGCGAACTCACTTCTTGAGCAATACGAATTCGGCGCCGACGGGCACGCCGCCGCGTATCCGGCATCGGATCAACAAGTCGAAAACCGGCACGCCGGCGGAAGCGGCCTCACCGAGAAGGCGGCTGACGGCATCGATCCGCTCCGCATCGCAGATGAACTCCATCGCCGCCTGTGTTCCGAAAGTCGTCGTCCCGGCCACGACAAGGACCGGCCTGTTCCGGCCGGCCCCGGCTGACATGGTCACCAGCGCGTACTCCACGCTCGTCGGGCCCTCGGTGGATTGGCAATAATACTCATCCTCGCCCTTCTGAACGGAGAGGTTCTGTATGCACCCGCGATATAGGTGAGGCTCTTCCCCGTAAGGCTTGATCTTCAGCTTGCGGCCAAGGGGTACTTGGAAGAGCGACACATTGTGCGGCGGCGCTCCCAGGAAGATCAGGTTGTAGGCCTTCGCGTCATCCCAAGCGAACAGTTGCGATCGTTTCAGCCGTAAAGGAGCTCTGAACGAGGTAAACAAGCGCACAGCCTCAGCCGCGCCGGTCACCTCGCCGATTCCCGTATAGCCCGGATTGATCGCTTCGGCATGGTCCTTCGCGGGGTCGAAGATCCGCAAGCCCGTGGAGGAGGACCCGACGAACTTCGGATTGGCATAGACCAGCAGCGTCTCCGCCTTCGACTCCAGAAACGGACGCCAGAATCGCCTCAGACTCTCGTCGCCCCGAGGCTGCTTGAACCAGAGCACAAGGCCCGCAGCCGCAAACACCACAACAGCCGCCATGGCCCACGGCGTCCATCCTGCCCTCCGCCGGCCGGGCGGCGCCGCAACTTCTGAGGCGGCAATCGTTCCGCCGCTGCGATAGGAAGCCTGCAGGCAGTACGCCCCTTTGGGGACCTCCAGAAAGACCCTGTCGCCCGCACCCTCGGCGACGTAGTACTCCGCCAGCTTCGATCGTAGCCGGCTCGTCTGCACTCGAACCACTGGGTCCAGCTTCGGGTCGAAATCCTCCGGCCGCCCCAACAGTTCAACCGCAATCTCGTGTTCCTTCGGTGGCTGCTCCGGCGACCTGACGCTGCGTTCAGCAAGGTAACTCAGCAAGTGCCGCATGGTCTCCGACGCGCCGAAACTGCGGCTCGCCAGGATCTTCTCCACCTGGTCCTGGACTTCGCGGCCCGCGACTCTTGCTCCCGATTCCGGATGTTCCACTCTTAACCTATTGAAACTTCTACGTTACACGGTGTTTGACACCGTATCAAGCGCGAGTTTGCACTGTCCTGAAACCCAACTTTGAAGTACTCTTCAACTGCGATGCGGGTCGAGGTCTCGTTTGAACCGCGCCGCGATGCTGAAACGTTTCTTCCACGTGGGAGGGAATCGCAGATGAAAGTCCTATTGGGCATCCTCACTGCCTCGCTGCTCGCCTACAGCCAGGTCAACATCAGTTCAATCTCCGGGACGGTGACTGATCCGTCCAATGCTTCTGTCGCCGGCGCTACGGTCACCCTGACGAATGATGAAACCGGGGTCAAGATGACAACGACGACCACCGCAGCGGGACAGTACCTCTTCACGCCGCTTCAACGCGGGAAGTACTCCGTCGAAGTCACTGCCGCCGGCTTCAAGAAGACCGAGCGCGGCGGGCTCGAACTGCGTGTGGGCGAGAAGCTCGGGATCGACCTGACGCTCCAGATCGGCAACGTCACGGAGACGCTCAACGTCACCGCAGAGACGCCTCTCCTGACCACGACGAACGCCAATCTCGGCACCAATATCGACAACAAGAAGATTATGGAACTGCCGCTGCCCGGCAGGAACCCCACACGGCTGTTCCAGACCGCGCCGGGCGTCGGCGGCATCAACAGCGACCTCGGCGACCTCCGCCTCGGCGGCGGACGCACTCGCCTCGTCGAGTTCTACGTGGACGGCTCCCCAACCACCGCCACCTCCGACGCCCGTTCCACCGCCCTGCCGTCGATCGACGCTATTCAGGAAGTGAAGGTAGAAACCAACAACCTCTCCGCCGAATACGGACGCACTTCCGGCGGCGCGATCAATATCCAGACTCGCGCCGGCACCAACCAGTATCACGGCTCCCTCTACAATTTCGCCCAGAGCGACGTCCTCAACGCCACGGATTGGAACTCCAACCGCCGCGGCTTCTCCAAGGCCGCCTTCCAGAAGTACCTGTTCGGAGGCACTTTCGGAGGCCCGGTGAAGATCGGCAAACTCTACGACGGCACGAATAAGACGTTTTTCTTCTTCAACTACGACGGTGAGCGGCAGTACCAGGACGGCAGTCTCCGCACCGCCACCATGCCCACTGATCTCGAACGCGCGGGCGACTTCTCCCGAACAGTCAACACCGCGGGCCAGCCGGTGACGATTTACGACCCCACGACTTACGACCCGGCCACCAATCGCCGAACGCCGTTTGCCGGCAACCGGATTCCATCCTCCCGTTTCGACCCCGCCGCGCGGTATATGCTGCAACTTTGGCCAGCTCCAAACCAGCCTGGCGACCCCGGCAATGGCGTCAACAATTACGCAGGTCTGGCCAACAGCCAGTCCCAGCGCAATGACATCACTGCCCGAATCGACCAGAACTTCGGCGCGAACCATCGCCTCTACGCCCGCGTGACCCGCAAGAGCAACGAGAGCTTGCCTGGTTACTGGGCTGGCCCCGCTACTTCCGGGGTCCGGCCCTCCTGGGAGACGCAAACAGGCTCGACGCTGAACTGGAACTGGACCGCCCGCCCCACTCTCATTGTCAGCGCCCAATTCGGCGCGGCGCCGCGTAGCTTCATTTACTACCCCGTCTTTGAAGGCTTCGACCCCACGAAGATCCCCTTCGCCCAGAACGCCAAGAATGAGCTCGACCCGCGCTTCATCCCCAACATGACCTTCGAGAAGATCTCGGCCTTGGGCTGCTCCTGGTGCACTACCTTTCTCCACGACCGCTATTTCTTCGGCAACGTCTCGGTCACCAAGATCTGGTCCCGACATACCCTCAAGGCCGGATATGAGCAGCGCCGCTCCTACATCAATAACAGCGAGGCCGGCACGCCTTCCGGCGGCGCCGCCTTCGACGGCGCCTGGACCGGCCTCAACCAGCAGGCCGCTTTCGCCCAGCAAGGCTCGGGTTTCGCCAGCTACCTGCTTGGTTTGCCCAACAACTTCAGCTTCCAGGGCAACAAATACGCCTGGGCGGTGCTGTTCGCCAACCACGGCGCATTCATCCAGGACGACTGGAAGATCAACCGCAAGCTGACACTCAACCTCGGCATGCGCTGGGAGTTCGAGGCCCCTGAAACCGAGCGCTTCAACCGCATCGTTTTCGTCGACCCCACGCTCGATAGCGGCCTGAAAACAAACCCGAACTTCAACTGGCAGCGCGACGTCGTCGGAGCCGGCGCTCTACCCGCCTCCGCGCCCGTTCCGAACCTCAACGGTCCTTTCCTTGGCAGCATGGGCTTGGTCAACTCTCCCGTTCGCTCCACACGCAACGGCACCGACCCCTACTACAACAACTTCGGTCCCCGCTTTGGCCTCGCCTATCAGATCGACTCGAAGACCGTCTTCCGCTCCGGCTTTGGCATCCTTTACTCCGGCTACACCGGCAACGCCTCCGGAACCGGCTCGCTGGCCATCTCCAACTACATCAACTCGTCCGGAGCGGCGGCCATCAGCCGTGACGGCGGCCAGTCGGCGGCGGCGTCCTTATCCAACCCGTTCCCCAACAATTACGGCCTCAATCCGGCGGTCACCGATTGGAACACCACTCGCGATCTCTACCTCGGCACCTACGCCTATGGCTACCTGCCCGACCATCGCCCCTCCTACGAGATCAGCTACAACGCAGGCTTCCAGCGCACGGTCAAGGAAGACTGGCTGCTGGAAGGCAGCTTTGTCGGCAACCGGGGAGTGCATCTCTATGTCGGCGGAAATCCTTCTCTCGCGACCATGCCCGCCGAGTACCTCGGCCTGGGCGCGGCTCTGCTGGAGAAGCAGGTGGCGAATCCCTTCTACGGGATGCTGCCCGCTTCCAATACCAGCCCGCTCGCCCAGCGCACCATCGCCTACAAGTACCTGTTGAACGATCACCCCCATTGGCCCGGCGGCTCTCTCCGGTCGCTTCAGCGCTCAACCGGCCGCTCTCAGTATTTCGGCGGCTTCTTCCGCGTCGAGCGCAGATTCAAGAGCGGGCTCAGCGTGCAGATCGCCTATACGATCTCGAAGCTGATCGAAGACACCAACGCCAAGACCAGCTCGGCGTTTGGCCTGCCACAGGACGGCAAGACCTTCAGCGACATTCGCGGCCTGTCCGTCCAGGACATCCCGCAGAAGTTCGTCGCCACATACCTCTACGCTCTGCCGTTCGGACGCGGGCAGCGGTGGCTCAAGGACGCTTCCACGACCGGCAGGAAACTTCTCGATGGTGTGGCTGGCGGCTGGAAACTCGCGGGATTCACTGTCATCCAGTCCGGCTACCCTCTCCAGATCCGACAGAGCGATAACTTCACCGGCGGCTTCAACTACGGCCCCCTTCGCCCAACCCTCATTGGCGACTACCACACCACCACCTCTGTCGCCGAAGCCACGGGCGCGCCTTATGCCGGCAAGCCGGCCTACATCAACAAGGCTGCGTTCGCCGTCACCAACCGCTACCAGTTCGGCACAAACCCCTCGATTCTGCCGGATCTGCGCCAGCCGCGCTACAACCAGACCGACTTCGCCATCATGAAGGACTTCACCTTCAGGGAAGGCATGTTCCTTCAGATTCGACTGGAGAGCTCGAACTTCTTCAACCACCCATTATTCACTCTCGACGCGAACGCCCAGAACATCCAACGCTCGGAGTTCGGCTACTTCCAGACGCAGCTCAACCAGCCCCGCACGATGCAGTTCGGCGCGCGATTCGTGTTCTGAGATACGCTGAGGCCCAGACATGAAAGCACTCTGCGCATTGCTCGCGGCAAGTGTCGCAGCGCCCGTTCCCGCTGATGACGAGTTCCTCACCGCGCTCTACGACAGACTCCACGACTCGCCATTGCAGCGCAAGCTCCGCGATCTCGCTCCAATGCCCTTCGGCGTCGTTTTCCTGCCGTGGAAGGGGATGACCGAGCAGGACATGCGCCGGCATTTCCGGCTCATGAAGCAGCTCGGATTCAACAACCTCAAGCAGACCATGCCATCGCCGGAATGGACGCAGGAGCGGATCCTCGAAATCGCGCTCGACGAGGGCGTCATCCCCTTCTGGTATGGAGAGGGGGGGTGGGAAGCCATCACGCCCGAACTCCTTCAGAAGCTCGGTATCTCCACCAACCTCTCCAAACAGGAGATCCGCAAGCATCCGAAGATGCTTGCATACCAGAAGGAAGTCCTTCGCAAGGGAATCCACCTGAACAGCGGACGCGCCTTCCTCGAAGGCGCGGGCGACCCGGCGCTCGCCGGCTTCAAACACACCCCCGACCCGATCATGCGCAAGGAAGACGTCCCCTTCTTCCTCCGCTGGCTCCGCGAAACGTACAAGACGCCCGACGACGTCGCCAACGCGTGGAACCAGTACGAAGTCGGCATCGACGATAAGCCGTTCAAAACCTGGGAAGACGTCGAGCAGGGGCTCATCCGCGCCGCATCCGAGCCGAATTCGCTTCGGGGCCAGGGCCGCGAATACGGCCGGGTCCGCGATCTGCTCCGCTACAAGTCCGACTATCACACGCGGCAAATCCTCGCCGCGGCACAGGCCGCGCGGCGGGCCAACCCCAACGCCCTCACCCGCACTGGCGGCGAGATGGGCCTTTTTCTTCCCTTCGCCT
>CAYWST010000065.1:0-18689 GCA_964461075.1 uncultured Solibacteraceae bacterium | reverse complement strand
CGTCGGCGTTCATCCGCGGGGTGCGGCCGAATTCGCCCATCGCCACCACCAGCGAGACAATGCTCCCCCTGTTCATCAACTCCTTCGCCCAACTCCGCCTCATCACGATCCACGTCCCCACAAACAGCGGCAGAAAAAACAACGCCGAGAACTTCGACCCCAGCAGCAATCCCGCGGAAACCCCCAACGCGAGACCCCGTTTCCAAATCACGCACCGCGTCCACCAAACAAAGCACGCCACGGTCAACAGAAAGGTCCCCGTGAGCGCCATGTCTGTCGTTGCCAGTCCCGCATGGCCCAACACGCCCGGCGTCAAGCCGAACACCGCCACCGCCGCCGCGGCCTGCACCCGGCCGAATTCCATTACCACAAGCCAGTACAGCGCCCCGCATGCCAGCCAAAAGAACGGAAGCGTTCCCATGCGAGCCAGCGTCAGCCGCCTCTGATAATCCCCCATCGCCGTCAAAATCGCTGCGCCTTCCTTGTAAATGACGTCCCGCCCCGTGCTCCGAGACCCCGCCACATATGGCCCCATCGCATTAAAAATCCGTGACAACGGCGGGTGTTGCGGCTCTAACTTGTAACTCCCCTTCGAAAGCCACTCCATCCCGCAGGCGATGTGCGCGGGCTCGTCAATCGTGTGATTGTAAACCGGATAGACGGCCGCGATCCGCAGCGTCGCAAGCAGCGCGAATCCTGCCGCAAGCCACGCCGCCCGCCCGCCGATGAGGATGAGGAGACCAGGCCCCGTTTTCACCATGAAAAATCGAGTCTAGCATTCGCCTCGGGAGGACGAGCGCATCCCAATTCCGCCGCTTGCGTTACGTCAGCTTTCAGCGCTATGCTCGACATTTCTTCGATGCCGCGCTCAAATCCCGATAATTCTGAAGCGCTCCACGTCATCGCCCGGCGCGCTCCGGTCATCGCCCTCCTCCTCGTGGCCGCCGCCAGCGTCCGCATCGCCGCGACCTACAGCGTTTTCAGCCACACCTCCGACGAACCCGCCCATATCGCATGCGGTATGGAATGGCTCTCCCGCGGCGTCTACGAGTACGAAGAGCAACACCCTCCGCTGACACGCGTGGCCATGGCCCTGGGTCCCTATCTCGACGGAGCAAGGACCACCGGGCATGAGAACTTTATGACCGAAGGCCTGCTCATCCTTCGGGGGACGGACGGCGCATCCTATGAACGCAGACTCGCACTTGCCAGACTCGGCATCCTCCCGTTCTTCTGGCTCGCCTCATTCGCCGTGTTTCTGATCGGACGAAGAGTCCTCGGGCCCGCCGGAGCCGCCGTCTCCGTCTTCATTTTCACCACGCTCCCCGTCGTCCTCGCGCATTCAGGACTTGCCACCACCGATCTCGGAGCCACCGCCTTCTTCACTCTCGCTCTCTACTCTCTCTTCTCCCTCCTCGAAACCCCGGGACTGCTCCGCGGCGTTTATCTCGGCTTGAGCCTCGCCGGAATGGTTCTGTCCAAGTTCTCAACGCTCGTCTTCCTTCCCGCCGCCGTGCTCGTCTGCGCCATCATGTTCTGGCGCCGCAACTCGAGTCAGGCGAAATCGCTGATTCCTGCCCGCGCGCGCTCTCTGATCCCGCCTCTCGGGCTCGCGGCGGGACTCGCCTTCTTCCTCGTTTGGGCCGGCTACCGGTTCACATTCGGCCCCGCCCCTTACTTTCCATTCCCCGTCCCGTTTCCGGAATTGTATGAAGGCCTCCAGCAGGTCGCCCAGCATAACGAAAAGGGCCACCTTTCCTACTTCCTCGGCTCCACCAGAATGTCGGGCTCCTGGCTCTTCTTCCCAACCTTGCTAGCCGTCAAGACCCCGCTTGCCGTTCTCGTCCTCGCCGCCTCGGCCCTGCTGCTGAAAGCGGACCGCCAGTCTCCGTGGCCTACATGGATCTGCTGGGCCGCCATGGCAGGCATTCTAGGCGTCGCCATGAACGCCCGCATCAATATCGGACTGCGGCACGTCCTGCCCATGATGCCTCTCCTCTCCGTTGCCGCCGCAGCCGGGGCTCTCGCCCTTTGGGACTACCGCACCCGCACTCGCCTTGCCGGGGATGGCGCAGCGGCGTGCCTCCTGATCGTGCTGCTGTCCTCCGCGGCGGCCCACCCTGACTATCTCCCCTACTTCAACCTGCTCGCCGGCGAACATCCCGAACAGATCGCCGTCGACTCCGACCTGGACTGGGGCCAGGACATTAAGCGGCTGGGCGTTCGCCTCAAAGAACTGGGCGTTCAGCAGGTCGCCTATACGCCCCTGATCGTCTCCGATCTCAATCTGCTCGGATTCCCCCCTCGCATCGCCATTGATCCTCTCCAGCCGATGCCTGGCTACAACGCCGTGAGCCTGACGCAGCTCAAACTCGACCGCCTCTACCTGCCCGCCGACCAGCCCTCGTTGAAACCCTGGCCCGAGGGCTTGGAGCCCGCCGAGCGCGTCGGGAAGACAATTCTCCTCTATTACTTCAAAACCGGCCCCTGAGCCGGATGGAATTCAACTCACTTCCCATTCACCGACAATGGCCGCCAAAAAGAAAACCTCTCCCCCTCCCGCCCCCGCCGCCCGGCAGCCGCAAGGTGCGGCGCCCTCGAGATCCGGGGCGCCGCATGTCCTCGCCTACTGCGCCATCCTGATCGTCGCCGCCGCTCTTCGGTTCTCGATGCTCCCGTCCATGCCCCCAGGACTCTGCTTCGACGAATCGATCAACGGAGTGAACCTGATGGAAGCGATCCAGACGGGCAGTTGGAAGATCTTCTATCCCGACAACAACGGGCGCGAGGGCCTGTTCATCAACCTGCAGGGTCTGTTCGTCATGCTCCAGATGGCGTTCGCCACCTCCTCCGGGCCGTTTCAACTCCAGCCCTGGATGCTGCGCTTCCCCAGCGCGGTCTTCGGACTGCTCACTGTCGCCGGTTTGTATCCGCTCGTCCTCCGCCTCACGGCCAGCCGCCTCGCCGCCGCCGCCGCCGCCTTGTTCCTGGCGACGAGCTTTTGGCACGTGAACTTTTCCCGCATCGGCTTCAGAGCGATCAGCGCGCCCTGTTTTCTCGTCTGGAGCCTGTACTTCCTCATCTCCGGCTTCCGCTATTGGGCGGGCGCCGGGTGTGCGGGCGGCCTGGTCAGGCTTGCCGCGGCCGGCGTCGTCTATGGCGCCGGCTTCCATTCCTATATCGCCTATCGCATCACGCCAATCATCGTGCTCGCCGTCCTCGCATGGCTTTGGCTTGAGGCTCCACGCGCGTTCCCAACCCGCGAGAGGCTTCTTGGGATCGCCCTTTTTGCGCTCTGCGCGATGCTCGCCGCCGCGCCGCTCGCGGTCTACTTCCTCCGGAATCCCGGCGCATTTAGTGGCCGGTCGGCCCAGGTCTCCCTCCTCGCTGCAAAGGACCCCGTAAAACAATTCGTTGAAAACGCGCTCAAGACCGCCGGCATGTTCAACTTCGCGGGCGACGCCTTCTGGCGGCACAACTACGCAGGCAAGCCGCAGCTCTATTTCCCTGTCGGAGTGCTGTTTCTGGCCGGGATCGCGCTCACTCTCCGGCGGGCGGTCCGGCAACGCCTTTGGCGGCAGGCCGCCCCCGGTCTCATCGCCCTTCTCTGGCTCGGGGCAGGGGCCGTTCCCGTTCTCGCCTCGAATGAAAACGTGCCGCACGCCCTTCGCGGTCTACTGATGGTTCCCGCCTGCTGCCTGCTGGCCGCACTCGCGGCGGGCCCGCTTTTCACCTGGCTCGAAGGGCGCTACTCCCGTTTCGCCGCAACCGCCTGCTCCGCCTTGTTCGCAGTGTTTCTCGCCTGGAACTGCGCCGATACCTATTTCAACGACTATGCCAAACGGCCCGAGCTTGAGCAGGCTTTCGAGATCGAATGGGTGGAGTTAGGCCGCGAAATCAGCCAGGCCTCCTCCATCCCCAGAAAGTACATTGTGGTCCCCGGCGGCAAGCTCGACGAGCGCGGCACTCCATCCTTTGTGTACCCGATGGCTCTCCTGGCCGGAGCGTACAATCCACAGGCGCGGGCCGAGCGGAACATCCACTTCGTGGTCACCCGCGAAGAGGCCGAACGCGTCTCCACCGAACCGGGCGCCCTCGTCTTTCTCGTCCAGACAAGATAGGCCGGGAGTCCCTGCTAGAGGCTCCGCAGCCGCTTCAGTTTCTCCCGACGCCTCCGCTCCGCCCTCATCACTTCCCGCTCCTCCAGCCCGAAGTGATGCGCCACCTCGTGCCAGATCGTCTCCTCCACCAGCCGCCGCAAGTCTGCCGCGCTCCGCGCCGCCCGCTCGTGCGGACCCTGATAGATCGTGATCCGGTCCGGCATCCGCGCCGGGTCCGCCACGCTCCGCGCCGTTCGCGGCGCCCCCTCATAGAGCCCGAGCAGCCCCGCCTCGGGCGGCTCGGGCTCCACCACGAACACGATGTTGCTCAGCCGCGCCCGGAACTTCGGCGGAATGATGTCCATGCACTCTTCCACCAGCCGGTCAAACTCGCGCGGCGTCATCGCTGTCTATTGCGGAATCGGCATCCCCATCTGCTTGTAGATCCCCTCGATCAGCTTCACCTTCGCGCTCGCGTCCTTGTTCGCAGGATCGATCGCCAGCACCTCGCGGTACTGCTTCAGCGCCGGGCGGTACTTCTGCCGCGGCGGCAACTGCTCGTTGTACATAAAGCTGTCACCGTACTTCAGATGCGTTTCCGCCAGCGCCTTCGACACCTCGGCGTCCTTCGGGTTCGCCTTATAGGCGGGCCCGAGCACGGCGATCGCCTCCTCGTACTTTCCCGCCTTCACCTTCGCCTGCGCCTCGGCCACCTTCGGGTTGGCCGCAGCCGCCATCATCGCCGCCAGAGCGGCCGTCATTAGAATTTTGCCCAGCTTCATACTTAAAGTGTACCGGGCAGCGCCCTGCCGGAGGAACCATCTGACGGATCACTCCAGGTCCAACGCAGCGTTTGAATGGCAGATCGCCAAGATCGCCCTCGGCAAGTCCGCCACGCCGGCGGGCAGGTCAACGGCAGTGGGCCCGCGCCGGGCATGCGCGGCGGAAGTTGAAAGAGGCGCGGCAACGACCGGCATCCACCCTTGCGTCTCATCGAATCCATCGTGAGACACCACCACAACCGGACGTCGCCCCCCTTTTTCCGGCCCGGATCTCGGCGCCAGATCGGCCCGGTGAACCGCTCCACGTCTCATTTCTTCACCCTGCCGGGCTCCCTGCCGGTCCGCGTCAGGCGTTCAATTCCGGCGGACTCCAGCTCACGGTCGAGATCGCCCTTCGCGCCCGCCATCTCTGCCGCAGCATCCACAATCGCGCTGCGCCGCGCTTTCCGGGCCTGTTCTTTGAGCCGCGTGTCAATCGCCTCGCGGGCCGGCAACGGCCATGGCGCCAGCGCGAGATTGATCGATCCCGGGAGGGGAGCGTGATCATTCACGCGCATTGATGAACTGAATTTCCCACGGCTGCAGCAGTTTGCGCCGATCACGCCAAAGTCCTTTCAGTCTCCATGGCTGGCTGATGCGTGGGCGGGAACGCCCCGAATCGCCCATGGAGGCCCCTATGAAACTGCGATCCCTCGCGCCGGAGTGGCTGGCGCACCGGCCACGGAGCGCCTTGCCGACACTGCTCCTGCTGCATGCCACGGCGGGCGGCAGCGCCGCTTCGAGCATTCATCACCTGCGGCGAAGCAAGCTCAGCTATCACTACATCGTCGCGCGGGACGGAAAGGACTCCGCCTCGACGGAACTGGCCGATGGCAGCGATCCAGTGGTCTTCCACTGCGCGCCCGTCGCGGCGCAAGCCTTTCACTGTTCGTCGCTTATCCCGCCCCCGCTTGGGGGCGGCACGATCGCGAAGAACTCGATCGGAGTGAGTCTGGCCAACCTGCAGAGGCCGTCTTGGCCCGAGCCGTATCCGCCCCTTCAACTGAAGGCTCTCGATGAACTCATCGAGCGGCTGATGGCCGAGACTCCCACCTTGCTCTACCTTTCGACGCACGCCGCCGTCCAGCCGTGGAACCGGATCGATCCGCTGGGGCTCGACGCTCGGGCGATCGCCGCCAGACATGCGCTCCGTTGGTGGCAGCCCTCAGCGGAGCAGATCGAGAGATACGGCCGGAGATCGGCCTGGGATCCGAAGTGAAGAAGGAGACAAGAAGATGACCCTGTCACAGAGAGCGGAGTTCAACGCGCTCCGCGAGCGCTACATCAACGACCTCAAGCCCGAGGGGCCGGACCAGGAGATCGTGGTCGAACACATCGCGCACGTCGCATGGACGATCCGGGTTCTCGAGAGGAACGAGGCCGCGCTTTACGCCTCGCACCCGGCGGTGCTGAAAGACAAGAATACGCGCAACGTTATACAGGGGTTGAGCGTGCTGCGCAACCGCTACAGCCACGTCTACCAGGCGGCCATGCGCCTATTCCTGCTGACGGCAAATCGCGATGCGGGGCGGCGGAAATCGCGCGTGTCGGGCGGTCAGGAAAACGACGGCGCGTGATCTGCCGGCATGCCGAGTCCTCGGACCTGGGGCCGTCCCGAGGAGACGGGGAGGATGGGACACCCGAGTTCGCCGTGTCCCGGCGAGCCAACCGCGCTGCTCATCGCCGCGAAGTGGAGATCGCGCTTCACTTCGCGGTAAACGTACTCGACGTCCTCGGTGAGCGGCGGGCCGCCATCACAGACCACGGTTCGCAGCGCGCCGAGGCCAAACCGCGCCCGAGGCCGTTCGCCGGACAGGCGGAGGGCCGAAAGATCCTCCGCACGGAGGATAAGGATGGTGGCGCGTTCGAGTTCCGCGACGCGCCATGCTGCAAGGGGGTCGGCTTCCGCAGGCGGAAGCTCCGCGAGCAGCACGCAACTGCCGGCCGCGAGCGCCGAAAGCTGCCAGATCCACAGCGGGGAGGCGGAACAGGAGCGGCCAAGGAGACGATCGGCGGGTTTCAGGTCCGTGTGGAGAATGAGCTCCTTGAGAAACTGCAGCAGCGCCTCTCCGGATCCGTCTATCCTCCTCTCGGGATCGAAACGGGCGGCCAGGGGATGTTCGAACAGCAGAGGCTCGAACTCGATGGAACGCGCTGCGTAGAAGGCCAGCGCATCCTGCCAGCGGAGCGCCCTCGGCAAGCCTGACAGGCTTGGTCTGGCTCCATTAGAGGTCACAACCAGCGCCTGCGCGATGGATGGAATTCGCTGCGCGATTCCAGCCGCTTTGTGGAGCACCGCGTTGTCTGTGATGATCAGTTTCGGCGAAAGCGGCGCAAGGAAGGCCGCGGCATCCGGGAGAGCGGCCGCGGGTGGTATGGCTGCCCAGACGGCGCCGATGGCGGCGCCGGCAAGGAATGCAACGACGGCCTCGGCGCCGGCCGGCAGCAACGCCGAAAGCCGGTCTCCCGCCGCCAGTCCCGCGGCGCGGAAAGCCTGCACCGCGCGCGTCACCTGCTCGTAGAGTTCTCTGTGTGTCAGCTCGCGGCGCGCTCCATTCGCGGCAATCGCGACAAGAGCCGGCGCATGGTCGGCGTGTCTCAGCAGGTTCGCGGTGAAGTTCAGCTTCGCTTCAGGAGTGCGGGTGAAGAACGGCTTTACGCCGCAGAACCGTTCGACAGACCGCCAGAAATCCTCTGGCTGTTCGACGGACCATTGCCAAAGTTCGCCGTAGGTCCGGAAACCGCCCATGAACCGGGTGAGGTTCGCCTCGGCGATGCGTCGCGCGGACGGCCGCCAGAGCGGGCCGCCGGAAGGTTCGCTAATCGCGGACATGCGGCAGGAGTTCCTGGTAGGTCGGCTTACCCGGATGGTACAGGCGGACGATGCCTGTGCGATCGATCACCGCGATGGTCGGCGTTGTGCTCGCTCCCCACTGTCTGAAGTTCTCTTCGCTCAAGGGAACCGCCATGCGTTCGATGGCGCCATAGTATTTCGCGCGAGTCTCCTCGATGTAGGCGACCTCACGAGCGCGCGGCGCTTCCTCTCCGCCGGCGATGTATCCATAGGGCTGCGTGGGCCCGATCACGGCCAGCTTGGGAAACTCGTTGGACAGCCTGGCGATGACCGCGGCGGTCGCCTTGCAGTCCCCGCACCAATGGGCCCAGAAGAAGAGAAGGACTTTGCGCCCCTTGAGAGAAGCCAGCGAAGCCGGCTTGACGGGGCCGACGAACTCGCGGACGTCCAGTCCCGGCGCGGGCCTGCCTTCGAGCGAGACGAGGTGCAGGTTCTTCTGCGTTCTCGTGCGGATGGACGTGTCGTGGTACGCCTTCAGTTGTTCCTGGAGGTAGGCGACCGCTTCGCTCTTCTGGCCCTGCGCGTCGAGCGCGAGGCCCTGCACTTCGATCGCCGCGCCAAGGGCGGCCGCCCAGCTTGGTTCGGAATCGAGTTTCTTCGCGCCTTTCGCGGCGAGCACCAGTTTCTCGACGTCCTGCGCGACGCGGGAGGCTTCGGCGTACTCCTTCGCGAACAGGCGGCCCCGCGCGACCCAGCTATAGGCCTCGAGCCAGGCGGGGTTGCGTCCGTTCTCCTTCTGCCACGCATCGAGAAGGCGCTGCGCCTCAGACCAGTTCTTCGACTCGGCGGCGGCGCGCACCTGCCGGATCACGGGCGGGCGCTGGGCTCCGGCCGGCAGGGCGGAGGCGGCCACGGCAAGGATGAGTGCGGCGCAGAGTCTAAACATTGAGGAACTTCCTCGTCCAGGCCATGGAGACTTCGAAATCCTCGCGCTCGCGCGCCAGCGATTCATCCTTATTCGCGGGCTTGGCCAGGGCCGGACGAGGCGTTCCCTTCGCTCCCAGCGAGACGAAACGGGAGAAGCTCCACGCCGGGACGTTCCTGTAACCATCCCAGAACTCGGGCTTCCTCCAGGCGTAAGCCCGCGGCCCCATGACGATGATTTCCATCGACATCGTCTTGCCCGGACATAGGGTGACGAACTTGTTCATCAGGCCGCCGATATCGACGTTGCCCTCGCCCATCCGGGTCCAGTTCACCATCGTGCCTTCATCGGTGTTCCACAGGTAGCTGTCACGGATGTGAGCCGTCAGAACGTATGGGGCCAGGGTCTCCAGCGTCACGTGGGGATCTTCGAGCGCCCAGCAGGGATTGCCGGAATCGTAGCAGGCGCCGACGAAATCCTTGCCCGCCTCCTCGATCAGAGTCTTCAGCTCCCGGCCCTGCATGTCGCCGGCGTGGTTTTCGATGGCGATCTTCAAGCCAAGATCCTGTGCGCGCCCTCGGACTGCGCGGAGCACCTTCACCGTGTCGGCGATGCGGGCTTCGATGCCGCCTGGCGTCTTGCGGTCGTTGCCGGTCCCGAGGAAGGCGCGCACGAGATTCGAGCCGGCCAGCTTGCCGGCCTTCAGGACCGCGGTGAGCTGTTCTTCCGCCGTCCCCGCCTTCGGGTCGAAGGCCGTGGAGGTGGGGCAGATGGAGCGCATCCCGATCTCAAGTTCAATGCCGAGCTTGCGGGCATGCTCTCCCACCTTCCGGATATGCTCGTCTTCGAGCGAGCCGAGGAACCGGATCTCGGAAAAATGGACGACCTTGGCTCCGAACTTCGCGCAGTAGTCGAGCGACTCGAACGGCGTCCAGCCCTGCGAGCGAAGGCTGAACATGTCGACGCCAAGGCGTGGAGACACAGCGGCGCCACCGGCAAGCGGAGCCGTGGCGGAAGTGGCGAGAAACTGCCGGCGATTCATGGGTGTCCCTCTATTATTCCCCATCCACTCTTCAAGGTTTCACGGCCGACGGCCCCGAATGGGCCAGGCCTGACCGTGAGGCTTCTGCTGGTGCCCGGGGCGGGAATCGAACCCGCACGCCCCTTACGGGGCTAGGGATTTTAAGTCCCTTGCGTCTGCCTGTTTCGCCACCCGGGCGCTATCGGGACGCGGCCTGGAAGCCGCGGAGACGCGGAGCGGCGGTCTCCGTCTCCCATGATGTCAGCTTGTCCTTCAACTCCGCCACCACGCGAGGCTGGGCTGCGAGGAGATCCTTCGACTCGGCGGGGTCCGCGGCGAGATCGAACAGGAACTCCTTTCCGGAGTCGAAGACGTACTTCCAGTTCCCGTCGCGAACGGCTTTTCTGCGGTTTTGGGCGCGTTTGTAGCGCCAGAACATGGTGCGCGCTTGCGGCGTCTTCGCGCCGGAGGCGAAGGGGAGCAGGTCGAGACCGTCCAGGCGAGCCTTTTCGGCGCCTGCGGCGGCCAGCAGCGTGGCTGTGATATCGAACGTCATCGCAGGCTGCTCGCAGGCGCCTCCTGACTTGAGGCGCGCGGGCCAACGCATCAACAGCGGCGAGCGAATGCCTCCCTCGAAAACGCTCGACTTGCCGCCCCGCCACGGCGCGTTCCGGCCCACGTTCGTGCCGCCGTTATCGCTGTGGAAGACGACAAGCGTGTTCGAAGCCGCGCCCATCCGGTCCAGATGGGCCAGCACATCGCCCACACGGCGGTCCAGATGCTGCACCATGGCGGCGTAGGTCTTGCGGTCCCTGGGGCGGACCGGCGCCGTTCCCGTTGCCGGGTCGTACTCGGCAGGGTTCTGCAAAGGGTCGTGAGGCGCAGTGAAAGGAAGGTAAAGGAAGAAGGGCTTCGAACGGGGCCGCCGCAGCCACTCGATCGCGGCTTCGGTGAACAGATCCGTCAGGTTGCCTTTGCGGTCGATCCGGGCCTCATTGTGGAAGACGGGTTTTTGGCCTTTCCCTTCATTCGGCTCTTCGTGGGTGTAGTAGTCCGCTGCGCCTCCGAGCAGCCCGAAAGACTCGGCGAAACCCTGGCGGCAGGGCAGGAATTTCTCGCGGTAGCCGAGGTGCCATTTGCCGAACAGCGCCGTGTCGTAACCCGCCCTGGCCAGGAACGGGGCGAGCGTGGCTTCCGAAGCAGGAAGCCCAAGCTCGCCGCGAGCCTGCAGCCAGGAGGCTTCGTCGTAACGTCCGGTGTCGCCGACTCCGATCGCACATTCCAGGCCGCCGACGCGCTGCTGGTAGCGGCCGGTGAGCAGCGCGCAGCGGGTAGGCGAGCATTCGGGCGCATTGGAATAGCTCTGCGTGAATCGGACGCCGCCTCGCGCGATTGAATCGATGTTCGGCGTCGCAAGGTCCGGGGCGCCGTGGAGACTCAGGTCGCCCCAGCCGAGATCGTCGGCCAGGATGAGGACGATATTGGGCCGCGCCGGCGCGGGCGCCATTGCGGCGGCGAAGAGACTGCGGCGGGAAATAGGCATTACTGTTGGCATTGGACCACGATTCCGGCCCCGGCGGAACGCGACTTTTCCTCATCTGCGGTTTTTGACGGATATGAAGTACCGAATCACCTTTTTCGCCGCCGCCCTGACGGCGCTGCCGCTTATGGCGCAACAAGGGCCACCTGTTCGACCGCCTGTCCCGCAGTTGACCCGCTACCTGGAACTGACCATCGAGCAACAGGCCGGGCTGCTGAGGATTCAGGCCGAATGGCAGCGCTTTCTTGCGCAGAAGCAGCAGCGCGTGGCGCAGGTCGAGCGCGAACTCTCCCGCGAGACGAACGCGAACGTGCCCGATCCGCTTTCTCTTGGGCTGCGATACGCCGAACTGGAAGCGATCTGCCGTGAATCGCGCGACAAGGACAAAGAGAACATCGCGAGTGCGCGCAAACTCCTGACAGCGGCGCAGACGGCGAAACTGCAGACGCTGGAGGCCGCATACCTTCTGCTGCCCATCGTCGCCGAAGCGGATCTGGCGGGGTTGATGCAGGCGCCGATGCTGAACCCGCTCGGCGGGAACGCGCCGGATGGGGGAATTCTCGCCGCTAATGTCCGGCAATCCACGCGCTACCCCGGCTGCAAGTATCCCGCCCCTATCTCCGATTAGGAGGGAGGCCCCGGCAAGTCCGGGAGAGCGGACAAATCGACACCGCATGCGCGCGCGTTCCTGCGGATGAGCGCGGCTTCGTCCCTGGCTTTGGCGTTCATGGGATCGAGCAGCAAAGCTTTTTCCGCGGTGCGCCAGGCATCCAGATGTGTACCGCGCCAGGCAGAGGGAGGGCGCTTGAGCCGGTAACGCGCCACAGCGAGCCATGAGAGGCTGAGGGCAAGAGTCCGCTGAAGGCTGACCGCCTGAGGAGCGACTTGAAGCAGGGCCTGGTGGGAAGCGACGGCGCTCTGAAAGGCCGATTCGGCTTCCGGCAGCGCGCCGGCGAGGAGTTTGATCTTCCCGATTTCCAACTTGTTTTTCGCCGCAAGCCACGCATGGACGACGTTGCCGGCGCCGCTTTCCATCAGCCTGTCTAAGATGGCTTCGCTCTCCTGATAGTCGCCGAGCGCTTCCTGGAGGCGCCCCATCTCACGGTAGGCGAATCCGCGAGCGGCGAGCGCGCCCGCCAGCTCATGCTGATACTCCGCCTCCCCGTGCGCGCCCGCGGCGACCCTTTTCAGCCGGACGCCCTCGGATCGCAGCGCAACGCATCGTTCCCATTCGGCGCGGTGAAAGTAGACTCGCGACAGGGTCATCAGGATGCTGGCCCGATGGACGTCCACCCGCTCGGTCCGCCATCCTTCAGCCTCCAACCGCTTGATGAGCGCCAGCGATTCATCGCAAACCTCTTCGGCGCGCTCGTACAGACCCGCTTCAACAAGATTCGAGGCGAGAGACTCGCGGGCGCCAAAGTAAAGCTCCGCGTAGGAGGCGTCTTTATTCCGTCCGCGATAAATCAGATCCAGAGTCTTAAGAGCGTCCTCGTAGCTCTGAATGCCGGCCTCCACGGAGCCGAGGTGTGGGATGCCGGGCTGGCCGTGCATCGAGCCGAAACGCATCTGCGCGTCGAACAACGCGCGCAGGATTTCCGGATCCTTCCTGCCGGATTCCACGAGCTTCTTCAGCCTCTGGATCGCTTTCCCAGCGGTCTGGCTCAACATCCGGGGTTCGAGCCGGCCGGCCTCCACAAGGGAAGAGATAACTGCGATCTGCGCGGATGCGGACTCGAGTTCCCGCCGGATCATCGCTCCTTCGCGTTTGCGAATCAGGAACAGGTGGAGAGCGATGGCGCCGAAAAGCGTGAAACAGAAGGCCGCGGCAACCAGGCGGCGCCGGCGGTGGGCGGAACGATCGGGATCGAGTCCGGCTTCGAGCTCGGAGACGAACCGGGCGGCGTTCGCATAGCGGGCCTCGGGCCGGGCCGACAGCGCCCGCCGGAAGATGGAGATCACAGAGCGGCGGAGCGCAACGCAACGCGCCAGCAGCGCATCGGCATGCTCGACCGGCCGCGGCTTGTGGCCCGTCAACATCTCCACCGCCATCCTCGCAAGGCTGTATTGATCGCTGGCCGCGCACGGAGCGCCGCGAAGCTGCTCCGGTGCGGCGTACGCCAAAGACCCGGCGGGAGGTGAAGACGCTTTCGGCGCGGCCCCGGCGAGGCGGGAGATCCCAAAGTCAACCAGAATCGCCTGCTCCGCGCCCTCATCCGCATCGCGGAGCATGACGTTCTCCGGCTTCAGATCGAGATGCCAGACACCGCGTTTGTGCGCGGAGTCGAGGGCGTTGGCGATCTGCGCCAGAATCTGGCAGGCTCGCCTGGGCTCGAGCGGTCCTTGGGCGAGAAGCGACCGTAGGCTGGGCCCGTTCACGTACTCGATCACCAGGAATCGGCGGCCGTCATCCAGGAAGCCGGAGTCCATGGGGATGGCGATCGACGCGTGGTCAAGGAGCGCGAGCGCTTTCAACTCAGTATCGAAGCCGCGCCCAAGCGCGCCCTTGCGGAGAATCTTGATGGCCACGGCGCGGCCAAAAACGGATTCGTCCCGCGCTTCCCACACCTGGCCGTTTCCGCCGCGTCCCAACTCGCGAACCAGCCTGTAGCGTCCTTCGATCACCGTCCCTGGCGACACGGCAAGGAGGTCATGGTCCTGCTCCGGAATCGATTGAATGCGGTCGGGAACCGAACGGTCCAGCAGGGTTCCGGAGTTCTGATGAGCGGCCAGCATCGACCGGAGCCTTCCGGCGACAGCCGGCTGCCCTTTGGTGTTGGCTTCTACGAACGCGTCGCGCGCATCGGCGGGCAGGTCGAGCGCCGCGTCGAACAGCGGCTTGACAGCGCGCCAGAGATCGGATTCCTGAATCTCGCCTGGCGGCACCGGGCTGCCTCCCTACACGCGCTCCAAGCCGGCCAGGAGCCAGGCGCGGGCCGACTCCCAATCGCGTTGGACAGTCCGGACATTGATCTTGAGCCTCTCGGCGATCTCCTCCCTGGAGAGCCCGGCGAAGAAGCGCAGCTCGACGATCTCCGCCGCCCGCGGGTCGATCGTCCGTAGTTGACCGAGAAGCCTGTCAAGCAGCAGCCAGGTCTCCAGGTCGACCTCCGCGGCCCGCTCCTGGCCGGATAACTCGATCAGCCCGGCGCCGCCGCCCCTTCTTAATGCGAGCCTTCTGCGCGCATGATCAATCAGGAGGCGGCGCATCTGCCGCCCTGCGGCGGCTGCCAGCTCGTGGCGATCGTGGACGTCGGCGCTGCCGTGGAGAAACAGGCGGATAATCGCCTCGTGGGCGAGCGCAGTCGCGCCGAGGGTGTGCCCGCTGCGTTCTTCCCGCATGAGATTTCCCGCAATGGCCCTGAGCATGGGATAGACCGCCTCAAGGAGCCGGTCCAGGGCGTCGGCTTCTCCTCCCCGCGCCGAATCCAGCAGGCGGGTGATCTCACCGGGGGCGGTTTTGCGAAGCGGCAATGGAAGTCCCTTCAGCCCGGACTAGAGCATGAGTTTATCCCACTCCGAGGGGTTTCCGGAAGTTCACGATAATGTAGGAAGAGGGAAATCCTTCAAGGGAGCATCTGTCGGCATGCTAAAAACTCTGGCTCCGGCCCTGGTGGCGCTGGGTTGGCTGATCGTGCTACCGGCCCACGACCGCTCCGCGGCCGCGGCGGCTGGACCGTCGAACGAAGCGCCGCAACTTCCAGCGGCCATTCCGCCGAGGCCTAAAGCTGGACCTGTCGAAGTGTTTCCTCTCGAGGGCGTGAAGCCGGGAATGAAGGCCATCGCCTGGACGGTCTTCCAGGGCACGGAGCCCGAGCCGGTTCCCGTGGAGCTGATCGGGCTGTGGAAGAACGCCTGGGGTCCGCGGCAGGACGTCATCCTGGCCAAACTCGGCGGCAAGGCGCTGCGCACCAATGTCGCCGGAGGGATGAGCGGAAGCCCCGTCTATGTCGATGGCAAGCTCCTTGGCGCCATCGCCCTCAGGATGAGCGTCTTCTCCCCGGACGCCATCTGCGGGATCACCCCAATTCAGCAGATGCTCGAGATCAACACCATCGACGATTCCAGGCCGTCCCAAACCAAGAGCCCCGCCGAGCCTCAACGCCGTGCTGAGCTGAGCGCGCCTCAATCGCTTCTGGAGGGTGCGCGCATGGTCCCGATTGAGACCCCTCTGACTTTCGCCGGCTTTCACCAAAGCACCCTCAAGGAGTTCCGGCCCTGGTTCGAACAGATGGGCATCACCCCGGTGCAAGGCGGCGCGGCGGGAGCAGTGAAGAACTCCATTCCGGCCCCAGGCTGGCAGAGCGCGCTTCAACCGGGCGAAGCGATCGCCGGGGTGCTCGTCTCGGGCGACCTCTCCGTCACCGGCCTGGGAACGGTTACCTACAACGATGGGAAGAAAGTGCTCGGCTTCGGGCACAGCTTCTTCAACCTCGGTCCCGTCAACATGCCGATGAGCAAAGGCGAAGTGCTGATGGTGCTCTCCAGCCAATTCCAGCCCAACAAGTTCGCCAACGCAACCGAAATCGTCGGCGCGCTGCGCCAGGACCGTCACTCCGGCATCCTGGGCGAGCTCGGCGCCGCAGCAGAGACGATCCCGGTGACCCTCAAAGTGAGCTCCCAGCCGCTCCCGGGCGCGCCGCCTGAGAAACGCGAGTTTCACTTCAACGTCTTTTCGCATCCCCGCTGGACGCCGTTTCTCATGATGCTCAGCGTTTTCAACACACTCCAGGACCTGAACGCCTCGGCAAGCGACGAAGCCACGTACCGGCTTACCGGTACCATCCGGGTGGAAGGCCAACCGGAACTGAGCGTGGCGACAATGACGGTGACGGGAGACGCCCCGATGCCGGCCCCCATGCAGGTCGCCGCCTGGTGGGCGGACCGGTTTAACCGGCTGTTCCAAAACCCGCATGATCCGCCGAAGGTTCGCGAAGTCACCGCGGAGGTTGTGATGGACGCCGAGCGCCGGATCACCAATATCGAATCGGCCTGGCTCGATCAGACTGAGGTCGCCGCGGGCGCCGAGTTGACAGGGCGCGTCGTGCTGAAGGCCTGGCGAGGCGAACGCCAGGTCAAACCGTTCAAGGTGACCGTTCCGGTTTCCGCGCCCAAGGGCGACCACCGGCTGCTCCTCAGCGACGGCGATACTCTCAACCGTTCGCAGATGATGGCGGCGGGGATGAACCGGAATCTGAACCTGAGCCAGACGATCTCCCTGCTGAACCAGGAGCGCGGAAACAACCGCCTTTATCTTTCCTTCGTTGAAGCGAGGCCGACAGTCTTCGTCGACGACAAGGCCATGTCGGCCCTGCCGCCCTCCGTGATCGGCGTTCTGCAGCCGCCGCGTGGCGGCCGGCCGCTGGCTGCAACACCGGAAACCGCCCGTCCCATCGATTCAATTCCCGTGGACGCCATTGTCAGCGGCAGTGCGGCTCTCCGCTTCAGCGTGAAGTAGTGCAGGACACAAATCTCCCATGACAACAACTTTGCGTTTGGCCTCCGCCGCGAGCTTCGCGGCCCTGCTTGCCTATTCCGTTGAGACCAGAACCTGGACGCACCGGGAAGCCTCCGAATTCGAGAAAGGGACCATCGAGGGTCTGGCTCTTTCAACGGCCGGCCGGCTCACGCTGGCGCCGGAGTGGAAGGAGCTTTACGACGCCGAGACGGCTCAGCTCTGGGCCGTCGCAGCCGGAGGCGGAAAGGTCTATGCGGCCGGCATGGAAGGCAAGGTGTTCGTTCTTGAGCAGGGAAAGACCAGGCTCCTGGCGACACTGGAGGGCGGGACGGTCTATGCGCTGACAGTCTCCAACGGCGTGCTCTTCGCCGCTGTCTCGCCGGAGGCGAAGATATACCGGATCGACGCCTCAGGGAAAGCGGCCGCCGCAGCGACGTTGAACGCTAAGTACGTCTGGGCTCTTGCACCCGCTCCCAACGGCGGCCTTTACGCTGCGACGGGCGAGCCGGGGCAGGTCTGGCAGATCGGGAACTCCGGCGATTCCAGGCTGTTGTTTGACGCCGAGGAGGCCCACGTACGATCGCTGGCCGTGGACTCGAAAGGCCAGATCTACGCGGGTAGCGAACCCAGGGGACTGGTTTTCCGGATCTCTCCCGCGGGTCAGGGGTTTGTCGTGGTGCAGACCGGAAAACGCGAGGTGACGGCGCTGATCGCCGCGGCGGATGGAACTCTGTATGCCGCGGCAACCGGCAACAGGAGCGCGCTTCCTACTCCGGCAGCGCCTTCCGCCGTCACTCCGGCGGCGGTGACGCCGCAACCCGCACCCGCGGCGGGCGTTCAGCCGGCGGGGGCGCAACAACGGTCCACAGCACAGGCGCCACCAGCGATGAGCATCGGGATTCCCCCTGTCAGCGGCGGGAGTGAAATCTGGCGGATCGCCCCGGACGGCGAACCGCGCAGGATCTGGACTCATCCGCAAGCGGTCGTCTATTCGCTCGGCCTCGACTCCAGAGAGAACGTCATCGCCGGCGCCGGTCCCGATGGCAGGCTCCATCGCGTCGACGACGAGCGTACTTCGACGATGCTGATCGACGCAGAGGCGTCTCAAATCACCGGGATCGCCGCCGGCCCTCAGGGATCGCTGCTGGTGGTCACCGCAAATCCCGGCAAGCTGTTCCAACTAGGCCCTGGGACGGTGAAGAGCGGGACCATCGAAAGCAGCGTGCTCGACGCGGGCGGCTTTACATACTGGGGCCGGCTGCGCCATGAGGCGCTGACCGCCGGAGGCGCGATCAAGATGGAGGCTCGCAGCGGCAATATGGAAAGCGGACAATCCTTCTGGAGTCCGTGGTCGCTGGTGGACCCCGCCCGGGGGTCGCGCATCGAGGCGCCGCCGGCGCGGTTTCTCTCCTGGCGTGCAACGCTGACGGCCTCTCCGGAAGGCGCCTCGCCAGAGCTCACGCTCGTCGAGGCGGCCTATCAAATGAAGAACCAGCCTCCGAGGATCGAGCGGTTCGAGATCACTCCGTTCAACTACAAGTTCCCCTCTGCAAGCCTGACTGCAAGCTCCTCCAGCAATTTAACGCTGCCCCCGTTCGGGCAGCCTTCCCGGCAGAGCCCTTCCTCGCCGAATCCCGGCGACGGCGGCGCGGCCACAATGAATTATGAGAAGGGGTTCGCCGGCGCCCGCTGGCGGGTTTCCGACGCCAACGGGGATTCCATCGAGTCAACTCTCCAGATCCGCGGAGCGGGCGAGCGCGAATGGAAGCCGCTCAAGTCGGGCATCAAGGAAAGCCGGTATAGCTGGGACGCTACCGGGCTGGCGGACGGGCGCTATCGCCTTCGTCTGACCGCGACTGACCAACCCGATAACTACCCCGGCGAGGGCCTGAGCGCGGAGATGGAGAGCGAAGAGTTCATCATTGACCATACGCCTCCCGAGATCCTCGATCTCGCCGCGCGCGTCGAAGGCGGAAAGGTGATCGTCTCCTTCCGCGCCCGCGATGCGCTCAGCGCGCTGCAATCCGCCG
>CAYWST010000064.1:0-18741 GCA_964461075.1 uncultured Solibacteraceae bacterium | reverse complement strand
GGCTACGGTCCTTCAACTCGCGCGGACTCACAACATCACGGTCTACGATGCCGCCTATCTTGAACTGGCCCTCCGGGAAAGCGCACCATTGGCCACCCTTGACCGCGCTCTTGCGGAAGCGGCGAAGGCTGAGGGGATCCCGTTGGTCGGCGGCTGATCAGAACACCCCCCCGAACCCCGGCTCCGTCACCGCCACCACCTTTACGTTCGGCGAGTACTTCGCCACCGCATCCTTGATCTTCGCCGCATTCCCCACCAGCAGGAACTGCAGATTGTCCAGCGTGTAGAACCGCTTCGCTACCCGGTTGGCCTCTTCCACGGAGACCGCGTCCAGCCGCGAAAACAGATCGTCCACTTCGCCCCTGTTCTGCCCAAAGAGCTCCAGATCGCCCAGCGTATCCGCCAGTTGAATCGACGTCTCGAGCATCTGCGTCGGCAGCGATCCCTTCACATAAGCTTTCGCCGAGTCCAGCATCTCCTTCGTGACGCCCTTCTCGCGAAGCTGCTTCAACAGATCGAGCGACATGTCGATCGCCTTCGCCGTCGCGTCCGTCCGCGTGTATGTGGAGATGTAGATGCCGCCCGCCAGCCGGTTCCTCTCCACCACCGAGTTCGCGCCGTAAGTGAGCCCGGAGTTCACCCGCAGCGCATCGTTCAACATCGACGTGAACCGGCCGCCAAACAGCGTATTCACGAGCGTGAGCGCCGCCCGGTCGGGATGTTTCCGGTCAATCCCCGGCATCGCAATGTGGAAATAGGTTTGCGTCGCGTCCGGCTTGTCGACAAGCAGCAAACGGCTCGCGGCGAACTTCGGCTCGCCCGCCTTCGCCCACGAGTACGCTTCACCGGCCGGCAGCGCGCCCGCCAGCGCGGCGACCTTCGGACCAATCACGTTCACGTCATACCTGCCAGTGACCACCGCGATCAGGTTCTTCCCCGTGTACATCCGCCTGTAATAGGCAAGGATGTCTTCCCGGCCGATCCTCGCCACCGAAACCTCGTCCATCACCTGCCCGTAAGGATGATCGGGGCCGAAAAAGAACGGCTCATGATACATCCCGATCGCCATCCCAGGATTGTCCTTCGCGCTTTTGGCGCGGTCGAGCGACTCGGCCAGCACCTTCCGCACCTCAGACTCCGGAAACGCCGGCTTCAGCACGACATCGCTCAGAATCGCGAGCGACGCCTCGGCGTTCGCCGTCAGGAAATCGGCCACCACCACCGACGACTGTGGCGTCGCCGCGCCGGTGAGGGTCGTGCCCAGCCCGTCCAACTGCTCAGAAATCTGCTCATCGCTGCGCGAGCCCGCGCCGCGCCGCAGCAGCCTGGCCGTCAGCGCCGCAACGCCCGCCTTGCCCTTCGGGTCCGCCTCCGAGCCTCCGCGGAAAATCAGCCGCACCGTCGTCAAAGGGACATCGGACCCCGGCGCAAGGATCAGCGTGGCGCCGTTTGGCAGAATCTGCTTCTCGAACGGAGGCAGTTTCAATCCCTGCCCCGCCAACGAAACCGCCGCGAGCAACACCAAAGAAAACCGCTTCATCGTCCCGCCTCCTTCCGCGCCGCCGTTTCCGGAATCAGAGTGCCCACCGTCCTGTTCTTCGCCGTGAGATACTTCGCCGCCGCCTTCTTGACATCCTCGGCGCTCACCGCCCGGATCAGCTTTTCGGTCTCTGCGAGATTCTGCCATCCGCCGCGAAACACCTCGTAGTTGCCAATGAGATTCGCCTTGCCGGCGATTGTCCGCAACCCGCGGAAGTACTCGGCCAGGATTTGATTCTTCGACTTCTCCAGTTCTTCCGCCGTCACGCCGTCGCGGCCCAGCTTCTCGAACTCCTCGTAGAGCAGCGCCTCCGCCTGCTTCGGATCCTTGCCGCTGCGCACCTGCATCGAGACCAGAATCTGCCCCGGATCGAGAGACTGCTGCGGGCCCATATTCACGCTCAGCGCGATCTGCTCCTGATCCACCAATCGCCGCGTCAGCCGCGAACTGCGTCCGCCGCTCAGAATCGCCGACATCACCTGGAGCGCCGGAGTCTCCGGGCTTTTCGTCTCCGGCGAGTGATATGAAACCAGAACGATCGGCAGCGCCGCGGCTCTCCGCAGCTCGACGCGCCTCTCGCCCTGTTGCTCGGGCTCTTTGGTCCGCACCGGCGGCGGCGGCTCCTGCCGCGGAATCGGCTCCAGGTACTTCTTCGCCAGCGCCAGCGCCTCCGCCGGCTTCACATCGCCCGTGATGACCAGCACGCAGTTGTTCGGCGCGTACCCCATCTTGAAGTGCGCCTTCAGATCCTCCATCGACCAGCTCTCGATGTCCGACGGCCACCCGATCACCGGAAACTGATACGGGTGCGCCACGAACGCCGTCGCGTTCAACTGCTCGTATAACGCGCCGAAAGGATTGTTGTCCACACTAGACCGCCGCTCGCTGTAGACCACGCCCCTCTCGCTCTCCACGATCTTCGGATCGAAACTCAAATCCCGAATCCGGTCCGCTTCCATGTCGAACATCAGCTCGAGCGCCGATGGCGGAAACCAGTCTGTGTAGACCGTCACGTCGCGAGTGGTGTACGCGTTGTTCCGCCCACCCGCCTTCTCCATCTGCACGTCGAACTGCTTGGGCCCGTACTTCTTCGCGCCGTTGAACATCATGTGCTCGAAGTAGTGCGAGATGCCCGTCGTGCCAGGACGCTCGTTTCGCGACCCGATCTTGTAGAAGTAGTACATCGCAACGCTCGGCACGTCGTGATCCTCGTGGATCAGGACCTTCATGCCGTTGGCGAGAGCGTGCTCTTCGATCTTGAGCGACTGCGCGGCCAGCACCGCCGCGGCCAGCCCGAATCCGGCTAGAACTCTCCACATGCCAAGAGGATAACAGCGCCGCCTACCAGCCCCTGTAAACTCAGAGATTCATGGGCGCGCGCCTCGTCTCCATCCTCATGCCGGTCTACAACGAAGAGGAATCCGTCGCCGCCGCCCTGAAGCGCGCTCTCGATGCGCCGCTGCCCGAGGGGCTCCACTCCGAGATCGTCGTCGTCGACGACGGCTCCACCGACGGCTCCCGTGAAGCCATCGAAGCGGTCGCCGCCTCAAACCCTGACCGCGTCAATGTCCTCCGCCACGACCACAACCGGGGCAAAGGCGCCGCCATCCGGACCGCTCTCGCCGCCGCCCGCGGCGAGTTCACCATCATCCAGGACTCCGACCTCGAGTACGATCCCCGCGACTACCCCAACATCCTCGCCCCTCTGCTCGAAGGCCGCGCCGACGCCGTCTACGGCACCCGCTTCGCTGTCGGCGGCGAGCGCCGCGTTCTCTACTTTTGGCACGCCCTCGCCAATCATTTCTTCACCGCTCTCGTCAATCTCGCCGCCGACCTCAATCTCACCGACGTCTGGACCTGTTACAAGGTCTTCCGCACATCCCTGCTACGCTCCATTCCTATTCGCTCCGACCGCTTCTCCTTCGAGCCCGAAATCACCATCAAGCTCGCGCAGCGCCAGGTGGCCATCTACGAAACCCCCATCCGCTACCACGGCCGCACCTATGAAGAAGGCAAGAAGATCGGCAAACTCGACGTCGTCGCCGGCCTGTTCGCCGTCCTCCGCTACGCCCTCGTTCGCGACATCTATACCGATCACGGCCCCGAAATCCTCGACACCCTCTCCTCCGCCCGCCGCTTCAACCGCTGGATGGCGGACACCATCGCGCCCCACGTCGGCCGCCGCGTTCTCGAAATCGGGGCCGGCATCGGCAACCTCAGCCGCTGCCTCGCCCCGCGCCGTGAAGCCTATTGGGCCTCCGACATCGACGACGAGCACATCGCCCGGCTCCGGCAGCGCCTCGCCCACCGCGCCAACTTCCAGGCGCTTTCCATCGACCTCTCCAACCCCGCCACCTTCGACCCCGTCGAAGCCGCCGTCGACACCGTCGTCTGCCTCAACGTCCTCGAACACGTTGAAGACGACGCCCAGGGCCTCGCCAACATCCACCGCGCGCTCACACGCGGCGGCAAAGCCATCATCCTCGTGCCCCAAGGCATGGGCCTTTACGGCGAACTCGATCGCGTCCTCGGCCACTGCCGCCGCTACTCCCGCCCCGAACTCGAACAAAAACTCCTCACCGCCGGCTTCGAAATCGAGACCCTGTTCGACTTCAACCGCATTACCGTCCCCGGCTGGTACTTCAACGGCCGCATCCTCCGCCGCCGCCACTTTTCACGACTTCAACTCGCCCTCTTCGACCGCCTCGTCTGGCTCTGGCGCATCCTCGATCGCCTCCTGCCATGGCCCGGCGTCTCCCTGATCGCGATCGCCCGGAAACCCTGAATCCTGCCCCCGCGCAGCGGCCGAGAAATGTGCTGGCGTCCCTTCATTCGAGCCTCGGCCCGATCTTACACCCCTTGCAACTCGTCGAGATCCGCCAGGTCCTTCAGCCGCCCCGACGCCCGCTTGTTGGTCTTCAAATCCTCGAGACAGATCACCGGAACCGGAAGCCCATCGAAGTCCATCACCTCACGCCGCGGATAGCATTCGTCGAACTCAACGCCGGAGATGCCGGTCAATAATTCGATGCGCAAGGGCCTGACACCCATTCGGATAACCGCATTTGCTTCTCGAAACAACTCCGGGCTTGCATTCATGAAGCCAAACTCCCTTAACGCAAGCACGATGCGGTCCGCGTTCTGCCCAGTGTTGGCCACCCAAATATCCAGGTCGCCGGTTGTGCGGACGTACCCGTAGACGATCACGGCGTAGCCGCCGATCACCATGTACTCAACGCCGTTCGAGTTGAGCAACCTCAAGAGATCGCTGAAGTCTTTGGGTAGTGGGATCGTAGCCATACGCAATCTGCCGAAGCATCTCGGCGGCCTCGAGCCGCTCGCGGACCGTCCTGGAGAGCCAGTACTCCCTGTCGCCGGAAGGATCTGTCAGATTCCCGACCTCGAACGCCGACCTATCCACCCTCGCGATGTCCGGCATATCCATGATGATTCTACGCCCCCTATGTCAGATAGTCCTTCAGCCTGTCGAACAGCCCTTTCTCTCCCTCGTCTCCCAGATCCGGCAGGCTCTCCCGCAATTGCTCCAGCAGTTTCCGCTGCTCTCGCGTGAGTTTCTTCGGCACGCGCACTTCCAGATGAACGATCAGATCGCCCCGCCCGCCGCCGTTCACGAACGGCACGCCTCGCCCCTTCAGTTTCAGCGTGTCTCCGCTCTGGCTCCCTTCGGGCACCTTCAGCGTTTCCAGGCCCTCGAACGTCATCACATGGATCTCGCAGCCCAGAGCCGCGTGCGCGATGCTGATCGGGAACAGACAGTGCAGGTCGTTATCCCGCCGCTCGAACATCTTGTGCGGCTGCACGCTCAGGAAGACATAAAGATCGCCCGCCGGACCGCCGTTGGCCCCCGGTTGCCCTTCCCCCGGCACCCGCAACTTCATCCCCGTGTCCACGCCCGCCGGGATCTTCACCTTCAGCTTCTTGGTGACTCGCACGTAAGCGTCGCCCCGGCAGTTCCGGCAAGGCCGCCGCAGAATCTTCCCCGACCCGCCGCACTGGTTGCACGTCCTCCGGATCGAAAGAAACCCCTGCTGGTAGAAGACTTCTCCGCGTCCCCGGCATACCGAACACTGCGTCCAGCCGTCCTGGCTCTCCGCGCCGGTCCCCTTGCACTCCGGGCAGGGCTCCAGCTTCGGAACCTGAATCTCAGCTTCCAGCCCCTTCATCGAGTCGTCGAACGAGATCTCCAGGTCATACCGAAGATCGTCGCCGCGCTGCGCCCGGCTGCGGCCTCTCGCGCCGCCGCCGAACAAATCGCCGAATCCGAAGAAATCCCCGAAAATGTCGGCGAAATCCGAGAACGCGTCCGGATTGAAGCCCTGTCCCGCCGCCCCTGAAACGCCCTGATGCCCGTAGGTGTCGTAAGCGCGCCGCTTCTCGCCGTCGCTCAATACGCTGTAGGCTTCCGCCGCTTCCTTGAAGCGCTCTTCGGCCTCTTTGTCTCCTGGGTTGCGGTCCGGATGGTATTTCAGCGCAAGCTTCCGGTAGGCGCTCTTGAGCTCGTTCTCGCCCGCCGTGCGCCCAACGCCCAAGATCTCGTAATAATCGCGCTTGGTCACCGCCGGACCGCCACTTTCACCATCGATGGACGCAGCAGACGGCCTCGGAACAGATAGCCCTTCATGAGGTCGGCGAGCACCGTGTGATCCTCGGCGTCCTCACACTCCACCATCTCGATCGCGTGATGGAGGTTCGGGTCGAACGCCACGCCCTCTGCCACAATCGCCTCCAGCCCAAGCTTTTTCAGCGCATCCACCATTCGCTGATAAATCAACTCCACGCCCTTCACGTACTCCGGGCTCGCACACTCAACTTTGAGCGCGCGCTCGAAATCGTCGAGAATCGCCAGCAGCGGCTTGATCGTTTCCCCCGCAACCATATCGGCGATTTCGCTTTTCTCGCGCTCCGTCCGCCGCCTGAAATTATCGAACTCGGCCAGGCGGCGCAGCAGTTGATTGCTCAGCTCCGCCTTCTCCTGCTCGAGTTGGCCGATCTGCGCCGCCAGCGTCGCGGCGTCGATCAGTTCATCGGTTTGTTCTGTCGCCTGCGCCTCTTCGGGCGTGGAGACAGCTTCTTCCTTCGGCACTTCCTGTTCCATGGTTTCTAAATGAGTTCAATTCCAGCGTAACAAGCCCGCTGTCACTGCGGAAGGCTACGCAGTAAGTGTCCTATTTGGAACACGGTGGAGACCACGCGCGAATAGTTCATGCGCATCGGCCCCAGAACCGCCAGCCGGGTTTCCACGCCGCCCGGCGTCCCGATGCGCAGCCCAATGAGCGAGAAGTGGCTTAGCGCCGGGTGCGCCTCGCTCAAATCCACACGGACCTGCAATTCGTCCGTCCCCCCGGCCAGAAACTGATCCAGCATATCGATCAGTCTCCGCTTTTCCTCGAGCGTCCGGAAGAGCTCCCGGAGCTTCTCCGCTGTCAAGTGCACGTCGATGCCCAACAAGTTCGAAGCCCCGTCCAGGAAGACCAGCGGAGTCGTGCCGATATCCAGCAAGCCCTGCTGATAGAACAGCGAAAGCCGCCGAAGCAATTGATCGTAAGCCGCGCGCTCCTCGGCCAGCCGGCGATCCAGTTCGCCCCGGATCGCAGTCATCGTCCAGCCTGAGAACTCAACGTTCAGATAGTTCCTGATCGACTCCAGTTCAGCCGGCGAGATCGGGTCCTTCAGCACCGCAAGCTGATTTCTCACCATGCCGTCGCCGGTCATCACCACCATCAGGATCCGCCGGTCGGACAACCACACGAGCTCCACGCGGTCCAGCGTCTGCCCCGCGGCCGGAATCGCCGCCACGATGCTGACGTTGCGCGTGAGCTCCGTCAGAATGTGCGTCGTCCGCTCCGTGCGTTCTTCGACGCCCGGATGCCCGATCAACTCCTCTCGAACGCGCGTCAGATCCGCGCCGCTCGGGCGATGCTGCGATACCGCCAGCGCATAGTGCCGGAAAGCTTTGGCCGTCGGGACACGGCCAGCCGACGTGTGCGGCTGATCGAGATAACCCGCGTCGGCGAGATCCGCCATAATGTTGCGAATTGTAGCCGGGCTCAGATGGTCTCTCCGGCGCCGCGCAATCGTCCTCGACGCCACCGGCTCGCCGGTTTCGATATACGACTGAACGATGGAATGGAGGACCTCGATAGTTCGTGGTGTCAGTCCGCTCTCAGTCATGGCCGTTCCTGGAGGTGTCACCCTCCTTATTTCAAGATAGTTTACGTGCTGCCGTGGTTGCACACAACTGCCGGAATCCCATTGTCAATGCAAAGTAGAAATGTCCCCTTCCTCATCGGAGCATCGCGCCGAAGCGCCACCAAACGGGGCGGCGGCCTACCCGGCGCCTTCGCGCGTTCGCGGCTCCCCGAACACGCCGCGCTGATCGTTTTGCTCCGTCATCCACTTTTCGACGCGGGCGCGGAGGTCCTCGAGAACGCGGAGAAACCTGCGGTCCGCTGCCAGGTTCTGCATCTCGTGCGGGTCGCGGGCGGTGTCGTAGAGCTCTTCGCGCGGCCGGGCATGATAGCGCTTGATCGTCTCCGCCGCCTTCACGTCCGTTTTCGCCTTCTCCACCCACGAATCCCAGTAGACCTTGCCGTCCCGCGGGCCAGCGCGGTCGATATGCGTTCCGTACTCGAATTCAGGGTTGAGGTTGAGGATGTACTTGTAGCGGTCCGTGCGGATGCAGCGCATCGGATAGACGTTCATGTTCCCGTCGCCGGAGTGGGTGGCGAAGATCTCGCTGCGATGCCGCTGCGCCGCGCCGGTCAACACCGGCAGGAACGATCTCCCATCAATTCCTTCGGGCGGCTTTCCTCCGGCAGCTTCAACGAAAGTAGGGACGATGTCGGTGAAGCTGAGCATGGCTTCGCTCCGCGAACCGGGCTTGATCTTGCCCGGCCACGTTGCGATGAACGGCAGTCTGATGCCCGCGTCATACAGGTTCCACTTGGCAAAGGGCCATTGAGCGCCATTGTCAGAGGTGTAGATGAAGAGCGCATTCTCCCCCAGATGCTTCCGGACGCTCTCCATCACCTCCCCTAATTGCCTGTCGGCGTTGGAGATATCGGTGTAGTACTTCACCCGCTCCGCCCGCGTCTCCGGCGTGTCGACGAAATAGGGCGGCAACTCCACCTGCTTCGGATCATAACCGTCGTTGGCCGGCCAATAGACGTGGGGGCTGTGGCACCCCACGATGAGACACAGCGGTCCTTTCGACTGCCTTTGATCAAGCCACTCGTCTACGGCCTTCGTGTCAAGGTCGTTGTTCAGCGCTCCGCCTTGAATCTCGCTCTTCACGAATTCCATGTCGGGGTAACTCGCACGCGGCTGAAAGTGGCTCTTGCCGAAGTGCGCCGTGTGATAGCCGAGTTCTTTCAGATAGGTGGGAAGCGTTCTGACGGAAGACTTCATCTGCGAGTGATTGGCCTCCGCGCCGTTCCGCGATGAGTACAGACCGCTCATGATCACCGCGCGGGAAGGAACGCAGGTCGGGCTTCCGCAGAAGGCGTTGGTCATGGTCATGCCTTCAGCGGCAAGCCTTTGCATGTTCGGGGTCTTCACGACCTTGGAGCCGTAGACTGGAGAATCGAGGTATCCGTGGTCGTCGGAAAGGAAGAGGACCAGATGAGGACGCTGCTCATCTTGCAGCGCCGCGGCCAAGGTCGTGGCCGCGGGTAGAGATAGAAGATTGCGACGGCTGACCATCGACCGCTATTGTTTCACTTCCGCGAGGCCCACTTGCTCCACAATGAGGCGTCGTCGAGCATCTTGATGAAGACGCCGCCGACAACCGAGCGCGCCTGGAATCCGCGCTGCTTGCCGGTGGTGGTCCAGTACCAGTCCGTCATGGGGACGCGGTCCCGTGTTTCGTTGAGAAAGTTGAAGACCGGGGCGGTGAGCGTTTCGAAGTCGGCGCGGGAAGAGGCGAGTGTCGCCGTCCAGTAGATCCAATCGAGCTTGGTGTAATCGTTCCGGCTGTCCAGCGGGAGTCCGTATTGTTGCTGTTTGGTCTTGTAGTAGGCGATCTCGGTGCGCGCGATCTCAGCGTCAAAGAGTTTCAGGCCGAGCAGTTTGTCCCACACGAGGTTGTACTTCTGGCTCCACGTGCCCGGCTTGTCGAAAGTCAGACGGTAGTGGTCGCCGTCCGCCGCCATCGTTTTCCACTTCGCGGCCATCGATTCGGCCAGTTTCCGGTATTCTTCCGCCGCGCGCGATTCGCCGGTCTCCCTGGCAAGGGATGAGTACGCGGCGAGCGCCACGATCGCCTTCAGGGAGAGGTTGGCGTTGTGCGCCGAATGGCCGGCGAAATCGTCCGTATTGAGTTGATTGTCCGGGTCCATGCCCTTGTCGCGAAGATACTCGGCCCACTTGGTGAGCAGCGGCCACCATTGTTTTGCATACGAGGCGTTGCCCTCGGCCTTGGCCAGCGCTGCGACGAGAATGATGACATTGCCGGACTCTTCCACCGGCATCTGGCGGTCTTCGTTCTCCTCGCCGCCTCCATAGACCTGTCCGTTGGCAAGCGGGTACTGCCCGAGATCGTGCGGCGCGTAAGGCCAAGGCCAGCGGCCGGTCTGGGCGTAGATGAAGATGGGGTCCAATTGCGCGCGCACAAGCTTCGGCTGCAGCAACAGGAAGAGCGGCGCGCCTGGATAGGTCACGTCCACGGTGGCGATGCAACCGTTCGAGAAGTTCTCTTTCGAGAAATGAAGCGGCCGGTTGTCGATGTCGCGCGTGAGCTTGTGGGCGGCGATGGCCTGGCGGTAGGCAAGCACGGCGACGGCGGCGTACTTTTCGCCGCCCGCCTTGATCAGGTCCGCGGTCAGTTCCTCGTCAAACTTCGCGCTTCGCCCGGCGAGCGAGGCGTAGTCCCGATGGGCCGCGGCGAGCAACTCCTCGATGCCGAACCCCTTCTTCCTCCAGTAAGGGCGCAGCTTCCGATGCAGGAACTCGATCGAATAGAGGTCGTCATAGGCGAGGATGAAGTAGCCCGACTTCGCCGCGGCGCCGACTTCGCCGAGATCGACCGTGGCGGCGATGAGCGGGGTGTCGCGCGTCCCAAAATCAGCCGGTTCCAGGTCTCTTGAAGGCGGCAGTTCAAGAGTACGGGCGAACCGGGGCCTGTATCGCGCCCGCGTCCCCGCCGTCTTTACGATTCCCGGGCCCGGCGGCACGGCCAGGTAGAAATAACCCCAGTCGATTCGCAAATCGTCGCCCGACCGTGTCAGCATTCTCTGCTCCACCGCGCCGATGCGCGCCACTTCGAGTTCGCCCACCTTATGGCGCGACCACATCGCCGGTTGGTCCGGCCGGTCCACCGCGAGCGACGCCGGCGCGTCCACATAGAGCTTAACCTTATGCGGCTTGCCATCGGAGGATTGCACGCTCCAGGCGAGGTAGGTTACCGGTCTCGCCAGGATGTCGAGGTCGTGCGGCAGCGCCGGCGTCAGGAATGTGATGTTGAGCTTCACCCCGCCGGCCTCGAACTCGTAGCTGGTTCTGGTTGGAGTTACGCGCAAAGACGTTTGCTTCATTGGCTTGAGCGCGTCCACCCATCGCGGGGTTGCGCCCATGAAGCGATAAGTGATCCCGTCCACGTTGAGCCATCCTGTCAGGGGCTGATCGCTGCCGGTCCAATGCCTCGTAGGCGAGCCGGTCAGTTCGTTGGAAGCCGACCAGACCGAGAAGTAAGGGTCGTGCGCAATAAGCGGTACCGCCGGCGGCCTCAGGAGGGGCGCGTCCGCCGCGGGCAGGGCGGCAGACATGAGGAGTGCGAGTGAAATCAGGCGCATAGAAATGTTGTGTGTTCCGAGCCCAGTGTTTCACGACAGAGGCGCACATTGTCACTGGACCCTTCTGCGTGATAGACCAACAATCGAAGGATAACCATGACTCGCTTGCTCTCGTTGGGCTTATTCGCTTTATCGCTTGCCGCGCAGGACCCGCGCGGCCGGATTCTGGGCCGCATCTCCGACGTTTCCGGAGCTGTCGTCCCCGGCGCCGTGATCACGGCCGCCAATCTCGAAAGCGGCGCGGTGGTGACGGCGCGGGCCAACGAGCAGGGCAATTACCTTCTGCTGCACCTGTTGCCTGGACAATGGAAGGTGACCGTCGAGCTTCAGGGGTTCAAGAAGTTCGAGCGGACGAGCGTCGAAGTTCGCGTGGGCGACGCCATCACGCTCGACATCACCCTTGAGCCGGGCGCGCTTTCGGAGTCCATTACGGTGACGGGTGAGACGCCGCTGCTCGAAGCAAGCGAGGCCACCGTCGGTCAACTCGTCGACCGGCGCCGGCTTCAGGATCTGCCTCTCGCAGGCGGCAATCCTCTCTATCTGCTCCAGTTGACCCCTGGGATCATTGCCACCAACGCATCCTCTCACGGCTGGTTCCCTCACGCTCTCGACGCGATTTCCAACGTCGCGGCGGTGGGCACTCGAACTCGCGCGAATCAGTTTGCTCTCGACGGCAACCCGATGATGACGCAGAACGGCCAAGCCAGCTATTCGCCGCCGCCCGAGATGGTCCAGGAGATGAAGATCCAGACCGCGCCGTTCGACGCCAGCCTGGGCGGATTCTCCGGCGCCAACTTCAACATCGTCACCAAGAGCGGCACCAACGACATCCACGCCGACCTCTGGTTCAGCCACTACTCGACGCCTTTGACCACACGGAACTTCTTTGTGAACCGCTACATCTTCGACCCCAAGACCGGCCCCATCACGGACGAGAAGAAGAAGTCGCAGTGGCCTCCGGTCATCACCAACCGGTACCGCGCCACCGGTTCCGCCCCAATCGTCAAAAACAAGACGTTCATCGTGTACGGCTTCGACAAGCTCTACCGGAAGCGCCCCGTGACGGGGACCAACACGGTCCCAACCGCACAGATGCGCGAAGGCGATTTCTCCGGGCTGCTCGCTCTCGGCAGCCGCTACCAGATCTACGACCCCGCGACGATCGCGCCGGCGGCGGGCGGGCGATTCTCCCGCCAACCGCTGGCGGGCAATATCATCCCGAAGTCGCGCATTCACCCGATGTCGCGGAACATGCTCACCTATTATCCGCTGCCCAACAACTTCGACAACGCCGAATTCAGGAACAACTACATCGCTCCGATCGGGACGAAGATCGATTATTTCTCCAACTCATTCCGGATCGACCACAACTTCAACGAGCGGCATCGGCTATTCGGCAGTTTCTCCGCCTCGAACCTGGATGAGCCGGGAAATCGCCGCTTCGCGGGAAGCATCGCCGTCGGGCAGGTGGAAGACCGCCGCCACCGCGGTCTCTCGCTCGATGACGTCTATACTCTTACGGCGACGAAGATCCTCAACGTCCGCTACGGCCTCACGCGCTATCTGAATAACGTCGGCCCCGACAGCCTTGGCATGGACCTGGCGGCTCTCGGTTTCGTGCCCTCGCTGGTCAACCAGTTGGACGCATCCACCGCCGCGTTTCCGGAAACCACCATCCAGGGGATGACCACCTTGAGCCAGACCAGCGGCTACAAGTCGGCGACAAACTATCACACGCTCACCGCGACGCTCAACGACATCCATGGCAACCACTCGCTGAAGTATGGCGGCGAGTTTCGCGTCTATCAGGAGAACCGGACCGGGCTTGGCAACGTGACCCCGGCGCTGGACTTCCAGTCCCGCTGGACGCAGGGTCCACTGGACAACTCGCCCGCCGCTCCCATCGGGCAGGGTCTCGCGTCGTTCATGCTTGGCATCCCCTCGGGCGGGGGCAAAGACATCAACGCCAGCTTCGCCCAGCAATCGCGCTACATGGGCTTCTTCATCCAGGACGACTGGAAGGTGAGTCGAACGCTGACCGTGAATCTGGGAATGCGCTTCGAGTTCGAGACCCCCACCACGGAGCGCTATGACCGGACCGTGCGCGGGTATGACTTCGCCACCGTCAACCCCATTCAGCCCCGGGCCCGCGCCGCCTATGCCGCAAGCCCCATTCCAGAGTTGCCTCCAAGCCAGTTCAACACGATCGGCGGCCTTCTCTTTTCCAACGTCGGGGGAGTTCCGCGGACGCTGTGGGACGGCGACTACAACAACTGGGCTCCACGCATCGGCTTCGCCTGGCAGGCGGCGCCGAAGACGGTAATCCGCGGCGGCTACGGCGTCTTCTACGAGTCCATCGGCGCGGCGAACATCGACGTCAACCAGCAGGGATTCAGCCAACGCACTACGCTCAACCCGAGCCTGGACAACGGGCTCACGTTCATCGCCTCCATCTCCGATCCATTCCCCGCCGGCTTCATTCAACCGGCCGGGGCCTCGGGCGGGCTCTCCACGTTTCTCGGCCGCGGTCCGGGTTTCTTCGCTCCGGACCGGCGCACGGGATACATGCAGCGCTGGAGCTTTGGAGGCCAGCGCGAGTTTCCATGGCGCATGCTCGCCGAGGTCAGCTATGTCGGCAATCGCGGGACCAAACTCGGCGTCGACCGCAACGCGAGCGTCCTCGCCGAACAATGGTGGAGCACCTCACCGGTCCGGGACCAGGCTCGAATCGACTACTTGACGCAGAACTTCCCCAACCCCTTCAGGAATCTGCCGGAGTTCGCGGGCTCGGGACTCGCGGGCGCCAACATTTCCCGAGCGAACCTCCTCAAGGACTATCCGCACTTCACGTCGCTGAACTTCGCCGACGACATTGGCTACTCCTGGTATCACTCGCTGCAGGCCCGGCTGGAGAAGCGGCTCGACAAGGGGCTCACGTTCGGATTCACCTACACATGGTCCAAGTTCATGGAGGCCACTGAACTGCTGAACACCTTCGATATGGTCCCGACGGAAGTGATCTCGCCGCAGGACCGGCCGCACCACTTCTCGATGACCTTCGTCTACGAACTGCCGTTCGCCAAACGGAACAAGTGGGTGGGGGGCTGGAGCATCCAGGGCATCTACCAGTACCAGACCGGCCCGCCGGTCGGATTCGGCAACATCATCTTCACCGGGGATCTGAGCAACCTGCGTCTGACCGGATCCGCCCGTTCCGCCGAACGCTGGTTCAACATCGACGCCGGCTTCGAGCGCGACAACACAAAAGCTCTGGCCTGGAACAAACGCACCTTCCCGCTGCGCCTTTCCGGCGTTCGGTCCGACGGCTTCAATCAGTGGGACCTTTCGGCGTTCAAGACCTTCCGGATCACGGAACGCCTCCGCTTCCAACTCCGCGCCGAGGCTCAGAACGCGCTGAACACGCCGATGTTCGCCGCTCCAAACACTGCGCCTGCCAACTCGCTGTTCGGGCAAGTGACGGCGACACAGTTTCCCGAGGCACGCCGCATCACCCTCGCCGGCAAGCTCAGCTTCTGACCAACGCGCGGTTTCGGCGGTATGATAGCCGAAGCCATGTCAGCAACATCGAACCGTAGGGATGCTTTGCGGGGTCTGCTCGGTCTGCCCTCGCTGGGACTCGCCATTCAACGCGTCAGCACGGCCTACACGAGGCCTAAGCTGAAGATCACCGATGTCCGCACCGCCCAGGTGATGGGGCACGGACTTCAACTCCATGTGAGGGTATATACCGACCAGGGCATCTTCGGCCACGGAGAGGGGACCGACGCCGTTCAAGGCGGCGCGCCGCTGGTGCGGATGTTCCGCCGGTTCATGATCGGACAGGATCCGCTGAATGTCGAGGCGATCTGGGAGCGGATTCGCACCTCCGGCATCTTCGCCGGCGCTCAGGGCGGGCAATACACGGCGGCGCTGTCGGCGGTGGAGACCGCCTTGTGGGATCTTGCCGGCAAGGCGATGGGCATCCCGGTCTATCAGCTTTTGGGCGGCAAGTGCCGCGACCGGGTGCGGCTTTACTGCGACTCGCAGACCGAGGACCCCAAGGATCCCGAAGCCCCGAAGAAGATCGCCGGGATCAACGCGATGGGCTTCACCGCGTGCAAGATCGACATCGACGACGGCGCCGATCCAAACCGCTGGGACCGCGTCAACTGGACCGCCTCCAACGCCGAAATCGACCGCATGATCGAGAAGGTCAAGTTCATGCGCGAATCGCTGCCCAAGCGCACCGACCTCGCCGTCGACATGCATGGACGCTACGACCTGACCACCGGAAAGCGCGTCGCAAAGGACCTTGAACCCTTCAAGCTGCTGTTCCTCGAAGAGCCGGTTCCCCCGGAGAATGTCGATGCGATGCGCGACATCCGCGAATCGACCTCGACGCCGATCTGCTGCGGCGAGAACCTCTTCCTGCGGCACGGCTTCCGCACGATTCTGGAGAAGCGGGCCGCCGACATCGTGATGCCGGATCTGCAGAAGGTCGGCGGTTTGCTTGAGGGGCGCAAGATCGCCGACATGGCGCACACGTACTATGTTCCGTTCGCGCCTCACTGCGTTGTGAGCCCGATCGGGACGATGGCCTCGGCGCATGTTTGCGCGGCGGTCCCGAACTTCCTTGTGCTCGAGTGGCATTGGATCCAGCGGCTTCAGCTCTGGAAGGACTTCGTCAAGGAAGGCGACATCATCGAGAAGGGCTTCGTCCCCGTGACGGACCGGCCGGGGCTTGGCGTGGAGATGAACGAGGAAGCGGTGCGGAAGGTCCAGGTCAAGGGCACGCCCTGGTTCGAGGAGGGCGTGTAGAAAGGTTATTCCCGAGGCCGGCCCCGCCGGACGCGGCGCATCAGCTTGTTCAACGCCGGTCCTGAAAGCGCCGCTCCCGCGTTGGGCCTAAAATAAAGCTCGGGTGTCTTGAACAGTTCAACCCGTTTGGCGACCTGCCGCCGCAAATACGGCTTCGCCGCCAACAGGCCGGCCATGGCGAGGTCGCGTCTCTCCGGCTCGGCCGGCAGAACCACCAGAACGTCGGCCCGGGACATGTCGGGGCTGATGATCACCTCGGTGACGTCGATGTCAGCCAGCCGCGGATCCGAACACTCGAAGCGGATCAGTTCGGATAGCTCTTCTCTCATGCGTTCGGCCACACGCGCCGATCTCAACTCATCCATCGCGTTACTCCAGCCAGTCGATCGTAGCGGCCACGAGGTTGGGGCCGAGATGGTCCGCGGCGATCCGTTCGGCGGACTCCAGGACTTTCGCCGCATTCTCGCGGGAAGGGGAAACCGTGACAGCGACGATGACCGAGCGGTTCCAAAGGTTCTGGTCCTCCACCTCGCTGACGGAGAGATTGTGGGAGGATCTCAGGCGATCCTTCAATCCCCGCACCCAATGACGCTTGTCCTTCAGCGAGTGCGCCTCGTTCATTTCAAGTTCGAGAGTCAGTTTGCCGATAGCGGCCATCAGACCGGTGATTCGGGCGCGACCTTCTCCATCACGAACGCCTCGATGATGTCGCCCGGTTTGAGGTCGTTGAAGTTCTCAATCGACACGCCGCACTCGAAGTTCTGCTTCACTTCGCGGGCGTCGTCCTTGAAGCGCTTCAGCGAGGCGAGCTTGCCGGTGTGGACCACGACGTTGTCGCGAAGCAGCCGGATCTGGCAATCGCGAGAAATGACGCCGTCCTGCACATAGCAGCCTGCGACGGTGCCGATCTTGGAGATGCGGAACGTCTCGCGGATTTCGGCCCGGCCCTTGTACTGCTCCTTGAAGACCGGCTCGAGCATGCCGGTCATGGCCTTCTTCAGCTCGTCGGTCAGCTCGTAGATGATGGTGTGAAGACGGATATCGACGCCTTCCTGTTCGGCGGCTTCGGCCGCTTTCCGCTCGGGGCGGACGTTGAAGCCGATGATGATGGCGTCCGAGGCCGAGGCCAGCGAGACGTCGCCTTCGCGGATCGCGCCGACGCCGGTGGAGATCACGCGGATCGACACTTTGTCGTTGGAGAGCTTCTGCAGGGTGTCGGAGAGGACCTCGGCCGTTCCGCCGACATCCGCCTTGAGGATGATGTTGAGCTCTTTCTTCTCGCCCTCGCGCAACTGCTTGTGCAACTGCTCGAGCGTGATGCGAGTCCTGGCCAGCGCGACTTCGCGAGCCTTCTGCTCGCGGAACTCGGCGATCTGCCGCGCCTTGGTGAGGTCAGTGACGACCTGCACGGCGTCGCCGACTTCGGGCATGGACTCGAGGCCGAGCAGTTCGACCGGCATCGATGGACCGGCCTCCCTGACCTGATTGCCGCGGTCGTCATAAAGAGCGCGGACTTTGCCGAAGACTGAACCGCAAAGGTAATGATCCCCGACGCGCAGCGTGCCATTGCGCACGAGAATGGTCGCCACCGGGCCGCGTCCGCGATCCAATTGAGCTTCGAGGACGGTGGCGACGGCGGGGCGCGCCGGGTTGGCGCGGAGCTCCTGCATGTCTGCGACCAGCAGGATCATTTCGAGAAGCAGGTCGATGTTCTGTTTCTGTTTGGCGCTGACGGGCACGAACGTGGTGTCGCCGCCCCAATCCTCGGGCATGAGCCCGAGTTCGGTCAGCTGCTGCTTGACCCGTTCGGGCTGCGCGTCGGGCTTATCGATCTTGTTGATTGCGACGATGATTGGAACCTTCGCCGCGCGGGCGTGGTCGATCGCCTCCCGGGTCTGCGGCATGACGCCGTCGTCGGCGGCGACGACGAGCACGACGATGTCGGTGACTTTCGATCCGCGGGCGCGCATGCGGGTAAACGCCTCGTGGCCGGGCGTGTCGATGAAGACGATCTTGCGCCCGTTGAGATCCACCTGGTAGGCGCCGATGTGCTGTGTGATGCCGCCAGCCTCGCCTTCAGCGACGTTGGCGGAGCGAATCGCGTCCAGCAGGCTGGTCTTGCCGTGATCGACGTGACCCATGACGGTGACGATAGGAGGGCGGGGCTCGCGATCCACGTCGATCTCGGTGAGATCGATCTGCTGGACCGACTCCTGCTCGTAGCTCATCTTTGCGGTGGAGGCGCCGAATTCGCGAGCGAGCTCTTCGGCAAGCTTGGTGTCCATCGTCTGGTTGATGGTGGCGAAGATCTTCCGGTCGACGAGCTTCTTGATGAGCAGGTTGGCCTTGACGCCGAGCTTCTCGCTGAGTTCCTTAACCGTGATGCCGTCGCTGATTGTGATCTCGCGGTCGATCGGCGGAAGCTCGACGACTTCCTGCCGGCGCATGTACATGGGCTTGAGCTTGCCCTCGTTGTCGCGCTCGCGACCGTGCTGCGGGCCGCGCTTTCGGCCGGCATCGCGAGCCCGGGCGTCGGTGGTGGCGGGAGGCGGCGGTTCGAGGACGGGGGCGGTG
>CAYWST010000063.1:9372-19106 GCA_964461075.1 uncultured Solibacteraceae bacterium | reverse complement strand
CAACTACACCTGGAGCGCCAACCTCTCCGACAACGACGAGAGCCTCGGCGTCGGCGATATCACAAACTCGAGCCCGCAGGTCCCGCAGGACTACTTCAACTACCGCAACGAGTGGTCCCGTTCGGTCTTCGACCGGCCTCATCGCGTTGTCGGCTATTGGTCCTATGAGATTCCTCACTTCCTGAACAAGTGGGATAGCGGATTTTCCAGGGCCCTCGCCAAGGGGTGGCAGTTCAACGGCCAGTTCGACTTCCAGAGCGGCCAGCCCTTCACGATCCGGACCGGCGTCGATACCGGCGGCACCGGCACCGCCGCGCCTCACCGGCCCAACTACAACCCGAACGGGACCATCACGCTCGACCCCGTCACCGGCAACTATCGGACCTTTACCACGCCCATCAACGGAACCGGCATCGTCAGCACCTTCCTCACGGCCGGAGGCGCGCCGCTTGCCAACACGCTGCCCAACGGCGGGAACCTCGGCCGCAACACCTTCCGCGGCCCCGGCTTCCGCAACTGGAGCTTCACCATCCTGAAGCAGTTCGACATCACCGAACGCTGGAAGATCCAGGTCCGCAACGATTTCATCAATGCGTTCAACCACCGCAACTTCGGCAACCCAATCGCCACCATGAACAGCCCCACATTCGGTACCAACACCACCGATCCCGGCGGCCGCACGATGCTTCTGAGCGCCAAGATCCTCTTCTAACTCTCCAGCCCTCTCAATCCAACGCCCGGAGGTTCCTCGCGGCCCTCCGGGCGTTTTTCGCGTCGAACTTGCTACCCTTCCGCCCCCCAATCGTTTATCATTCGTTCTAATGGCGCAAACCGGTAGAAGCGGAGCGCGTGGAGGCGGGAGGAAATCGGCCGGCGCCTATGGCGCCGACCTGAGAAGCGCGGAGCAGGCGTGGTTGAGCCGGCGGCTTCACGACGACATCGGTCCTTCTCTCTGCGCGGCAGGCCTTCAGTTGAGTCTTCTGCGAACCGAACTCGGCGAGCTTCCGGCCGCGTCGGCCGATGCTCTCGATAACGTTCAGACAATCCTCGAGTATGCCGTGGACTCGGTTCGTCTCCTCAGCTATGCGCTCTGCCCCGCTCATGCAGCCAAGTGCAGCCTTCGGGATATCGTCCGCATGTCCGCCAAAGCGTTCAATGCTGAGATCCCGGAATCCGATCGCGTTCCCACCGCCTCTCCGGCTGCAGCCGCCGAACTCGCCGCCCAATTGCTCGATTGCCTGCTGCTGTCCTCTCTCGATGACCGTGGCCCGGCCCGGGTCCTCTTCTCCGCACGCGCCGTTTCGGTCGAAGCGCCTGCCAGCCTGGGCGACGCGTTCGGCCCCATCGCTCAACGCCGTTTGCGCCACTGGAGTTGCTCCCTCCGGACCCAGACGCGCCGAAAGCGAACCACTATCTCCTGGGATCTCGACTCGTAACAGGATTCAAGATGTTCACCATTCTTCTTGTCGACGACCACAAGATCATGCGGGACGGCCTCCGGGCGATCCTCGGCTCCACCGGCGAATTCAAAGTTCTCGCTGAGGCCGAAAGCGGCAGCGACGCCGTCCAACTCGCCCGCCGGCTCCGTCCACACCTCATCCTGATGGATCTCAGCCTCCCCGGCCTGAATGGAATTGAAGCGACCACCGAGATCCTCCGATCCACCCCCGAAGCCCGGGTCGTGGTGCTCTCGATGTATGAGGATGAGGAGTCGGTCGTCCGGTCCATCCGCGCCGGCGCGCGCGGCTTTGTCCTCAAAAAGGCCAGCCATTCCGATCTCCTTGACGCTCTCCGCGTGGTCGCCAAGGGCGGCTCTTACCTCAGCCCGCAGGTCTCCGATAAGCTCTTGCACCGTATCCAGTCGGGCAACCTGAACGGGCAAGCCAGCCCGAACCCGCTGGATATCCTCACCCCCCGCGAATCCCAGGTCATGCGCCTCATCGCCGCCGGAAAAACCAGCAAGGAAGTCGCTGTCCTGCTCAACCTCGGACACGAAACCGTCCGCAGCTACCGCAAGGCGCTGATGAAGAAACTCGGGGTCACCAACGTTGCCGAACTCACCCAGCTTGCCCTCAAGCACAACACCGGCGCGATTGAAACCGCCTCCAGCAGCTTCGGACATAACACCCTCCAGATCTCCGAATGAGCCAGCCCTCCGCGCCTCTCATCCATTCCCCCTGGGGACCGCTCCGGCTCTCCGACGCCCATGTGCACTTTTTCTCCCACCGCTTCTTTTCCCTGCTCGCCCCCGGCTCGACCGTCGAGCAGACCTGCGCCCGCGCAGAGGTCCAGGCGCCCGTCCAGGACCCTGCCGAGTTTGCCCTTCAATGGGCCGCGGAACTCGACCGTCATGGCGTTTCCACCACTGCGTTGTTGGCCAGCCTCCCCGGCGACGAATCCTCCGTCGCCGCCGCTCTCAAAGCCGCGCCCGGCCGCTTCCACGGTTTCTTCTTTGTGAACCCGCTGGCCCCGGACGCCGTCGCAAGAGCGGAAGCCGCCTTCGACGCGGGTCTCTCCGCGCTCTGCCTGCTGCCCGCCATGCACGGCTACGCCCTGAACGACGATCGCGTGGCCCCTCTTCTCGAACTCGCTCAGGCCCGCACCTCGCTCGTCTTCGTCCACTGCGGTGTGCTCAGCGTCGGCATCCGCCGCAAGCTCGGGCTCCCCTCCCGTTTCGACATGCGCTTCTCCAACCCCATCGACCTCCACCCGATCGCCCTCCGCCATGAGAAGGTCCGCTTCATCCTCCCCCACTTCGGCGCGGGTTATTTCCGGGAAGCCCTCATGCTCGCCAGCCTCTGCCCCAACGTCTATCTCGACACTTCCTCCTCCAACTCCTGGACGCGCCTACTCACGCCGCCGCCCGCCCTCGACCAGGTCTTCGAGCGCGCCCTCGAGATCCTCGGCGACTCCCGGTTGCTCTTTGGGACAGACTCGTCGTTCTTCCCGCGAGGATGGAATCGCTCCGTCTTTGACGAGCAGGCCGCCTGCCTGGACCGGCTTGGAGCTTCCGAGCAAACCGCGAAACGAATCTTCGGCGAAAACCTTCGATCCCTGATGTGAGAGGATTCTCCGCCCCCCGACACTACTTTCCCAGGAACCCAATGTTGACCTGGGCAGAGACCGCCCTCCCGCAACTCCACTACCCATTGCCTGGACGTCCTCGCGTGGCCGTTCTCGCGGCGCGCCTTCGAAGCGGCGGCGGCGTCCGCTGCTTCCCCCAATGGACCTGTCATCAGTTGATGCGCGCCGCGCCGGAAACCATCGCCGCGCCGCTGAAGGACTTGCTGGAAGTCGCGCGGCTCCGGGACGAGGGCTTCCTGCCCGGCTTGAACCTGGAACTCCCTCTCATCGTCCTCTCCAGTCTTCGGTCCGGCCCGATGACTCCCGAAGAGCGGAGCCGTCTCTGGAACGCCTTCGGGCTGCCTTTCTACGAGCAGCTTCGCGACGATGAGGGCCGGCTCCTGGCCTATGAGTGCGACGCCCGCGCAGGTTTCCATTGGGTGGGCGAGGAGTCCCTCGAGAGAGCGCCCCGCCCCCAACGCTGCGCCTGCGGCCTCCCCGCCCCGGCTAAAAGACCAGTTTCAGTGCAAACTGGATCTGCCGCGCGGGCGATGACAGGCCGGTGATGGTTCCGAAGTTGTTGGCCAGCACGTTGCCCTGAGCCGCGCCAAGGTTCGTCGTGTTGAACAGGTTGAAGAACTCCGCGCGGAACTCGATCCGCGAGGACTCCCAGGGAAGAGCGAAGTCTTTGTGAGCCCCAAAATCGAGATTGAAGATCGATTCCGTCCGGGCCACATTGCGGCCGAGATTTCCAAAGGGGTGGGTAGGATCATTGGGCGTCGCCACGCTCGGCGCGGAGAACGCCGTCCGGTTGAAATAGTTGTTTGGGCTGCGTTCCGCCGAATAGATGTCGCCGCCCAAGTAGTTCGGGCGGTATGTGGTCGACGACGCCACCTGGAACGCAGCCGGCGCGGCATAGGTGATGTTGATCGGCTGCCCGCTGGTCATCGTGTTGATGCCGGTCAGACGCCATCCGCCCAGCACCCCGTTCACGAACCGGTTCGCGCTCGAGCCCCACTTTCTTCCCTTGCCGTAGGGCACGTCCCAAACGGCCGTGGTCGTGTTGTTCACCGGCTGGTTGTAACTGCCCAGCCCCCTGTCGGCCGGGAGGTTCTGCAGATTCGCCCTGGAATTGTCGCCGTTGAAGCTCTCAAGATGGCCGGCGGCGTTGTCGATCGCCTTCGACCACGTGAAGCTGTTCAACAGGTAGAGGCCCGACGCGTACTTCTTCTCAAGCTTGATCTGCAAGCCGTGGTAGTTGGCGAATCCGCCGCCGTAGGACATCTGGATGAAACTATAGCCTGGAATGCGCCGCCTCTGGTCGAGGGGCGTGTTCTCGCCCGGGCGATTGGGCCGCGCCCAGTTAAGATCACCCAGAATCATCAGGCCCGTCGAGCGGTTTCCGACGTATGCGATGTCGAACAGCAGATCGGCCGCCAACTGCTGCTGCACGGTGAAGTGCCAGCTCTGCACGTAGCTGCTGCGGTAGTCCGAAGGCGTGTAGTTGGTCCGTGTCGTCGCGGTCGAGAAGTTCGATGGATCCACCAGACCCGCTGGGTAGCCCTGCTGCGTCGTCCGGAAGCACCCGCGATAGTTGCCGCCCGTACAAAGGGGAAGCGTGGGCGTCTGATTGATCGTAAGGTTGACGATCTGCGGGCCGTTGTAGCCCAGCAGGTTTTCGCCGCCCAGCCGGTTGAAGTGGACGTAGCTGATGCCGTAACCCGAGCGAATCACCGTCTTGGGCGCCGCCAGATAAGCAAAGCCGAATCGCGGCGCCCAGTTGTTCCGGTCCGGATTCACGAGCGCGCGGTCATACACGCTGCCCGAAGAGGCCTGAATGATCTTCAGGTTCACCGGGTCGAAATTCGAAAGCCGGTTCTCAGCCTCCCACTGCGGCGTGCCGTACTCGTAGCGCACCCCGATGTTCAGGGTCAAGTTGTTGTTCACCTTCCAGTCGTCCTGGAAATAGAAGAAGTGCATCTGCTGCCGGTATTTCAGCACGATCTCGTTGTTGAGGCTGTAGCTCGACCGCGCGCCAAACAGGAAGTCCGCCAAATTGTAAATGTTGTTCGAACTGGCGCCGGACGGACGCGAAAATTGCCCGTTGTAGGTGTCCTGGCCGTACTGCGGATTGAAATCGAAGATGTCGGTGTTGATCGACTGGAATTCGTAGCCCGCCTTGAGAACATGGCGGCCGACGATCTTTGAGTAATTCGCCCGGGGGTTGACCGTGAATGGATCCTGGAATTGAGGATTTGACGACTGCCGGCCAAGCGCGGTGTAGCCGCCGATGCTCTGGGCCGTCAATCCGCCCCCAATCGTTGGGCTGTCCGGCAAGCCGGGGATGCCGTATTCAGCGAGCATGTTGGGCCGCTCGGAGCCAAGCGCCGTCTTGCCGCCCTCGAACAGGCTCACCCCGATGCGGAAGTCGAGCACCGAGGTCGGCGTCAGGTTGTAGTTAAAGCCGGTGGCGATCTGCTGATTCAGGATCCGCACGTTGCCATTGGCGTTTCCGCCGGAGAGACCTGGAATGACATGGTTCTCAGTGCGGTTCGACAGCCGGTGGCTGTAGCGCACAAAGGCGTTCAGCTTGTCGTTGAAATAGTGGTCGTATTTCACGTCGCCTTTGTCGTCATTCGTGGGAACCGGGGTCAGGTAATCCCAGTTGTTTGAAGGCGCCACGCCTGGAGCAGTCGCTCGAACCGGCGCCGGAAGATCGCCGAGCACCTTGCGCGCGAACGATGTGATCGCGCTCTGCGGAATGACGCCGTCAGTGTACACGTCGCCCGTCAGTGGGTTTCTCACGGGCACGCCCATCCGTCCCTGCCGCTGTTCTAATGTCGCGATGGATGCGAACTGCAGACCTCGCTCCACCCGCCGGAACCCCTCATAGTCGGCGAAGAAGAACATCTTGTCCTTCACGATGGGCCCGCCGAACGCGCCGCCGAACTGGTTCTGCACAAGCACCGGCTTGACGCCCGTCGAAGGTTTGAAAAACCCAACCGCGTTCAGCTTTGTGTTGCGCAGGAACTCCCAGGCCGAACCGTGGAACTCATTGGTGCCCCCGCGCAGGCTGGCGTTGATCACCGCGCCGCCCGCGCGTCCGAACTCGGCCGAGAAGTTGTTGGTCTGAACCTTGAACTCCTGCACCGAATCCGGATTGAGCTGGACGATCTGGTTCGAGAAGCCCTGGTTCGACGTCCCGTAGGCGTTGTTGTCCACGCCGTCCAGCATGAAGTTGTTCAATGAACTGCGCAGCCCGTTGACGTTGAACGACGCGTCTCGATTCGAGATGTTGGACCTTCGCACGCCCGGGCTCAGCAGCGCCAGATCGGCGTAAGCCCGCCCGTTCAGCGGCAGGTTGACGATCGCCTGCCGGTTGATGACCTGCCCGCGGTCGCTCGAATCGGTCTCGATGAGCGCGGCCGCTTCGCTCACCGTGACAGTCTCCGTCACCTCGCCCACCTGCATGGTCAGGTTGACGCGCTGTCTCGCGCTCACCGTCAGCGTAAAAACCTCGGAGGTGGCGATCTTGAATCCTGTCTTCTCCGCCTGCACTTTGTAGGCCCCGATGCGAAGGTTCAGAAACTGGTAATTGCCCGACTCGTCGGCGGTCTGCGAGACGCTGACGCCGGTTTGTGTGTTGACAAGCGTGACCTTCGCCGCCGGCACAACGGCGCCGCTCGGGTCATTGATCGATCCCAGCACTGTCGCGGTGTCGTACTGCGCCAGCAGCGCGCAAACGGAAAGGATTCCCAAGACGAGAACTTTAATCATGCTGCGTAGGGTACCGCGGAATCGTTTCGGACTGATGACGCAGCGGAATCCATTACAGTGAATGGGATATGAGCCTTTGGATGCAGATCCTCTCCGGCCTCGCGCTCGGCGTTGGTGCAGGCGTCTTTCTGGGCGAACTGGCTTCGCCCTTGAAAATCGTGGCTGACGGATTCGTCCGTCTGCTTCAGATGACCGTTCTTCCCTACGTCGTCGTCTCGATCCTGACCAGTCTTGGAGGACTCAGTTATGCCGAAGCCAAAAAGCTCGGTGTCAAGGCTGGCGCTGTGCTCGCGCTGCTCTGGGGTGTCGGACTCGGCCTCGCGTTCCTCGCGCCGCTCGCCTTCCCCGACGTGCAGAACGCCTCATTCTTCAGTACGGCGATGGTAGAGAAGCACGCCCCCTTCGACTTCATCGGCCTCTATATTCCGTCCAACCCGTTTCACTCCCTCGCCAACAACATCGTCCCGGCGGTCGTGCTCTTCTCCATTGTGCTCGGCGTGGCCCTGATCGGCGTCGAGCGGAAGCAGCCGTTGATGGACGCGCTCGCCGTCGTATCTTCGGGTCTCTCACTCGCAACGCGGTTTATCGTCCGGCTGACCCCGGTCGGCATCTTCGCCGTTTCCGCCTATGCAGCGGGTACGATGAGCGTCGAGCAGATCGCCCGGATCGAGGTCTTCCTGGTCACCTATGTCCTCATCGCGGCCCTGGCCGCAGTCTGGATTATCCCGGGCCTGATCTCTGCGTTCACGCCCGTCCGCTTCGGAGAAGTGTTCGGCTCGACGCGCGACGCGCTGCTGACGGCCTTCATGGTCGGTGATCTCTTCGTCGTCCTGCCCAGTCTCACCGAAGAGTGCAAATTGATGCTGGAGCGCCATCGGATCACCGACGAACATACCGCCGGCCTGCCCGACGTGATCGTGCCCGCATCGTTCAACTTCCCCCACGCCGGCAAGCTGCTCTCGTTGAGCTTCATCTTCTTCGCGGGCTGGTTTTCCGACGCTCCCGTCGATGTCTCGAGCTACCCCGCGCTGGCGGTGACAGGGCTTTTGACCTTTTTCGGAAGCTTGAACGCGGCGGTTCCCTTCCTGCTCGACATGTTCCGCATACCCGCCGACACCTTCCAGTTGTTTGTCGCGACCAGCGTCATCAACGCGCGGTTCGGCACGCTGCTGGCCGCGGTGCACACCGTGGCGGTGGCCATTCTCGGGACCGCCGCCGTCACCGGCGCCGTTCGATTCAGCCCCTTCCGCCTGCTCCGCTACTTCGCCACGACCGCCGTCCTGTTGGCGGCCATCCTGATCGGCGTGCGCGTCTTCTTCGCGCGCAGCCTCGGCGGGACTTTCCAGGGCGGTTAGGTGGTCTACAACATGAAGCCCCTGTTCGCGGTAGCGCCGCCAATCCAGGCCCGCAAGCCGGAAGCGGACGCCGTCGTTCAAGCCGGTGTTCTCGGCGCCATCAGGAGGTCCGGCAAGCTTCGCGTGTGCACCCTGAACAACAGACTCCCTTTCTCCTACCTCAACCGCAAGGGCGAGTTGATCGGGCTGGATATCGAGATGGCCCACCGACTGGCCTCCGACATCGGCGTCGTCGTGGAGTTCGTCCCCATCAACATCGAGAATCTCAACGACGCGATGGGCCGGCAACAGTGCGAACTTGCGATGGCGGGCATCGCCGTCACGCCCCTCCGGATGATGGCCGCCGCATACTCACAGCCTTACATGGATGAGACGATTGGATTTGTCGTCCGCGACCACCTGCGGGCGAAGTTCACCAGTTGGGAGAGCATCCGATCGCTTGGCGCAATTGAAGTCGACGTTCCCGATATTCCCTACTACGTCCAGGCAATCCGCAGCCGGTTGCCGCAAGCCCGGATCAAGTTGATCCCCCCAACGAACGATGAAAGTCCGCTTGCGGCCAAACCCGACGCCGCCGTTCTCCCCGCCGAGCGAGGCTCCGTGCTTTCGATGCTGCACCCCGAGTATTCGGTCGTCGTTCCCGAATCGGATCAGATCAAGGTGCCGCTTGCGTACCCCCTCGCGCGGCGGGACCAGGATTGGCTGAATTTCATCAACAACTGGATCGAGCTCAAGCGAAAGGACCGCACCATCGACCGCCTCTATGAACACTGGATTCTGGGCAAGTCGGCCCAACACCGCGAGCCCCGGTGGTCAGTGATCAGGAATGTCCTTCACTGGGCCGAGTAATCAGCGCGGCGGCGGAACGGTCCAGAAATAAATCGGGTGGCCTTCGACTTCGATCTTCTTGTGCGGCATCCAGTCGCCCATGTCGTGATAGTGCGAGACGATCCGCGCGCCCGGCTTGAGCTGATTGAGCAGCATGGGCCGGATCTTGAGGTTGATCCATGGCCAGAGATAGAGCATGACCACGCTGGCTTCGCGGACGTCGGCCTCGAACAGGTCGCCGACCTTGAACTTCACCAAATGCGTCACGCCGGCGGCCTTTGCGTTGGCCTGCGCCTCGGCGATCCGCTGCGGGTCGATGTCGATCCCCACTCCTCGAGCACCGTATTCCTTTGCGGCTGCGATCACCACCCGGCCGTCCCCGCAGCCGAGGTCGTACACTACGTCGCTCTTCGTCACCCCGCCCAGTAGCAGCATCTCCTTCACGATGCCGGGCGAGGAAGGCTCATAGCGGACATCCGGAGGCCTTACCGGCGCGGACTGCGCGGTAAGCAGAACCGGAATGGCGGCAAGACAGGCGACGCGACCGAACATAGCTCAAACATATCAAGTTGAGGCCTGATAAGTTAGAAGAAGCCGCGCGGATGTGGCGAAACTGGCAGACGCGACAGACTTAGGATCTGTTTCCCGAAAGGGAGTGGAGGTTCAAGTCCTCTCATCCGCACCACCCCAATCGCACCAACCCCCGCCCCC
>CAYWST010000063.1:0-9362 GCA_964461075.1 uncultured Solibacteraceae bacterium | reverse complement strand
GGGGGTTGATCACGAACCGAACTGCGTACCTGACGCTCGAACGCGAATCTACGCAACTTGAGCGGACAAATGCCGGTTGACGATGGCCTGCATCTGATCCTTGCAGGCGAGCTTCAACTTCTTGAGACGGTGCTCTTCCACTTCGTCTTCCGGCGTCACATGAGGCTTCGATTCGATCGCTTCAATGAGCTTCGCGTATTCGGCGTGCTTCTCGGCGAGCGACCGGTATTCCTCATTCGAGGTCATCAGGTACGCTTTCAACTCTTCTTGAGAGAATTTCTCCATTAGGTGGTTCTCCTTTGAGCAGGATCCACACTGAGTCGTTTGGCCTTGGGGTCAATGGCTCGGTGGGGTAGTTGTATCTGCATTGCAGTTCGGCAGGCCCCCTCGGTTCCTGCCGTGCCCTCACACTACCAGATTTGGAAGATCGAGACAATAGGTTACAGTTTGACGGCAGGGCGGTTCCCCAAGGATGTCGCCCATAGCTTCGGAGGGGGGTTGCGATCAAGCTCAGAATGAGAGATAAATGACTAACGTCTTTCAGCCGTCTGGGAGGGCTGTATCCGATTGATCCTGTGCGTGATTCTTCATCTGCTGGCGGCCAGTGGCGCCGAATCTGCCGCGCCATTGGGCGAGTACACGCCGCAGGAGCGGCGCCACTGGGCCTTCCAGCCCCGGAAATCGGCGGCGCCGCCCGAATTGCGGACCCAGGCGTCCAGGTCCTGGATCCGGACGCCAGTTGACGCGTTCATCCTTGAGAAGCTCGAAAGCCAGGGTCTGAAGCCCGCGCCGGAGGCCAGCCGGGCGGCTCTGATCCGCCGGGTGACCTTTGACCTCCACGGGCTGCCTCCGACGCCGGAAGAGATCCAGGCGTTTGAGCGAGACCGGTCGCCAGGCGCGTGGGAGCGCGTCGTGGACCGTCTGTTGACCTCGCCGCGCTACGGCGAGCAGTGGGGGCGGCACTGGCTGGACGTGGTCCGCTTCGCCGAATCCGACGGCTTCGAATACGACACCCACCGGCTGGACGCGTGGAGGTACAGGGACTATGTGATCCACGCGTTCAACAGCGACAAGCCGTACGACGAGTTTATCCGCGAGCAGATCGCCGGCGACGAATTGAACCCGAGCCATGAGATCTACCGCATCGCGGCCGGGTACAATCGGCTGGGGCCACTGAGAAAGAACGCGGGCAACCAGGAAGTCGCCAGTTCCCGCAACGAGGTCCTGACCGAGATGACGAACATCGTCGGCGCCTCGGTGATGGGCGTGACGATGGGCTGCGCGCGGTGTCACGACCATAAGTTCGACCCCATCCGGCAAACCGACTACTACCGGCTGCAGGGCTACTTCGCGCAGACTTATGAGCAGGACGTGCCGCTGGCGAGCGAGGCCGAGCAGCAGGCCTGGAGGGAGAAGGCGGCGCCGCTGCAGGCCCGGATCAAGGCCTTGCGGGAGAAGATGAACCGCGCGCCGGAAAGCGAGAAACCGGCGCTGGTCAAAGAGATCGACGCGCTGACCGACCTAATCCCCGCGCCGCTGCCGTCACTGTTTTCGGTACACAACGATCGGTCGAAGATGACACCGATTCACGTCTTAAACCGGGGTGAGTATTTGCAGAAGGGCGCCCCGGTCGGGATGAGGCCGCCGGGCGTGCTTCTGCCGCCGGGGACGCCGGAACTTCCGCTCGAAACGTCGAATCCACGCCAAAAGCTGGCGGAGTGGCTGACCGCCACGGAGAACCCGCTCACAGCGCGGGTGATGGCCAATCGCCTCTGGCAGTATCACTTCGGCCGCGGGATCGTGGCGACGCCGAACGACTTCGGGCGGATGGGGGCGCGGCCGTCGCATCCGGAGCTGTTGGACTGGCTGGCCAACCGGCTGGTGGAAAACGGCTGGCGTCTCAAGGCGCTGCACCGGGAGATCCTGCTGTCGAACACATACCGGCAATCTTCGTCCTCGCCGATGGAAGCGGCAGCCAAGGAGAAGGACCCTTCTAACCGGCTGCTGTGGAAGTTCAGCCGCCGCAGGTTGGAGGCGGAAGAGATCCGTGACGCCCAACTGGCGGTGGCCGGTGCGCTGGTGACGAAGGCCGGCGGCCCGAGCGTGATCGTCCCGGTGGAGCCGGAGCTGATTCAGTTCCTCTACAAGCCGGCGCAGTGGGCGGTGACCAAAGACGAAGCGGAGCACCGCCGGAGGAGCGTCTACCTGCTGCAGAAGCGCAATCTGCGGCTGCCGATGATGGAGGTGTTCGACGCGCCCGACCTGCAGTTGTCCTGCGCCCGGCGCGAACAATCGACTCACGCGCCGCAGGCGCTGGAGCTGTTGAACGGCGAGTTCTCCAACACGATGGCGCAGGCCTTGGCAAAGAGGCTCGAGCGCGAAGCAAAGACTCCGGCGGCGCGGGTGGATCTCGCCTACCGGCTGGTGGCCGGGCGCCCGCCGGGAGCAAAGGAGCGGGCGCTGGGGATCGCGTTCATCGGCAGCGGCGGCGAGGCGGCCCTGCGCGAGTTCGCGCTGGCGATGCTGAACCTGAATGCGTTTCTGTACGTTAACTAGGAGACGGAAGGGATGAGCGAGCACATCAGGCCCACCAGGAACCGCCGGGAGTGGTTGACGGACGCCTTCTGCGGGTTCGGATCGCTGGCGTTTGCGGGCCTCACGGCGCAAGGGGGAACGCGCCACAATCCGCTGGCGCCGAAGCCTCCGCACATGCCGGACAAGGCGAAGGCGAAATCGGTCATTTTTCTTTTCATGGCCGGCGGGCCCTCGCACATCGAGACCTTCGATCCGAAGCCCATGTTGAACAAGCTGGACGGGCAGAAGCGCCCGGCGGAGTTCGGCGAGGTCAAGTATCAGTTCGTCAAGCCGGACGCCAGGATCCTGGGGACGAAGCGGACGTTCCGGAAGTACGGGCAGTCGGGGATTGAGGTGAGCGACCTGTTCCCGCACCAGTCGCGTATTGTGGACGACATCTGCGTGGTGCGGTCAATGCACGGAGACATGGTGGTGCACTCGGCGGCGCAGTATCAATGCATGACGGGGCGCATCATTCCGGGCTTTCCGTCGATGGGGAGTTGGATCGTGTATGGCCTCGGCTCGGAGGCGGAATCGCTCCCCGCCTATGCGGTCATCCCGGATCCCAAAGGCGCGCTTGAGGCGGGACAGCCGATGTATCTCAACGGCTTCCTCCCCGCCGTCTACCAACCGGCGATGCTGCGGCCGGGCGCGAAACCGGTGCTCAATCTCGCGATGCCCGCGGGGGTATCGCTCTCGCAGCGGCGAAAGACGATCGACCTCATCCAGAAGTTGAACGAAGCGGGGATGCCGGGCGAGGACGAGGAGTTCGCGGCGCGCATCTCGGCCTACGACACGGCGTTCAAAATGCAGACCGAGGCGCCGGAGGTGTTCGATTTGTCGAAAGAACCTGCGGAGACGCTGGAGCTCTATGGAGTAGGCAAGCAGCCAACCGACGACTACGGCAGGAGGACACTGCTGGCACGCCGCATGGTGGAGCGGGGGGTTCGTTTTGTCTGCGTGGTGTCAGGGGGCGGCCCGGGCAACATGCAGTGGGACGCGCACGCCGATATCGAGGAGAACCATCTGCGGATGGCGGCGCAGACCGACCAGCCGGTGGCGGCGCTGATCGAGGATTTGAAGCGCCGGGGTCTGCTCGACTCAACGCTCGTGCTTTGGGGCGGCGAGTTCGGCCGGTCGCCTGAGGCCGAAGGCGGCAAGGGCCGCGACCATCACAACACCGGCTTCACCTGGTGGCTGGCCGGCGGCGGCGTGAAAAAGGGCCACGTCTACGGCGCGACGGACGCTATTGGTCTAAAGGCGGTGGAGAATCCTGTGCATTTTCGCGATCTGCACGCGACCATCCTTCACCAGCTTGGGCTGAATCAGGATGAGTTGAGCTACCTCCCCCAGGAGCGCAAGGAGCGCCTGACGGAAGTGCACGGTGAGGTGGTGCAAGGGATTCTAGCCTGACTTTCGCAGTTCAACCTGCTGTTTCACCCGTGCTGGGAAATATTTCCAGCGCTGTCAACCCCGGCGGCCTGGGCCTAATTGTGCCTGCCACAATTTCCGGGGTTACCAGGAGAGGCGGAGGGTGAGTTGAAGTTGGCGCGGGCCGTTGGATGAATTCTGCAGGCTGATGATGCCGCTGGTCGAGTTCGGCTGGCCCATCCCCGGGTTGTTGAGCACGTTGAAGAAGTCCGCGTTCATGCGAACCGCGATGCGCTCGCCGAACCGCACGGTCTTGAAGATCGAAGCGTCCAGACCGAAATTCCAGGGTCCGGGCAAATACTGCTGCCGCCAGGGGTGGAAGTTCGTGTCCATGCCGATGCGCTGCACGGTACCGTTCTTGAGAGGAATCCAGACGTTGTTGGACTCGTAGTAGGGCGCCAGCGGATCGTTGGCGGCGACGCCCTCCTTGGGAGTCGGATAGATCGGCAGATGGGCGGGCTTGTAGTTGTCCGGTACTCCCATCACGCCATTCGGCTTTCCGTTGGCGTCGTATGAGTTGATGCGGTTAGCTGGGATATAGCCGTTCCAATGGAGGTAACCGGGGATGCAGGTGCCCGAGCGGCAGTCCTCGATCCTGTACTTCGTTCCGTACACTTCAATTTCGCCGAGATAGCCCCAATTGCTCGTTGGCAGAGCCCAGTAGTTGGAACGGTAGGTTCCAGTACCGGCAACCTGCCAGCCGCCGATCAGCTTGTCCATCAGGGAGTTCGCGTTCGACCCGAACTTCTTCCCGCGGCCGAAGGGGAGATCGACGAGCCAGTTCCAGCGAAAACGATGATGGGGCACGCTGGTATCGCGCCGGTAGTTCACCAGGCGGTCCAGCTCCTTGACGTCCGTCGGCATGGTCCCGGGCAGGTAGACGATCGGGTCCGGGACGATGCCGTCCCGCCATCCGTTGCCGCCTGAACGGAAGGTGTTTGAGAGCGTATAGAAGAACTGGTAGCCCCATCCGTCTTTCTGCCGGCGCTGGACCTCGATGGTGGCGCCGTTGAAGTTCGAATAGCCGGTTCTCTGGAACTCGCGGATGTCGCCATAGGTTGTCTTATCGAAACTCCTCCTGGCGACGCCCGAGTACTCGCCGGTCGGCAGCGGGAGGCCGGTCGACACGAACCAGATGTAATTATTGGATTGGTTGTTGAGACTCCGGAATCGCTCCAGGTTGAAACCGTGATTGCCCACATAGGCGACACGGACCACGGTCGCGTCCATCACCTCGCGCTCCACGGTGAAGTTCCACTCGCCAACACGGGTGACCGGCTGATCGGGGTTGAAGAAGTTGGTGGTGAAGCTGCCTCTCGTGACGCCGGCCGGGTTGTTCAGATCGATCGCATCCGAGCTGTTAAGACCGGCGACGATCGTAGGCACAGAACGCATCGCGTAGTTCGGAAGCCCATCCGGACTTTGGTTGGCGGCGGTGAACGAGCGCGTGAATGTCGCCTGGAACGGGGGATTCGAGCGCGTCGCGGCGTCGAAATTCCTCAACGGCGGCGGATAGACAAACAGTGCATAGCCAGTGCGGATCACAAATGGGCGCTTCCCTCCCCCGACCTTGTAGGCCAGACCGGCGCGCGGTCCGAAACCGAGCCTATCGGCGTAGGTGAGATTGGGCGGCAGGCCCATCGTCTGGGCGTCAGTGAACTTCACGCCGATCCGGGTGAACGTGTTCACGATCTGCGGCGAGGTGCGCCCCAACTGAATCAGCTCGTCGATCGGCCGCCCGTTGATGATCGACTTCGAAGCCATATCGAAGCCGGTGAACAGGTTCTGCGCCTCCCACATGGGCGGATGGTACTCGTAGCGGAGGCCAAGATTGAGCGTGAGCCGCGAATTGAGCCGCCAATTGTCCTGGATGTAGAAGGAGAATTCGCGGTCGCGGAAGCGGTACATCTTCTGCGACACGACAACCTGATAGTAGTTGGCGAGGCCGAGGTAAAGGTTGGCCGAGTTGTGGCCGGTGCGCGGGACCGAGCTGTAGGTGGTCCCCGATGCAGGGTCGTAGAGACAGGTGGCGCAACTGTTGAAATAGTGCCGTCCGCTGACGCCGCCCTGGTCCGGCAGCACATTCATCTGCTCGTTCCGGATGCGCCCGCCGAATTGCAGCTCATGCCGCCCGCTCATCTTGGTAAAGTTCTGATCGAGACCCGAAATCCAGGTGCGGTTGTTCCGCCGGTTGTCGGGCTGAACGTAGTACATTCCGAAGCCGGTCTCGTAGATGTAAGGAAAGCCGTCCTCGTTCAGCGGATTCGGGAGCTTGAGTTTGCCGGCCCAGTTTTGGAAGTAATCTCCCGAGTAGATGTCGTAGTTTTCGTAGGACCAGTTGACCAAGGTTTCGCTGAAAAGGGTGGGGGAAAAAGTGTGCGTCCAATTGGCCACGGCGGAAGCATTGCGCGCCGTGCGGTTGGTGATGTTGGTGGAACCGTCGAGCGTCGGATAAGAGGGCTCGTTGCCGGGGTACTGATTGATGTTATCGCCGTGAGTGACGCGCAGGAAGAAGTTGTCGCGGTCGGAGAAGCGGTGATCGAGGCGGATGGTGATGGTGTTGTCGGCGCGGTTATCCTGAATGGGCGCGAAGAAATTTGAAACGACCATGGGATTGCGGTCGAGGTGCGTCGGCTGCGGCGTCACAGAGTAGAGGTAAGTCGCCAGCGGGCTGCGGCGGGTGATCGGGATCCTGTTGCCCGCGTAGGGCGCGCGGGCCCAATTCTGCTCACGGCCCTGCGTCGTCCACGGGTCATAGAGGATGGAAGGACGGCCGAGCGAGTCGACGAGCCCGGAGAAATCGCCTTCTCGCATCGCCATCGTCGGCATTGAAAGGCTTGTGGTGCGCGACTCGTACTTGCGGTACGCCTCCCAGGCGGTGAACCAGAACGTCCGGTTTTTGCCGTTGTACAGCTTCGGCAAGACGACGGGACCGCCGACGGAGAAGCCGAACTCATTCCGGACATAATGTGGCGGCTTATCGTAATAATCCTGCCGCCGCCGGGCGAAAGCGAGCGCATTATTCCTCGTCGTTTCGAAAACGGCGCCGTGGAGATCGTTTGTGCCGGACTTCGTGGAGACAATCACGGTCGCCGGCCGGTTGATCTTGGCCGAGGAGTTATTGGTCTCGACCTTGAACTCCTGGATGGTGTCGAGCCCCGGCGGGCGCGCCTGCAGGTTGCCGGTGTCGCGGTTGACCAGCGCTGCGCCGTCCTGGACGTACTCCGTGGCGGCTTCGTTGAGTCCGAACGTCTTCGTGCCTTCCACGCCCGGAATCGTCTGGCCAAGCAATCCATTGAGAAAGCGGCCGTTGAGCGGCAACTGCTCGATGCGCTGCCGCTCGATGATCTGGCCCAGCGTGGCGCTGGATTCAACCAGCAGCGTGGTGACATCGCCGGCGACGGTGATCTCCGACGAGGTCGACGCCAGTTGCAGCGCGGCGTTGACCACAGCCACCTGGCCCACCTGCAACTGCACGGTGGCTTCCCATCCCTGGAAACCGGAGGCCTCGACGGTCACCTTGTAAGCGCCGATGGGTAGCGTCGGGAAGGTGTAGAGTCCGGCGTCGTTGGATTTCGATTCACGCTGAACTCCGGTCGCGGTTTGAAGCAGCTTGACGCTGGCCTGAGGAATCACGGCTCCGAGAGGGTCGCGAACAGTGCCCTGAATGCTGCCGGTCCCGGATTGAGCCCACGCGGCGGAGGCGACGGCAAAAGAGAGAATCAACTGGGTACTGAAATTACACATCTGAAGCTCTGAAATAAACTATACCCAGGTGTGATCATTCCTGCAAGAGACGCGGCAAGGGGAGTCAAGGGACCGTGAGGTAGAAATCGCCGTCGCCCGGCGGCGCGGTTTCAATGGCTCGGGCGAGAGCGCGGCGAGGGTCCATCTCGTATTGGCATCCGGCGATCGGGGCGGGGTTGGGAAGTCTTCTCTGCTCGTCGAGCCCCTCGCGGGAGATATAGAGCTTGCGGCAGGCAGGGTCGGAAGCGGCCCAGAAGCCTTTCTCCGCAGCATTGCCGCCGAGACACCGTAGGAGGCGGCGGTCCACGCGCCGAGGCGGCTGCGAGTAGTTGCCGGCTTCGGCGGAACAGGCGCGTTCGAGAAAGATTTCGGGGTCGGGATCGTAAAGAGACGGCAGATTGGCATACCACCATCGGGAAAACGCGTTGAATTGGACGACGGTATCGGGCTGAGAAGGGCGGTATTGCCAGGCGGACCAAGCGCCCAGAACGATCAGCGCGCCGAAGGCACAGAGGCGCCGCCCCTCGCGGCCGGCGAGAGCGAACTCGATCCAATGGCGTAACGGGAACCAGGCAAGCGGGATGAACCAGACCGCGTAGCGGTGAGCGAGATGCGAACCGCCAGGATTCCAGTTCGCCTGCATGCTCATCACAACCTGGGCGAAGGCGAGGTAGCCGCCCACGATCCAGAAAACGGCGCCGGGCGGGCGGCGCCGTCTGAGGAGGCTGGCCATGCCGATGAAGAGGCAAGGCAGAGCGAGGGGCCAGAGCGGGAGCAGGCCGCGGTCGGGGTCGATCCATAGACTGAGGATGCGCCGCCCGCCCACCAGATCGGGGAGTACGTAACCCAGCACGGCAAGCGGGCTCGTGAAGCCGTGGCGAACCCAGTAGTAGACGGGCGCCAAAGCGACGAGCGCGGCGGAGGCGGCGGAGAGAGCAAGCCGTTCGCGCTTGTTTTCGCGGCGCACGATCCATGCCCAGGCGAGCAGCATCGCCGCAAGCGGGGCGAGCAGGTTGTTCTGCGCGGCGGCAAGCGAAGCAAAGAAGCCAGCCCAGGCGGGCCGGCCGGCGGAGAGGGCGACGAGGCAGGCGAGCAGACCGGTGACGGTCAGCAGTTCGGTGTGGACCTTGTTCGTGAGCCAGAGCGCCGGTGAACAGATGAGCACAATGGCCGCGGCCAGCGCGCCCCGCGGGCCGGACCAGCAGTGCGCGAGCCAGATGGCGCCGAGCATAAGCGCGAGATTCAGAAAGACGAAGGCCGCGAAAGGATGGAATCCGGGAAGACGCGTGAGCGGGAGGAACGGCCGGGCGAGCAGACTATAAAACCAGAAGTGCCGCATATCCCAGGTGGGAGGATTCGAGTTCGGGGCCTGGATGAAAGGATCCGGGAACGGCTGCGCGGGCCCGGCGTCCGGTAAGGGCTGTGTCTCGAGAAGGCCGTTATAGGCGCGGATGTCACCGGGCCTGATTTCGGGCGAGAAATGCCGCACCCACGGCATGAGCATCAGGGAGTATTCGGCGGCGTCGCCAATCATGCCGACAGGCTGTGCGAAGAGCGCGACGGCTGCAACGATGGCCCAGATCGCCAGGGCGGTGCGGAAGGCGGCCAAG
>CAYWST010000062.1:0-19332 GCA_964461075.1 uncultured Solibacteraceae bacterium | reverse complement strand
GGGAGGAGGAAGACGAAGGTCTGAATCATCTGGGTGGTGATATTGGTGTTAAAAACGCTGAGACCCATGAGGAAGCCGCCGAGGAGGATGCCCCAGTAAGAGGATTCGGCGACGATGCGGGTGGCGCGAAGCCTGCCGCTGCGGTCGATCATGAAGGCGACGCCGCTCTGGCGGAGGAACCTGTCGATGGTGAGGCCCTTGAAGATGCGGTAGATCACCCAACGGACGGAGAGGGCGGCGAGCCAGGCGGCGAGAATCAGGGTCAGAGCGGCGAGTAAGGAGGGGAGGTAGGTGGTGACCTGTTCCCGCAGCCGCTGGAGCGCGCCTTCCAATACTTGTGTCAAAGTTTCGATCATGGACTAAACCTCCTGCTGTAGCTTGGGCGGTTCCGCTGCAGCGGCGCCGGAGGAGCCTTCAGGGAGGCCGTTCCAGCGAGCCGCCAGATAGGGTTTCAATTCTTCGAAGACAAGGCAGAGGCGCTCGATGCGTTCCTCGACTTCGCTCGCGACAAGAGGTTCGGTTTCGATGACGAAGGAGGCGACGCGGGCAAGGTAGAGCGGCGTAAACGAACGCATGATCTGGCTTCGAGTGAGATGGTTGCGGTGATAGGCGGCGGCGAAGTCGAGGACGATGCGAGCCCAGAGACCGTCGTCGAGGTGGAAGCCGCGGCCGCATTCGGCGGCGTGGCGGGCGAGTTCGCCGACCTGCTCAAAGGTGGCGGGCGCGAGGGCCATGGCCCAGATCTCGTGAAGATCATGGTGGCCGCGTCGAAACGCGTTGACCATCCTCTCGACGTTGACCGAAATAGGATCCAAGCCGACATCGAAACGGAACCCGAACAGCTCGGCGGGCTGGCTGCCGGTCTTTTTCCGCCAGACGGGCTCATACTCCTCCATGAGCATGAAGACGCTGCCGGCGACCTGGTGGAGCATGGCGGCGAGGTCGGCGCCGGGGTCCTTGGCGTCGTGGAGCTTGGCGCCGAGGAAGCTCTGACAGACGCGATAGCCTTCGGCGATGGCGATGGTGGTCATCCAGATGTCGATGCCAAAGCGGGCGACGTCGGTCTCCCAGTCGTCGCGTTCGAGATAGCGCTCGACGAGGCGTCCGGAGAGGCCGAACTCGCCTCCGATGGGCTGGCGCACGCGCAGGCCGTAGAGCATACGAGTGAGCGGGTAGACGATGCTGTTGGTGATGGTTCCGTCGTACTTGTGGCGGTGGTAGTAGGGCGCGGTGAAGTCGTAGCCGGCGAAGAGAATGGGGCGAGCGAGAAGGTCAATCCACTCGGGGGTGATGGAGCGGAGGTCGGAGTCGACGACGACACAGGCCTTGGCTCCGAGTTTTCGCGCCATCTGAAAGATGAGCCGGAAGGCGCTTCCCTTCCCTGGGAGGCCGTGATAGGGAACGGAGAGGCGATGTGCGGGGAGGATGGGCGTGGAGACCATCATCATCTGGCTCTCTTCGACGCGGGCGGAGAGAACCTCATGGCGGGTGCCGTCGGTGGAGCCTCCGTCGGAGTTGATGACGACGCCGGTGAGTTGGGGAAAGTACTTGGCGAGTCCCCCGAAGACGGCGCGGGCGACGTGGCCGATGGTGCGTTCGTTGTTGAAGCTGGGAATGCCGACAACGATATCGGCGCGCCGGATATATTCGGCGGCGAGGCGGGCGTCTTCGGGGAGTTTCAAGGCGGGCATGAGTTCTCGTTCAGACGGCGGCGGCGCGGGCGGTTTCGCGCGCGTCCCTGGAAACGGCGTCAAGCATGAGGTCAAAGAACTCAGGCAAGGCGGAGAGCACGCGGTTCCAGTTGGGGATCAAGGGCAGGCCGTCAGGGTCCTCCTGGAATTCCAGGGTGGCGACACGCAGGCTTCGGGCGAAGGTCTGCACCGCCATCTCCTCGCAGTTGCGATCGAACTTGAGGCCGTTGAGCATGGCGTCGGCGTAGTAGCGGGCGATGGTGTCCTGGGCCATGCGGACGTAGCGGACCTGGATGGCGCGGAAATCGTCGGAGGTGAAGACGACGCCTTCAGCGGCGAGGGTGCGGAAGAGGCTCTTGGAGATGTCGCAGGCCATGCGGGAGAGGCCCTTGGTCCGGTCGTCCCCGGAGAGGGCCTGGTGCTTGTGCTCGTAAGTATCCATGAGGTCGACCTGGCAGGTCCGGGAGACGGCGCAGTTGCGGAAGACCTCGGCGAGGACGCCGACTTCAAGGCCCCAATCGGCGGGGATGCGGTTGACGCGGGCGAGATTGATGTCCATGGCGAACTCGCCGGCGAGCGCGTAGCGAAAGCTGTCGATATAGCGCAGGAAGGGATTGCCAACGGCCATTCCTTCGAGGGTGCGGATCAGCGGGGTCATGAAGAGGCGCGTGACGCGGCCGTGCATCCGGTCCGTGACGCGCGCGTAGAAGCCTTTGCAAAATTCAAAGCCGAGGTGGGGATGCGCCATGGGGTAGCAGAGGCGGGCCAGCATCTGGCGATCGTAATTGACGATGTCGCAATCGTGGAGGGCGATGACATCGCAATCGCGGTTGGCCAGGAGAAGGCCGTAGGCGAGCCAGCAGGAGCGGCCCTTGCCGTCGGGGCCGGCAGAGAGTCCGCGTTCTTCCAGCCTTTTGAGCAGACTCTGCATCCGGGGGCTGTCGACCCAGATGATGTCGACGGGGGTATAGAAATTCGCGAAGAAGCTTCTGGCCTTGAGGTATTGTTCGTGTGAGGCGCGGCCGAGGCTGAGAACGATGCGCTGGAGGTAACGGACTTTCTGGAGTTCGGCGACGATGCGGTGCATGGCCGCGTTTTCGAACTCGGAAAAGAGCGCGGGGAGAACGAGGCCGATGGGGCGGTGGCGGCTGAACTTCTCGAGGTCGGCTTCGAGGCGTTCAACTTGATTGCGAGTCAGTTGGTGGAGAGTCGTGACGGCGCCCGTCTGATAGAAATCGGCCATATCCCAATCCTTCCCTCCAAGGTTAGGAAGCGAGGGGCGAAAAGCCGATACAGCCGGCAGGGTAATCGGGCCGGAAAAGCGCTGTAGCGGGCCGGCTGCCGCATGAGGGCAGTCGGGGCATCGCGTTGATTCGTCTTGTATCCTTAGTTCTGATGGAGACACGGCTGGACGCATCGAGGCTGGGATCGCTGCTGGAATCGGCGCGGTTGCTCGGCGGCTCGCTGAGGCAGGAGGAGCAGCTCCAGCACCTGTTGCGAACGATCATGGGGCGGCTGCTGATCACGCGGGCGCTGGTGGCGTTGAAGGAGGGGACGGGCTACAGGGTGGCGCTGGCGCGCGGAGTTTCGAAGGTGCAGGCGGGGGCGGAATTCGATCCGGCGAGTTGCGAAGAGCTGAAACTGGTCACGACGCTGCCGATTGGAGAACCCGGAGATCCGCTGGGCCTGCTTTGCCTGGGGCGTGCGGCGGCGGGGAACCTGGATCCGAGCGAATTCGAGTTTCTTTCGGCGCTGCTAAACATCGCGGCGACGTCGCTGGCGAATGCGCGGTCGCACAGCCGGACGGTGGAGGCCAATCGGGCGCTGGATCAGAAGATCCAGGAGCAGCGGGCGCTGCTTGATCTGGTGAGGGCGCTGACGGCGACGGTGGACCCGGAAGAAGTGGCGCAGTTGCTGATGCTGACACTTGCGGGCCGGTACGCCATCAGGAAGCAGGCGATTCTGACCTGGAAGCAGGGACAGCCGGAAATCGCAAGGCTCCGGGGCACGGAGGCAGACCCGGGGTGGCGAACGGCGTTGGCGGATTCACCGGCCCCCGTGAGCCACGGAGAGTTCCTGCTCTTCCCGCTGCGCAGCGGCGATTCGACCGTTGGACTGATCGCGCTGGGACCGCGCGGGATGAAGCGCGAGTACTCGGAGAACGATCTCGACTTCATTACGGGTCTGATCGCGCAGGCTTCGGTGGCGCTGGACAACGCATGGCATTTCCGGGACACGCTGTACCGGCAGCAGTTGGAGAAGGAACTGGCCGTGGCGGCTTCGATCCAGGTGGATCTGTTTCCAAAGGCGATCCCGGCGCTTCCGCACACGGATCTGGCGGCAAGGAACAGGCAGGCGCGGCAGGTGGGCGGGGATTACTACGACATCCTTCCGGCGGGGGTGGCGGAAGCGGATTCGACGCATTTGCTTTGCGTGGCGGACATCAGCGGGAAGGGGCTCTCGGCGGCGCTGCTGATGGCGAACATCCAGGCTACCCTGAGGGCGCTGCTGGCATCGTCTCCGCCGTTGACGGGACTGGCGGCGGAGACGAACGATCTGTTGTGGGCGTCGACGCCGTCGAATAAGTACGCCACGGCGATTCTCACGCTGTACGATCCGGCGACGGGCAAATGCCAGTTCGTCAACGGAGGACATTCCGAAGGGATCGTGCTGCGGGCGTCGGGGGAGGTGGAACTGCTCGAGTCGACCGGGATGCCGCTGGGACTGCTGGCGAAGAGGACCTACGAGGCCAAGCCGTTTGTGTTGAAGGGCGGAGACGTGATGCTGCTGTACTCGGACGGGGTGACGGACGCATGCACGACGTCGGAGGAAGAGTTTGGGCTGGAGAGGACGATCGACACGCTGAAGGCGGCGCGGGATCTGCCGGCGGCGGAGATTCTGGACGCGCTGATCGAGGCGATCGACCGGCACGCGGCGGGAGCGCCGCAGTTTGACGACATCACGGCGATGGTGGTCAAGAGGCTCGCGTAGGGAAATGGAATCATCAGCGCCCTCGTGGTTCAACCTTGGATCCAGACGGAAGGCGCTGCTGTTCCACGGATTTCTGATCGGCGCGCCACTGGCGCTTCTGGCGAGTTTTCAGCTTCATCATCTGGCGAGCCACCACGCGGACTTTCATATCGCCATCGATCGCGGGCGGATGATTCAGATCGCGCGCCAAACGGCGGCGCGACTGCAGATCGACGTCACGGGGTGGAGCGCGGAGGCGAGGACGCACGTCAACCGGGATCTCGTGGAGTATTTCCGTTGGAGGCCGGCGCCGCAAAGCGAGGCGGCGCGGCGGTTCGCGGGGGAATTAGGAGGCGAGGTTCTGCTGGCGAACCCGGCCAAGGATGCAGGGCTGCGGGTGACCATCGGCGCGGACGGAACGGAACTGGGCTACAGGCTGTCGGGATCGCTTCTGAGGCCGGCGGAGCCGATCGGCGAGGAGGAGATGCTGGCTTTCTCGCTGCTGGAGCTGCAATCTGTGCTGGGCGGGATGGCGCTGGAGGGGATCGGAACGCCGGAGATCACGGCGAGCGAAGCGGAGGGGCTTGCGGGGGTCCGCCGGGTGACGTACCGGCCGCTGGCGCGAAAGTATCCGGATATCCAATTTACTGTGCAACTGGATTTTCTCGGAAGCCGGATTATTTCACGAGACATTCTGGCTGAAGTTTCAGAGCCTTTTGCCGAAAGAGTACTGCGGTCGTCACGATCATACGAGACGATGGGCAATATTGCCAGGTTAGTTGTCTACATTTTCCTGAGCCTCTATGCGGCGTTCCGGTTTTCGAAGCGGATTGCGGACGGGGAAGCGGCGATCCGGCGGGCGGCGGCGCTCGCGGTGTTCCTGCCGGCGTTCGGCGCGGTTCTGTTCTTCATCGACCCGGCGCTGGCGGTGACGGAGATGAAACCTCAGTCCTTCGCCGCGGCCGGTCTCTTCGCGGCCTTACTGTCCCGGCTGTTCAGCTACGTGATTCAGGGCATTGTGACGGGGATGGGCTACGGCGGGGGCGAGGGTTTCATCCGGGAGAGGTTTCCGGGAAAGCTGGTTTCGCTCGATGCGGCGTTGAAGGGGCGCATCTTCTCGGCGAACGTGGGGCAGGCGGTGATCACCGGCGTGGCTTCAGGCTGCTGGCTGGTGCTGGGATATCATCTTCTGCTGCCAATTACGGGGAACCCGGTTACTCCGGTCGTGTTGGCGAATACAGCGATCGGTTTATCGAGGCACCCGTGGTTCCTCTACTTCGTGAAGTCCTCGCTGATCGCGCTTTTCACCGGGACGGTTTGCCTGCTTGTTCCGATTCTGGTGTTTGGGAAGCTGGCCAACAGGCCCAGGCTGCTGATGATGGTGTTGCTGCTGCTGGCGGTATTGCTGGGCGCCGTGGACGAGAGCAACCGGACGGACATGGCGGACTTCCGGCTGCGGAGCGGCCTGATGGCGGCGGCGGTTGTGGGAACGTTCTTCCTCTGGGATTTTGTGGCGGCGGTGAGCGCGTGCACGTTCGTCGGGCTGCTGGCTCCGATGGCGGACATGCTGGACCGGATGCCGGCGTGGCAGGCGTATGTTCCGGTGGCGGGCGTACACGCGGCGGTGACGCTGCTGCCGATGCTGTACGCGGCGCTGCGCGGCAAGGCATGCAAGGAGGAAGAACTGCTGCCGCACTACGCGAGAGTGCAGGCGGAGAGACTGGCGCTGCAGGCTGAACTGGCGGCGGCGCGGGAAGCACAGCTTCGGCTTCTCCCGGCGGCGCCGCCGGATGCGGCGGGGATTACGCTGGCGGCGTCATGTATCCCGGCGCGGGAGGTGGCGGGCGATTTTTACGATTTCATCGAGCTCGAGGACGGCAGCCTGGGGGTGATCGTGGCCGAGGGGGGCAACGACGGGCTGGCGAGCGCGTTGACGATCGCGCTGGCGAAGGGTTTTCTGATGTTTGAAAGCGGCTCCTGCCGGGACGTGCACCAAACGTTGGCGGAGCTGGAGCGGGTGCTGGGAGAGAACCTCAAGCGCAACACCGGCAGGACGGCGATCGCCCTGCTGATCCTGGACCCGGCCCGGCGGCAGGTGACGATGGCGAGAGCGGGAGAGTTTCCGAGGATCATCGCGCTGAACGCGGCCGGGGTCACGCGCGAGGCGAGCCTGCTTAGAGACGCGGAGGACGGGATTGCACGGGGGAGCCTGAAATTGAGCGCGGGTGATTCGCTGCTGGTGTTCACTGACGGCCTGGCGCGGCTGGCGGAGCAGCGAGGACATGGCGAGGTGGAGCAGATATTACGAGTGGCGGCCGGCTTCAGCGGCAAATCGACGGCTTCGGCGATTCACGAGGCGATTCTCTCGGCGCTGCTGCCGAAGGACCGGCGGGCGCCGGCCGATGTGGCCGACGACATCACGTCGGTGGTGATCAGCTTCCAGGATACGGCGGCGGAGCGCCAGGAGGTGGCATGAGAGGCCCGGCGGGATGGGGCGCTTTCGCCGCGATTGCGGCAGGCGGGGCGGCTGCATTCGTATGGCTCTATCCCAACTACGATGCGGGCGCGCTGGAATGGCGCACGCGGGCGTCACGAGAGGAAGTGATTTCGGCGGCGGCAAGAATCGCGTCGGGCTACGGCATGGAGACCGCGGGGTGGGATTACCGCGTCACGACGCGGTATTTGCCGGAGAGAAGAGCGGCGCGTCTGGAGAGGCCGGGGAGCGCCGTGCTGGCGAAGTTTTCGACGTTGGAGCACGTCGTTCACGCGTCGCGGCCGAACTCTCCGTTTCGAGTGCAGGTGGTTCTGACAGGCGATCTGAGGCCGGTTTCATTCCGCAGGGTGGGCCCGCCGCGGAGGCCGGGCGGAGCGGGGCGGGCTGGAGAGCGGAAGGAGTTCCGGGAGCGAAAGGGCCCTCCGCCCGGGTTCATCCCTTCCTGGATGAGCGAAGCGCCGCTGGATGCGGCTGCACAACTGAGAGTATTCGCCGGAGAGGACGCCAGCAACTATGCGAAAACCGCGTCGGGAATTCTGACGCCGGAAGGGCTGCGCTCAGCCTGGGAATGGGTGGATCCATCGGAACCGGGCATTACGGCGCGGCTGGAGGTTTTTGTCCGGGGCGGAAGCGTTCATCGGGTGGACCATACGCTGGAGGTCGCCGAGCGCGTTCTGGGGGGCAGGGCGAGCGAACACGAAGCGGGCTCGATCATCAGGGCGGCGCTGCCTCTGTTTATTGCGCTCACGATGTTCCTCAGCTTCTGGTACTTCTTCAGCAGCTCGGCGCGGACGTTTGTCCCCATCCGCTTCGCAACTGGGCTTTTGCCATTGTTCATCGCGCCGATGTTGCTGGATCTGGCGGCGGGTCCGAAGGCGGATCGTACGGCGATTTCAGCGCATGTCTTAGGCAGCACGGTTTCAGCGTCGATGACGACAAGCGGCGTTCTCTTGCTGATGCTGGGCATCGCTTTCGTGGTGGTGATGGCGGCTGGGAGGTCGGTTCTGGAGGAAGGAGAGAGGCCGCGGTGGGCAGGTCTGCAGTGCCTATATCTCAAGCAATGGTTTTCGCGGCCGGTGGGGACCGCGGTGCTGGCCGGATTGGCGATTGGTCCTGCGGAGGCGGCGCTTCCGTTGCTGGCGGTGTTTGTGTCCGGAAGAGGAGACGTAGCGGTGGAATCGGCTTCGGGTCCCTCGTTTCTATCGGCGGCGCGGCCGTGGGCGGCGATGCTGGCGGAGCCGAATCCGGCGACGGCGCTTGCGACGTTCGGCTTTGTCCTGCCCTGGGCGCTCCGGGTTCTGCGATCAAGCACGGGCGCGGCGTTCTGCGTGGCGCTGTACGGAGTGGCGGCCATCTTCATGTACGCGTCTCCGGTCGCCGGAAGGAGCGGACTGGCGATCGTCTGCTGCTTGCTGACGCTGGGAGGGTTCTGGGCGGCTTACCGGTTCACCGGCCTTCTTGGACTGTGGGCGTCGGGATTCGGATCGGCGGCGGCGGCGTTGACCTACTGCTATCTGCTGAACGGTCTCAAAGCGGAGGCCGTTTCGGCGGCGGCTCCGGCGCTGCTTATGGCCGCGGCGGGCGGGGGGGCGGCGTTCTGGGGGCGGCGGGTGGACCATCATGAGCTGATGGAATCGTTCGAGGTGCAGCCGCGCGAAGTGATCGTCAACGAGCGGGCGCGGCTGGACGCTGAGTTCGCCGTGGCGACGGAAGCGCAACAACGGTTGCTTCCTTCGGCTGCGCCGCGGCTTGAAGGCTACACTCTGGCAGGCTCCTGCACTCCGGCCCGGGAGGTTGGCGGCGACCTGTACGACTACATGTGGCTGCCCGGCGGGCAACTGGAGCTTTGCGTCGCGGACGTTTCCGGCAAGGGCGTGCAGGCGGCTCTTTACATGACCTTGACCAAAGGCATGCTGGCGAGCGCGCAATCCAAGGAGCTTCCATTGCGGGCGCTGGCGTCGCGGCTCAACCGCCACATCCTGGCGACGGGGCGGAGGAAGACGTTCGTCACGATGTCGCTCTGCCGTCTGGATCCGCTGGAGCGCAAGCTGGTTCACGTCCGCGCGGGACATAACCCGCCACTTCTTTATCGTGCGGCGAGCCGCTCCTGGAGCCTGCTGAAGCCTCGGGGATTGGGCCTCGGACTCGCTTCCGCCTCCGTATTCGACCGCATTCTGGAAGAGCAGGAGGTGCTGCTCGAGCCAGGAGACGTGGCCGTCCTCTATTCCGACGGCTTCACGGAGATGATGAACCCGGAGCATGAGCTTTATGGCGAGCAGAGGCTCGCCGAAGCGATCGGATCCAGCGCGGGCGAGGCGGCTCAGGCCATCCACGACGCGATTCTCGATTCGGTCCGGGATTTCCAGGGGACGGCCGAACAGCATGACGATCTGACGCTGCTGGTGGTCAAGTCCGAAATACCATTAACCTGACAAGGGAGACCCAGAAGCCTTGGCGACAAACTTCTCGATCGAGCAATCAGAACAGAACGGGATCCAGGTGCTGGCGTTGAGCGGATATCTCGACGCGCATACGGCGCCGCAATTCGAAGCGGCGATTCAGGAGCATCTGGAAGCGGGAAGGGTGCGGATTGCGGTTGACTGCGGCCGGTTGACCTACATATCGAGCGCGGGGCTCGGGGTGTTCATGAGCTTCATCGAGGAGATTCGCGAGAAGGGGGGCGACATCAAGCTGGCGTCGATCGCGCCGAAGGTGTACCAGGTTTTCGAGGTGCTGGGGTTTCCGGACCTTTTCCAGATCGAGGCAGACCTGCAGGCGGCTCTGGCCCGTTTCAACGCCTGAAGAGGAGTCCAAAGAAATGGCGTCTTTTGAACGGAAATTCTCCCTCCACGTTCCCTCCTCCACGGAGAACCTGGCCCTGATCCGGGATTTTGTCTCAGGCATCGGCGCGCAGGTGGGATTCGACGAAAACGAGATCGCCAAACTGGCGCTGGCGGTGGATGAGGCCTGCGCCAACGTCATCGAGCACGCCTATGGGTCGGACACGACGCGCGAGGTGACGGTACGCGCGCTAGTGGAGGAGGGCGAGATCCACTTCGACATCATCGACACAGGGAAACACTTCGACCCGTCGTCGGTGCTTTCGCAATCGGTGGAGGAACTGGTCAGACAGAGGCGCAGCGGCGGATTGGGCCTCCGGCTGATCCGCAGCATCATGGACGACGTGCAGTACCGGATCGTAGCGGGGGAGACGAACGAACTGCGGATGACAAAGCGTCTCAAGAAGCATGATTGAGATGCAGACGGCAGGGGGGGCCTAACGGGCTTCATCATCCCCGAGGGGCAGTTTGAGCGCTTGCGGAAGGTCTCGCTGCAACTGGCCGGCATCCAGCTTGCCGATCGCCATCGAGCACGCGCGGGCGGATCACGAAGAATCAGCCAAGGTGACAGCGCGAACTGCCATGGCGCGGTGGAAGGCAGGAGCCCCGTCTACAACGCATCTTACGCCTACAAGCGGCCGGTGGAAGGCGAAGGGGTGCGGATCCAAGCAGGCCCCGACGGCTGCGAGCGCCCCGGCGACGCCGAGAGCCGGAACCAGAGAGCGATGTACGCGATGACGATTTCGACCCGGATGTTCATCAGCGGGATGAGGCGGCCGCAAAGGCGCAAGCCGTGAACATCAGCGGAAGCAGGGATTCCTCGTCATCCCGCTCAGCAATGAGGCTCCATCGCGCGGTCGAAGGCCGGGAAGAGTCCTTCCGCGCTTTCTCGATGCGCGCGTTCTTCCTCCACGATAGCGCCCACGGCGGTTGAGAGGTTGCTGCACGCAGCGGCGAGTTTGTTCTTGACTGCATCACTGTACTAGCTTACTATTACAGTGATATTCGATGTTGTTCCGAATCAATCCCGGCTCCGGCGTTCCGATCTATCTCCAACTGATGGAGCAGATCCGGTTCGCGGTGGAAACCGGCGCTTTGTGCCCCGGCGACCAACTGCCGGGCATCAGAAAGGTTGCTGAGACGCTGGTCATGAACCCGAACACCGTAGCCAAAGCGTACCGGGAGCTGGAACACGAAGGATTGATCGAGATTCGCCACGGTTCGGGGGCGTTTATAGCCGAGAACCGGAGAACAGCCGCGCTGGTTCGCCGGATGGCGATGGCGCAGCCGCTGGTCCGAAAGACCGTGACCGAACTGCTCAAGATGGAGTTGACGCCGGACGAAATCCGGCGAGCGGTGGATGCGGATCTCATGGAGCGAACCGCGCAATTCAAGGACCGCCGCTTATGAAGGCCGTAGTCGAGATTATCGGCCTGGAGAAGCGCTACGGGAAAGTAGAGGCGCTCAAAGGCGTGAATCTTCGTTTGCCGGCGGGGTCCATCTGCGGTTTTCTGGGAGTGAACGGAGCCGGCAAAACAACCACGCTGAAGTCGCTGCTCGGTTTTTGCACTCCGGACGGGGGGACCGCCACGGTGTTTGGGATGCCCGCCACAAGCCGTGAATCGAGCCTGGCCATCCGCGCCCGGACGGCGTTTGTCGCGGAGCGAAAGGACCTGCCGCCGGCGATGACGGGCGCGCAACTCATCGCCTACACGCGAGGATTCTATCCGAAGTGGCGAGAGGATCTGGAGCGCGAACTCGTTCAACGTTTTCAATTGGACCTCACGCGGCGCGCCTGCACGTTGTCACGCGGGACTCTCACGCGCTTGAATATGCTTCTCGCCCTTTGCCGCGGCGCAGAGCTGCTAGTGCTTGACGAACCGACGGAGGGCCTGGATCCGGCGGCGACGGAAGATCTCCTTCAGACGCTGGTGGCGCTGGTGGCGGAGGGCGGCAGCACGGTGCTGTTCTCTTCTCACCAACTTCATGAAGTGGAACAGGTGGCCGACCGCGTGTGCCTGATCCACAAGGGCCGAACGGTCTTCGACGAGGCGCTGGACGACCTGAAGGCGCACTATCGCAGGCTGCTGGCGATTCTGCCCGACGGCGCGGCAGGGGCGGCCAACGCTTTTGCGGGAATGGGCCGTGCGCGGCAGGAGGGCCGCACGGTTTCGGTTCTCCTCAGAGGGGAGGAGAAGGCGGCCGTTGAGCAGGCGAAGAGGCTCGGCGCCGTCTCGGTCGAAGTTCAACCGGTAACGCTCAAGGAGATCTTTCTGGAGACGGTGAGGTCGTGACGATGCTGTGGCTGGAATCCTGGATTGAATGCCGGTTTCGCGCGTGGATCTGCGCGGGCCTGTTGATCAGCTACTCGGCGCTGGCGCTGTTCATGACGAACGAACAATTGCCCGGCTTTGAAGGATCGGGCGGGGTCTACCTGCAATGGAGCGCCTGCTTTCTGCTGCCGCTGTGCGCTGTCACTCTGGCCGGGGCGGGCCTTCATGCACAGACCACGCTAGGCGCCCACCGGGGGATGCACCCGGCAATCTTCTTCACGCTTTCGATGCCCGTCTCCCGCTCACGCCGGGTGCTGACGCGGGCGGCGGCAGGGTGGGCCCTGCTGCTTGGCGGCGCTGCGTTCACGGCGGCGGCCTCGGGACTGATTCCCGCCTTTGCCGGCGGCGAAACGAGCGCCGCAGCCGCGGCCCTGCGGTTTCCGTACTTATTGATGGGAGCGACCGTGTTTTACTCGATTGGAGTTGCGCTTTCGGCGGTCACGGATGAATTCAAGGCGGGATTCACCAGTTTGTTTGTCGCAGGCCTGGCCGGCGGGTACGGACTCGCGGGCGGGAAAGGATGGATGAATCTGGCCCGCTACATGACCGCTGAACCGCTACTGGCGCGGGGGGATTGGATGCTGCCTCAGACGCTTGCCTATCTCACGATTGTCATTGCCAGCATTGGCGCGGCGCTGTTCGCCGCCGGGCGAAAGGAGTTCTGATCATGACCTCGACAGGCAATTGCCTGCCCGCTCCCGCGGCTCCGAGCAGGAGCAGGCGCGCCATCCTCGCAGCCGCGAGCGGGTTTCTCGCGGTTGGCGGCGGTTTTGCGCTTGGCTCACTGCTGGGACGAATTCTCAAAACGAGCCCCGGCTTCAGAGAGGCCGCTCCGTGGCTGCTGGCGGCGGCGCCGCTGCTCATCTTCGGCGCGATCCTGCTGCACGAGCTCGGTCATCTTGCGGGCGGCCGATTGAGCAGCTTCCGATTTCTGCTGCTCACGGCAGGCCCGCTGAGAGTGGAGCGGCGTGGCGAAGGCGTTCGATTGACCTGGAACCGAAACCTCAGTCTCTGGGGCGGGATCGCGGCATCCGCTCCGTTCGGAGAGAGCGCGCAGAGCGAGGCGTCGCTCCGCAAAGGGATGATTCTCGTTCTCGCCGGCGGACCGGCGGCGTCACTAGCAGGAGCGCTCGCGCTTCCTCTCGGTTTGACGGCCGGCGCGGACCATCCAGCGGCCGCGCTAATCGCGGTGTTCTTCGGCCTGTTGTCCGCCGCGATCGCCTTGGCCACTCTGCTTCCGACATCCTTTGGTGGATTCCTCAGCGACGGCGCGCGCCTGCTGCAGCTCATCAGGGCGGACGAAGAAGGCCGCCGATGGGTTCACATCGCCGCACTCTCTTCCCTATCCCTGAGCGTGCGGCCCAGGAACTGGCCGCGGGCGGCCGTCGAAGCGGCCACTCAGGCGGGTGGCGCCAGGCAGGATGCGGCAACCGCGGCCCTGCTCCGCGCGGCCTGGCATCTCGACCGGAAGGAGATTGCCGAGACGCGTCAATGGCTCCAGGCCGCCATCGACGGCTCGGGCTGTCTTCCTGCCGCGGCGAAGCCGTCGATCCACATCGCGGCCGCGTGGTTTTACGCCCTCTACGAAGCGGACCCCGCTAGGGCGCGCCTCCACTTTGAAGCCGCGTCGCGGCCAGGTTTTGTCGCGCCCGGCGCGCTGGCGGCGGCCGAAGCCGCGGTTCTCATGACGGAAGGGCAGCGGCGGGAAGCCGAAATCCTTGTCGAGAAGGCCGCAAAGATGTCCGGCGGCCAAACACCGATCGCCGCGGAGCTTCACGCGGAGATGATCTCCGAACTGCGGCAACGGCTTTCCGCCGCATCTTCCCCGGAGAACTAGTCTCATGGACCCAACACGACGCCGGCTTTTCGCTTTACTTCCAGCAGCGCCGCTGGTATCCGTACAGTCCGCGTTCGACCCGCGGCCCTTCGTCGCGGCGTTCGATACCATCTGGAGCACGATCCGCGACAAGTACTGGGATCCGAAGCTGACCGGTCTCCACTGGGATGAGTGCAGGACCGAACTGCGGCCAAGGGTCGAGGCGGCGAAATCGGCCGGGGATGCGCGCGCCATTCTGGCGGAGATGCTGGCGCGAATCAAGCAATCGCATTTCGGTTTGATCCCGCCACAGGCATACTCGGCGATGGATCCGGAGCAGGGCCCGCGGGGGGACGCGAGCCCGGGCGTCGAGGTGCGCATCCTGAATGAAGGCGCGGTGGTCACGCGGGTTCAGGCAGGGTCGCCGGCGGAGTCCGCCGGGGTCCGGCCCGGGTGGATCTTTCTGCCGGACGGGGACCTGTCGGGACTGCCGCCGATGCGGCGGCACTTCGCCACCGTTTTGAGGCTGCAAGGCCCGGCGGGTTCACGGCGTGAGTTCCGGTTCGAAGACAATGCGGGCGTGTCGCGAAGCGTGACCCTTGAACTGGCTCCGCCGCCGGGCAAGCTGACGCGCTTCGGCAACCTTCCACCGCTTCCCCTGTCGATCGCCCATCGCAGGCAGGGCGAGGCCGCCGTCCTGACAGTGAGCGCCTTCTTCGACCCGGAGTGGCTGCAGAAGGAGTGCGCCGCGCTGATTGAATCGGCGAAGGGCGCGAAGGGCGTGATCATCGACGTTCGCGGCAATCCTGGCGGCATTTCGGGTCTCGCCGCCGCGCTGGCGGGCTGGTTCGTCAAGACGCCCGCCGTTCTTGGAACACTGATGCTACGGGGCGCGACCTTCAAGCTTTATGTGAATCCGCGGGCGGAGCCCTACCTGGGACCTTTGGCGATCCTCATCGATCCGCTCTCGATGTCCACGGCGGAGTTCTTCGCCGGCGGACTGAAGGACATCGGGCGGGCGCGGCTGTTCGGCGAAACCACGGGCGGCGCGGCATTGCCGTCGGTGATCGAGAAGCTGCCGACGGGGGATGGGTTTCAGTACGCCATCGCGCGCTATGTGTCGGCTTCCGGCAAAGAACTCGAAGGAGCGGGCGTTTCGCCGCATGTTGAAGCGCCGCCCGAGAGAGCGGCGTTGGCTGCAGGCCGTGACAACGCCATGGAACAGGCAATGGATTGGATTCGTAAGGAGAAATATGATGCGTAAACTCACGCCGGTCGCTTTTCTCGTCGCCGCGGGTGTTATGGCGGCGACGGCACAGAACCTGCCTTCGGGCGAAACGATCCTCGATCGTTATATTGAGGTGACCGGCGGCAAGGCGGCTCACGCTCAGCTCAAGAACGTGAGCATTGCGGGCAAGCTCGAATTCACCGGACAGGGACTGACGGGGACGCTCTCCACCTGGTCCGCCGCCCCGGCATCGAACAAGACGGTCATGGAACTCGCCGGTATCGGGAAAATCGAGAGCGGCTCATCGAACGGCCGAGCCTGGCAGATTTCGGCCATGCAGGGGCCACGCGTGCTCGAGGGTGAGGAGCTCAAGCAGAATCTGCACATGACGCGCTTCAACGCGGCCTTGAACTGGCGTGAGTCGTTCTCGACTGTCACCAACGAGGCGGAAGAAGTAGTGAACGGGAAGACCTGCTACCGGCTGGTTCTGACGCCCAAGAACGGCGCCGCTCCGGAGACTTCGTGGTACGACAAGGACAGCGGACTGCTGGTCCGCTCCCGCGCCACCATCAAGTCGCCCATGGGCGAGATCGCAATGGACACCGAACTCGCCGATTTCCGGGAAGTCGGCGGCGTCAAGTTTCCCTTCCTCATCACGCAGATCGTGGGACCGCAGACGATCAAGACGACTGTCGAAGAGATCAAGGTGAACTCGGAACTCCCGGCCGGCCATTTCGACCCGCCCGCGGAGATCCAGAAGCTGCTGAAGTAGCGCGCTACCGTTTGGGCAGGACGCTCCTCGGCAGCCGCAGGGCTACGGAACCAGCGACCGTGACAACGTCATAGCGGCCCTGGACGCCGATCAGCAGGTGCGCCGCGAAAGGTTCCATGCCGTAGTCCTTCACGAGCCAGTCGGCCATGTCACTGGTGGCGAGCTGCAGGGCGCGGTCGAGCGGGCTCGCGAATTCAGGCTGGCTGCCAATGCTGGCGATGAAGCCCGCGGTTTCCAGGCGGGGGTTGGAGAGGTTCGCGGCCTTGCGAAGTTCGACGGTGAATTCGACATCGAAGGTCGTTTCGATGCCGGTTCCCAGCGGCTCGCCGTCGGCCTGCAGCGCGTGGCCGTCGCCGATGAACAGCAGAGCTCCGGGATGGTAGACGGGCAGGACGACCGTGGCGCCTTCAGCGATGCGGTTGTAGTCGACGTTGCCGCCGTAGGGCCCGGAGATGGAGGAACTGGGGCCGAAATCGCCCGGCGCGGCGACGCCGATGCAGCCGAGCATCGGTTCAGCGGCGAACTCCAGCGGGTGCGCCTTGCTGACAGGTTCGGCCAGGCGGACGCGATTGCGCGTCAGGTCGAGTTCCCAACGGACGGCGTTGGCGCGGCCGGGGATGACAGATCCCTGCTTGTAGTGATTCGGGTAGAGCTTCTCGATGGACGCCGGCGACAGTGAGAAAAGGCCGAGACGGTAGTTCGTGAAGCCCCAGGCGCGGCTCATTTTGAGCTTGCGAATGGCGACGGCGATCGCGTCGCCCGGCGCCGCGCCCTCGATGGAGAAAGGGCCGGTGAGCGGGTTCGGGCCTTCGGCGACGGCCTTGCCCGATGGGTCTCGCCCGGAAGCGTCGATGATCCTGGTGGCGATGACCTCTCCGGGCTTGATCGCGGCAAGGGCCGGATGACGGTGATGGAACGAGTTGAAATACCTTGACGGCTCGACCTGACGGGTTTGCGCGGCTGCGGGCAGCAGGAGAGCAAGAAGAGCGGTGGCTCGGAGCAGCATTCCAGTGAGGTTAGCCGAACGGCCGTATTTTGAAAAGGCCGGGTGTTGCCGAAGCGGTCTTTCGTTGATACTATAACGATGACTTCAGCGCTTTTTGGTGACTTCATGCCACTCGACGAACTTGTAGACGCCGCTCTCGTCCCGGTGAGGATTCTCAGTGGAGGAGCGCGGATGCCTGCCATTGGGTTGGGCACATTTGGCAGCGACCACGCGCCCGCGGAGCTGATTGCGGAAGCCGTTCGCGGGGCCTATGAAGTGGGCTATCGCCACTTCGATTGCGCCGCGGTTTACGGCAATGAGGACGTGATCGGCGGCGCATTCGCCGATCTGTTCCGCGCGGGCGCGCGACGCGAAGAGCTCTGTATCACTTCGAAGCTGTGGAACGACAAGCACTCCGAACAGGACGTGATTCCATCGTGCCGGAAGTCGCTTGCAGATCTCGGACTCGACTATCTCGACATGTACCTGGTGCATTGGCCGTTTCCGAACTTCCATCCGCCGGGTTGCGACGTCACCAGCCGCAGCGCCGACGCCAAACCCTATATCCACGAGAATTTCATGCGCACCTGGCGGCAGATGGAGAGGCTGGTGGAGCTGGGACTAACGCGGCACATCGGCACGTCGAACATGACCATCCCGAAGTTGCGGCTGTTGTTGCGCGACTGCCGGATTCGACCCGCGGTGAACGAGATGGAACTGCATCCGCACATGCAGCAGCAGGAGCTATTCGATTTCGTCCGCAGCGAGGGCATTGAGCCTGTGGGCTATTGTCCGCTGGGCTCGCCGGGGCGGCCGGAGCGCGACCGGACTCCGGACGACACGGTGGACATGGAAGATCCGGTGATCGTCGAAATCGCGCGCAGCCACGGGGTGCATCCGGCCGCGGTGTGTCTCAAATGGGCGGTTCAGCGCGGCCAGACGCCGATTCCGATGTCGACGAAACGCAAGAATTACGCGGCGAATCTTCGCGCCGTGGTTGAAGATCCGCTGAGCGAGGCGGAGATGGCCGCCATTGCGAAGATCGACCGCAATTGCCGCCTCGTGAAAGGCCAGGTGTTTTTGTGGAGGGAAGGGCAATCCTGGGAAGACCTCTGGGATCTGAACGGAGAGATCGCACAATGAGCCAGACGATGCAAGGGGCGTATCTGCCCGGCAACAGCACTACGGTTCTTAGAGAAGTGACGGTTCCGGAGCCGGGACATGGGGAGGTGCTGCTGCGGATGAAGGCCTCGACCATCTGCGGGTCGGACATCCGCTGCATTTACCACGAGCACCTCGGCAAAGGACCGGAGGGGTATCAGGGCGTGATCGCCGGTCACGAACCGGCGGGACAGATCGTCAAGACCGGCCCGGGCTGCCGGCGATTCAAGGAAGGCGACCGCGTCATCGTCTATCACATCTCCGGCTGCGGGGTTTGCAACGACTGCCGCCGCGGATACATGATCTCCTGCACGAGTCCGGTGTACCGGCGCGCTTACGGCTGGCAGCGGGACGGCGGCATGGCGGACTACATGCTGGCCGAGGAGAAAGATCTCGTCGCGCTTCCGAAGGAGCTTTCCTACGCCGATGGCGCCCAGGTGGCCTGCGGTTTTGGAACGGTGTACGAAGGCCTGCAGAAAATCGGCGTTTGCGGCGATCACGACGTGTTGATCACCGGGCTTGGCCCGGTGGGGCTGGCGACGGCCGCGCTCTGCCGCAAGATGGGAGCGCAGACGATTATCGGAATCGACGTCGTCGCCGAGCGCATGGAGATCGCCCGTTCGATGGGGCTCTGCGACCACGTTCTCAAGGCGGGACCCGATAACGTCGACGCGGTGCGAGATCTGACGGGAGGGCGCGGCGTGGAGCGCGCCGTCGATTGTTCGGCCAACGATGAGGCGCGCGCCACGGCCATCCGCGCGACGCGCAAGTGGGGCCGCATCGTCATGCTCGGCGAGGGCGGCCGTGTCGAGTTCAACCCTTCGCCCGACATTATCCACGATCAGAAGACCATCTACGGTTCGTGGGTCACATCAACATGGCTCATGGACGAGCTGGTGGAGCGTCTGGTGCGCTGGAATCTCCATCCCGCCGATCTCATCACGCACCGCTTCGCGCTGGACAAAGTGGGAGACGCCTACGCTTTGATGAGTTCCGGGAAGTGCGGCAAGGTGGCAGTCTGTTTCGACGAGGAGCGTTGAAC
>CAYWST010000061.1:0-19347 GCA_964461075.1 uncultured Solibacteraceae bacterium | reverse complement strand
GCCTTCGAGGTGGCGCCCAGGAGGATTTCCGCCGCAGGCCGCCCGGATCTTGCCCTGAGTTCCATCTCGCGGTGAATTCCGGCCCCATGCGGAATCAGCGGACCGCCCGACCGGGTCGACACGACACCGTTTTCCGGCACGCCCGACTCCACCCGTGAAGGCGGCACAGCCGCCTGGGCCCATCGCTCCAACTCCCGCCGCAGCGGCTCCGGGGTGACCTGAAGAAACAGGCTGGTCTTGTAGTAATCAAACCGGCCTCCTCGAAGTTCTCCCACGATCAACGGAAGCGGATCCACCGAGGCCGCGGCGGGGGACAGCAAGGGCTCCGCGCCCTGGATCTCTCCATTCCTGACCCGCCTCTTGAGCGCTTCGCCGAGACCGCCGGCGTCGGGCCTCGCGCCAACCGCAATGACGCCGCAATAGAGATAAGCGGCCAGCGCGCGCTCCATTTTGGCTGTCAGTTTCTGTTGGTCCATCCGCGGCCGCGGCGCGCCATCCAGGATCAGTTCCACGGACCCATCAATGAGCCCGGGCAGCGCCGTCTTGCCCTGCGCCTCGATCGGCTCCGCGCTGAGGGCCTTGGCGTCGGCGTTCTCCCCGGTCCCGAACACTCGTTCGATCTTCCCTCCGCGGATCAGAAGGCTCCCGTTCTCGACGACCGTCCCGTCACCGACGAAGATCCTCGCGCCCCGGACAAGCCAGGTCTGGTCTCGCCGCATCCCGCGCGCCAGAGCTTCGGACTTCTTGAGGTTCGATTTCGAGTAGGTTTGCCACACCCCCAGCAGCAGGAATGGGGCCAGCACACCCAGAACCCACAGTTTCGAGGAGGGTTTCAGGCGGTCTTCCTTCTCCCAGCGGAAGAGTTTAATCGAGATGAACAGGCTCACCGCGGTCGTAATGATCATCGCCATCGCGGCCACGGCGTTGTCCGCCAGGCTCTCGCCCCGAACCAGGATCCCGGTCATCCCGAGGTAAAGATGAGTCGCCGGCAGGAACTGCGCGAGTGTTTGCAGCCACTCCGGCATGATGCTGAACGGGATGGTGGCGCCGCTGAGCATCAGCATCGGCAGGTAGAGGAGCTGAATGACAATCTGGCTCTCCTGCATCGAGTTCACGACAGACGCGATAATGAGCCCGACGCTGCGGAAAGCGATGACACCCAGGCTCACCATCAGCAGCAGGGAGAGCGAATTGCCGGGGATCTCCATGCCATAACGGATCCGCGCGAGAACGACAAAGAACACCACCGTGGGCAGGAAGACCAGCCACCCGGTCACGATGGAGGCCACCAGAATCGGCGCCGGCGTGATGGGCGCCACCTTGAAACGCCGCAGAATCCCCGCTTCTCTTTCGAGCGTCGCTCTAAGCCCGCCGCCGAAAAAGCCCGTCCCCAGCACACCCAGGATCAGAACCATCGCAACCACCTGCCGCAGGCTGCCGCCCGATGTTCTGCCCCCGAAGCCCTCGCCAAAGGCGAAGAAGAAGATCAGCGGCATGAGGTAGTTGAAGAACAGAACCAGCCGGTCCCTCAGCGTGAGCCGAAGCGTCGTTCTGATGTAGGCAATGTATGGTTTGAGCATCGTCAATCGCGCAATGTCTTGCCTGTCAGTTGGAGGAAGACGTCCTCGAGCGTGGGACGGTGAATGTGCAGGTCGTCGAGTTCGCACGCCGCGGATTCGAGCCATTTCACCAGCTCCGAAACCGTCTTCGCCGGACGCTCCGAAGAAACCGAAAGCTTCATCCTGTCCTCGCTGAAGAGCGCAGTCCCGGTTCCGGTCCAGGCCTCCGGCATGGGTTCGAGCGTGGCCACTTCCACCCTGGCATGGCCCAAAATCCTCTGCTGCAATTCCCTCGGCGTCCCGATGGCGATGATCCGTCCTTCGTCGATGATGGCCACACGGTCGCACAGCCGTTCGGCTTCCTCGATGTAATGAGTCGTAAGCAGGATCGTTGTGCGGCGCCGCTTCATCTCCTCGATCAGCGCATGGATTTCGTGCCGCACCTGGGGATCGAGACCCGTTGTCGGCTCGTCGAGAAAGAGAATCTGCGGATCGTTCACCAGCGCCAGAGCGAGCGCCAAACGCTGCTTCTGGCCGCCGGAGAGCGTTGAGTACAGCGCATCCCGCTTGTCCCACAGTTGGAGCCGTTTTAGTAACTCGACCGGATCGGCGGCCTTCGAGTAGAAGGCTGAAAAGAGCGTGATGGCCTCGATGACCTTGATCTTCTCCGGCAGGTTCGTGGCCTGAAGACTGACGCCAATCCGGTCCTTGACCGCCATCGTGTCGGAGGCGGGATCGAAGCCGAGCACTCGAACTTCTCCGGCCGTCCTGGGCCGCAGGCCTTCCAGGATTTCCACCGTCGTGGTCTTGCCTGCGCCGTTGGGTCCGAGCAACCCGAAGACTTCACCCTGAGCCACTTCGAAGTCGATGCCTCGAACCGCCTCAAACTCGCCGTAGCTCTTCCTCAGTCCCCGGACCGAAATCGCAGACCCGTTCATCCCTGAGCCGCCAGAACCGCCATCACCGCGCGCATGAAGGCCGGCAGATCCTCCGGCTTCCGCGAACTGACTAGGTTGCCGTCCACCACCACTTCGCTGTCCTCCCACAAGCCGCCTGCATTGGCGACGTCATCCTTGATGGCGAAGAAGCTGGTGACGCGCTTTCCGCGCAACACGTCCGCCGAACAGCAGCACCACAGGCCGTGACAGATGGCCGCCACCAGTTTGCCCTGCCGGTTGATCTCGGCCATGAACTCGTTCGCCTTTTTGTGCCGGCGAATGTAATCTGGCGCAAAGCCGCCCGGGCCGATGACCCCGTCGTAGTCCTTGGCCTGCACCTGGTCGTAGGACTTGTGCGCGACACAAGGGTAGCCCAGCTTGCTCGGGTAGCTCTTGCCCGCCTCGGCCCCGACGAAGTGCACCTCCACGCCCTCTTCCACCAGGCGGTAATACGGTACCCAGACTTCCATCTCCTGGTACATCTGATCGACGAAAATGGCGACACGCTTTCCTTTGAGGTTCATGCTAGTCAGTGTATCGGTCTCCGAACGCCGATGCTCGTTTGGACGCGCTTCTGAACTCGCGCCACTGGCCGATGGAAGTCCACCCGGCGCGGTTTTCCAGAAAAGCGCCGGGTCCTGGCCGTTGGGCCTCGGGCTTGCTGTCCGCCCGCGGATGGCGCCGCTCTGGTCCTGGGTGAAAATCCGAAACCTCCTGCCCATGTGGAGGCTGGCCGGGAGCGGGGCCATCTGCAGGAATCAGTTGACGAAGGTAGCGGGCTGCAACCGCCGGCCAGCTTACGGATTTGTACTTTCGCACCGACTCCACCCGCAACAGATCATAATGCCAGAGCTGGCGGTGGACTATCTTGCTCGCAAAGAGGAATCTGCAGGAGACTTTCCATTCCTGATCCGCCCGGCTAACGTGGGCGAATCTGGCATCCCACAGCTTGACGGACCGCGGGCTTAGATAGCCGGCCATCCGTCAGATCCGGGGCACAGTACCAGCTTGATCCGGCAATCATCCTGATGGGGGTGAGCCGGTCATCAGGCGGTTCGAGAAGCTCAAGTTCGAAGTCACCAACGGCGAGCGATCCGCCGGAACGCCGGAAAACATTTGCTGGCTTAATGTCGCGATGGATGATAGCCGCGCGATGGGCCGCCGCAACAACACCGCAAATGTGGACGAATTCTTGGAGAACCGCATAAGGATGAACGGATCCTGGCTCCATACCCTTGGATTCCAGGCCGCCGCCCGAACAATACTCAGCGACCAGATACGGGCGTTCATTTGCTGGAGGACGCTAGTGCTGCCAGCCTTGCCCAAGGTTCCGCTTGTGTTTCCAATCTACGAAAGGATCTTGCATCCTATTACCTTGGCTTTGGTTTGGCGGCGGCCGGCGGCCGCGGCGGGAGGCGCTCGAGTTCAGCCGGGAACTCGGCCGCCTTCGACCGGCTGGGGCTGCGCCGGTTCTGCGACCCGCCACGGTCCGGGTAGAGCGGCATCGACATGCCGCCGGTCTCTTCGAGAATCTGGAAAAGGCGGGTGCGCATCTGGTTCACCAGCGGCTGCAGTTCCTGCCTGAAGATCAGATTACGGCTTTCCAGCGGATCTTCCTGCAGATCGTACAGCTCTTCGACATCCCAGATCCCGTGTGGGCGGATGAACTTGTAGCGGTCGCCGCGCAGGGCGAAAATCGTTGGAGTTTGCGGGAAATTGCGCTCCCAATAGTACTCATACAGCAGCTCCTTGCGCCATCCTGAGTTGTCCCCGCGGGTGAGCTGGAGCCAGCTTTTGCCGTCAATGCCTGAAGGCGGCGCGACACCTGCGGCCTCCAGGCAGGTGGGCATAATGTCGAGGCCGGCGACAACCTCCTGCACGGTCTGGCCGCCCTTGAACAGTTCAGGGCAGCGCGCCAAGAGCGGCACCCGCATGGACTCCTCGTAGGCCGTCCGTTTATCGATCAGGCCGTGCTCGCCAAAGGCGAATCCGTTGTCCCCCATGTAAATGACGAGTGTGGAGTCGAGTTGCCCGCGCTGCCTGAGCGCGTCTAACACCCGTCCGATGGACTCGTCGACGCCAAGCAGCGTCTCGGCGTAGAGCTTATAGTAGGCTTCGATGTCGAGTTCGGAGTGGTAGGGAAACTCGACTCCATGCCAGGAGTTGCGCTGGTTCTGCACCCACATGGGGCGCCCCTGGGCCATTTCGCCGGTTGCGGCCATAGTGGGCGGGTAGTTGAACTTTGCATTGGCGTAGCGGCCTTTGTGGCGCGGCGCCGGCTCGAATTCGGCGTGGACGGCTTTGTGGCTGAGATACATGAAGTAGGGCTGTTCCTTGCCGATGCCGTTCAGCCACTCGAGAGCGTAGTCAGTGAGTTCGTCGGTGATGTAGCCCTTTTGCGGGACACGTTTGCCGTTGACGTTCAGGCCGTCTTTGGAGGGGTTGTAGGTTCCCTGGCCGCGGAAGCTGACCCAATGGTCAAAGCCGGGCTGCGGGTCGTCGCTTTCGCCGCCCATGTGCCACTTACCGAAAAAGCTGGTCTTGTAGCCCGCCTTCCGGAGATGAGACGGGAAAAACACCGTGCCGCGCGGAATGGCGGTGTTGTTATCCACGACCTTGTGCTTGTGGGCGTATGAACCTGTCAGGACGGAGGCCCGTGAAGGGCTGCATAGAGCGGTCGTCACGAAGGCGTTTTTGAAGTAGGCCCCCTCGCGCGCCATCCGGTCCATGTTCGGGGTTTCGAGGAAGGGCTGCCCTTTGAGGAAACCCATGGCGTCGTAGCGGTGGTCGTCGGAGAGAATGAAGATGACGTTGCGGCGCTTGCCTTGCGCCTGCGCGGCTGAAATCATGGCCTGAGCGCCGGCCATCTGAGCCATGGCTTGTCTGCGGTTCATGGTGGTCATGATTCTATCGAAAGAGAGGTACAGGGCGATGTTGCTGCTCGCATTTGCCGCCACGCTCTCCGCGGGGACAGCGCAGGTCAAAATCACGCCGCCGGACGGAACGCCGATGGCGGGCTACTACTATGCGCGGGGATCGGCCGGCGTCCACGACGACCTCTGGGCGAAATCAGTGGTACTCGAATCGGGCGGCGCGCGAGCCGCGCTAGTTGCCTGCGACATCATTCACCTGACACACGGCGTCGCCAGCGAGGCGAAGCGGCTGATCGGGCAGCAGACGGGATTGAAACCGCACGAAGTGATGATCAGCGCGACCCATGCGCACACGGGGCCTGTCATCGCAGGAGGTTCTTCGCGATACGAGAAGGCAACCGCGCCCGGAGGGAAAGCGGACGCCTATGCAAAGTGGCTGCCCGGGCGAATTGCCGAAAGCGTCCGCCTGGCGCTGGCGGCCAGCAGACCTGCGCGGGTGATGTCGGGCGCCGGGCATGAATCGCTGATCGCCTTCAACCGCCGGTTCCAGATGACAGATGGGACGGTGGGGTGGAATCCGGGAAAGAAGAATCCGCGGATCGTCCAGCCGGCGGGGCCCGTCGATCCGGAAGTGCCTGTGGTGTATGTGGAAGCCGAGGACGGCACGCCGCTGGCGACCTACGTCAACTACGCTCTGCACCTGGACACGGTGGGAGGGACCGAGATTTCGGCGGACTTCCCCTACACCCTTTCAAAACTGCTCACCGGAGCCAAGGGCGGAAAGATGCTCACGATGTTCACGATGGGCTGCTCGGGCAACGTGAACCACATCGACGTGAGCCACGCGAAGCCGCAGAAGGGGCATGAGGAGGCGGCGCGGATCGGGACGGTGCTGGCGGGTGAGGTCGTCAAGACATGGGCTCGGATGGTTCCGGCCGGCGCGGGAGCGCTGCGGTCGCGGATTGAAACGGCAGAGCTTGCGCTGGCGCCGCACAAGCCGGAGGAAGTAGAGTGGGCCAAACCGATCGCAGCCAGGTTCGGCGAGAAGAACTCCGCCCCGTTTCTCGACATGGTGAAGGCGTTCCGCATCCTGGACGTGGAGGCGAGAAAAGGCAAGCCATTGCAGGCGCCGGTGCAGGTGATCGCGCTGGGCCAAGATGTGGCCTGGGTGGGGCTGCCTGGAGAGATCTTCGTCGAACTGGGGCAGGCGATCAAGCGCGGATCGCCGTTCAACCGCACGATCGTGGTTTCGCTGCCGAATGACAGTCTGGGTTACGTTCCCGACCGGAAGGCCTACAGCGAAGGCAACTACGAACCGGTGAGCGCGCGATGCGCGGAGGGCAGCGGCGAGCTGCTTGTAGAGACAGCGGTCAAAATGTTGAAGGAGTTGTATCAATGACACTCACCCGCAGATCGGTCCTGGCGGCTGCGCCGGCCATGTTGAGCGCCCAGGCGCGGAAGGAGAAGTTGAAAGTCGCGTTCATCGGAACGGGCAACCGGGGGTCTTTCCTGCTTCGGCATGGACTGGAGATAGAGGACTTCGTTGTCGTCGCTGTGTGCGACCTTCTTCCGGAGAGGGTGGACGCGGCCGCTTCAGCCGTTGGGAAGAAGGGCGGTGCGGCGAAGACGTACACCGACTTCCGAAAGATGCTCGACGAGATGAAAGAGATCGAGGCCGTCGTGCTGGCAACCCCTGACGACACGCACCGCGAATTCGATGTGGAGATTCTGGGCCGCGGAAAACATCTGTATGCGGAGAAGCCGCTTGCGCTGACGGTGGATGACTGCAAGGCGGTGGTAAAGGCGGCGGGCGCGGCGAAGGGCGTCTTCCATGTCGGCTTCCAGTTGCGGCACGATCCGAACCGGAACGCGGCGATCGAGTTCATCCGCTCGGGTAAGGCAGGCAAGGTGCTGCAATGCCATGGCATCCGCCACGGGGGCGACCTGCCGCGAAACATCCCCTGGTACTTCGACAAGAACAAATGCGGCGACATTGTGGTGGACCAGGGGATTCACATTCTGGATCTGTTCCGCTGGGCTATCGGCAAGCCTCCCGTGTGTTGCTACGGCAGCGGGGGGACGACGCTGTTCGTCAACGACCCGCCCGGGCGGACGGTGATGGATCATTACAGCCTCATCTACGAGTTCGACGGCGGCGCACAGATCAATTTCAGCCATCATTACTTCGACCCGCCGGGATTCACGGGGATTCAGGAGCGCGTCTTCGCCAGCGATGGAGCGTTGGATTTGCCCAAGGCGGAATTCGCGCCGCGCGGCGAGCGGACGCGCGTTCCTCTCGAAGTCCGGAACGCGGGCAAGGACTCGACGTTCATGTCCCTGTCCGCGTTCGCGGAAAACGTGAAGCTCGGGCGCAGGCCGCTCAACGATGCGCAGAGCGCGCTCGAAGCGACGTTGGTGGCGCTGATGGGCACGCGGGCGATCTACGAGAAGCGCGTTGTCACGTGGGCTGAGATTGCGGGCTGATTGAGGATTTCTCAGGGCGCGGAAGCCGGATTCAGGATATACTCTTCTGAAACCGGGCCAACCAACCAGCGCCGGCCCGGCCAGTTGGAAGGGCCGCGGGGCACCACTGGGCGGAGGCCGATATGAGCCTGAGCCAAATGGCGCGGACCGTTCGTGAGTCCGTCACGCTGAAACTGAACCAGACCGCCGCTCTCATGCGCGACAAGGGCGAACCGGTGATCCACCTGGGCGGCGGTGAACCGAAATCGAAGACTCCCATCGACGCGATCGTGAGCTGCACTTCGGTGCTCAACTCCGGCGACATCAAGTACACGCCGCCGGACGGCATCCCCGCTCTCAAGAAAGCCATCATCCGCTACACGGAAGAGCACTACGGGCGCGCAGTGCGGCCGGAAAACGTGGTCGCCTCCTGCGGCGCCAAGCAGGCCATCATGGCGGCGCTGATCGCCATCGTCGACCCGAAGGACGAAGTCATCTTCCCTGCCCCGTACTGGGTGAGCTACCCGGAGATGGTGAAGCTCGCCGGGGGCGTGCCGGTGGTGGTAAAGCCCGAGGACGGCGGCTTCCATCCGACCGCGAAGGAGATCGCTGACTGCATTGGCTCGAACACCAAGGCGGTGATCCTCAACAGCCCGAACAATCCATCGGGCGTAATGTACACGGCGGATTTCGTCCGGGAAGTCGTCGAAATCTGCGCGAATAAGTCGGTCTATCTGCTGATGGACGACACATACAATCGGCTCGTGTTCGACGGCAGGACGCCGACTAACTGCTACGACTATTCAAGGGAGGACATCGACCAGTCGAAGCTCGTGGTGTTCAATTGCGTCTCGAAGATGTACGCGATGACCGGCTTCCGCATCGGCTGGGCGGTAGGCTCGCGCGAGTTGATGGCAGCCATGGCCACCATTCAAGGGCAGCAGACTTCGGGCCCGGCGACGCCGTCACAGTGGGCGGCTGTGGGGGCTCTCAACGGCGTGCAAAACTCGATCGACGCGCTGCGAATGACGCTCGAGAACAACCGCAATATCCTCATGGACCGGCTGCAGTCGTTTCCCGGCGTCCACGTGAAGAAGCCGGAGGGTGCGTTTTATTGCTTCCCGGATTTCAGCGCCTACGAGAAGAGCTCGCAGAAGCTGGCTGAGTTTCTCCTGAACAAGGTCCGCGTGGTGACCGTGCCGGGCAACGAGTTCGGCATGGAAGGGCACTTGCGGATCAGCTTCTGCGGCACGCCCAAGGAGATCACCGAAGGGATCGACCGCATCCGCTGGGCGCTGGATCCAACCGCGCCGAACGAGCTGTATCTGGGCGACCGGCGGCTGGTCCGGGACTGGATGTAAGGAGCCGCCATGAACATCTACACCGACACACCGTCGCCGGCGGTCAAAGAGGCGGGGCTCGCCGCCAGCGCTTACGGACTTCTCAACCACGGCCTGGCAACCCTTCGCCGCGTCTATTGGAACCTCTCCGCTGAGGCGCTCTACGAAGAGGCGATCTTCCGCGGCGAGGGCTTCATCGCCGGCTCCGGTCCCTTCGTCGTACACACCGGCAAGCACACCGCCCGCGCAGCCGCGGACAAGTTCCTCGTGCGAGAGCCGTCGTCCGAAGAGTACATCTGGTGGGGGACGTACAACCGTCCCTTCACTCCAGAGAACTTCAACACGCTGCTCGCGCGGGTGCAGGCGTATCTGCAGGGGCGTGACGTGTTCGTGCAGGACTGTTTCGGCGGCGCCGATCCCGACTACCGGCTGCCGGTGCGCGTCATCACCGAGAACGCCTGGCATAGTCTTTTCGCGCGCACGATGTTCCTGAAACCGGAGACCTTCGACGCCTACAGGAAGCACGTGCCCGAGTTCACCATCATCGTGGCGCCGGGCTTTAACGCCAGCCCGCTGATCGATTCAACGCGCACGGAGACCTTCATCGTGCTGAATCTCGCCGAGCGCCTGGCCATCATCGGCGGCACCTGCTACGGCGGCGAGATCAAAAAGACGGTCTTCACCGTGCTGAACGCGCTCCTGCCATTTGACGGCGTGCTGCCGATGCACTGTTCGGCGAACGTAGGCGACGCGGACGACGCGGCCATTTTTTTCGGGTTGTCCGGTACTGGCAAGACGACGCTTTCGGCCGATCCGTCACGCCACCTGATCGGCGACGACGAGCACGGCTGGTCAGACAACGGCGTCTTCAATTTTGAGGACGGATGCTACGCAAAGGTGATCCGGCTCTCGGAGTCGGCAGAGCCCCAGATCTATGCTTGCACGCGCCGGTTCGGGACCATTCTCGAGAACGTGGTGTTCGATCCGCGAACGCGAAAGCTGGACCTGAACGACGACAAGCTGACGGAGAACACACGCGGCGCGTATCCGCTCGACTTCATTGACAACGCTTTGCCCGCAAAGCGGACGGGACACCCGAAGAACGTCGTCTTTCTCACCTGCGACGCTTCGGGTGTCCTGCCCCCGATCGCGCGGCTTTCACCTGAGCAGGCCGTCTATCACTTCATGAGCGGCTACACGTCGAAGATCGCCGGAACGGAGATCGGCCTGGGAACGGAACCCGAGATCACCTTCAGCGCCTGCTTCGGCGCGCCATTCATGGTGCACCATCCCTACAAGTACGCCATGATGCTGAAGGCCAAGATCATGAAGCACGGCGCGCGCGTTTGGATGGTGAATACCGGTTGGACCGGCGGACCCTTCGGGATCGGCAAGCGGATCAGCATCCACCATACTCGGGCGCTGCTGAACGCGGCCCTGAGCGGAGCGCTCGACAACGTGGAGTATCATGAGGACCCGGTCTTCGGAGTGCAGGTTCCGAAGGCGTGCGAGGGTGTGCCTTCGAGCATTCTCGACCCGGCCAACACGTGGCCGAGCCGCGCGGAGTACGACTGCAAGTACGATACGCTGGCCGCCCGCTTCATCGAGAACTTTGTCTTGATCTCCAGGCAGGAGCATGTGCCCGAAGGTTTAGATGCATACGGGCCGAAGCGGCGAAGTTGAGTGAGGAGGCCGTCTGCAATCAGCGGACGAATTGCATCCGGCATCCGGATCAGCCTCCAGGGCCATCCTCACCGCTTCCCACGTCTGTGAACGGTCGGACTGGACGGACATCGACAGCCCGGCCAAGATCGGTACTCCTCTGCGCTTCCCCATAAAACTAGCGCTGCCGCAAGCCGCGCTATCATCTCTAAATCAATGACTGCACCGGCAAGGGGAACCAATCGTTTCGAAAGGCCTCAACATCACTTCCGCTACTACGACCTGTGTGTCATCGTTTTCGTGGTTGTGCTGATCATCAGCAATCTGGTGGGTGCGAAGATGGTAGCGGTGGGGCCATTCCTGATTTCAGGCGCCCAACTGCTGTTTCCGATCACTTACATCTTCGGGGATATCTTCACGGAAGTATATGGCTACGCGGGATCGCGCCGCGCGATCTGGCTGGGATTCTTTGGATCGGCGTTGATGGCGCTGATGGGATTGGTGGTTGTGGCGCTGCCCCCGGCCCCCGATTTCAAGCATCAGGCGGCATTTGAAGCCGTATTTGGCTTCGTTCCGCGAATGGTGGCGGCAAGCCTCGCCGCGTATTGGGCCGGGGAGTTCGCCAACTCGTATGTGATGGCGAAGATGAAGGTTCTGACCCAGGGAAAGGCTCTCTGGATGCGGACCATCGGCTCAACCGCGGTTGGCCAACTCGTAGACTCCATCATATTGATGACACTGGCCTTTGGCGGCCGTGAGACTTGGGGGACCATCGGCAACCTGATCCTGTCGGGCTACCTTGGCAAGGTCGCTTACGAGGCGCTGATGACGCCGTTCACCTACCTGACGGTAAACTCCCTCAAACGGGCCGAAGGCGTCGATGTCTATGATGTGGACACGAATTTCTCGCCGTTCGCGTCAGGCACGGAGGGTGAGAAGTTCGTCGTGGTCGGGGGAACGCAACCGGACGACGAGATTGCACGTCAACCCACTTGATCGGTTGCGTTACACTGTGGATGACAGCCACTGGGATGCGGATGGCCGTGCCATGTCTAAGATGAACAAAGCACACGTTGCACTTCTCGCCGCCCTTTTGGCCGTTCCGGCGCTGCCGGTGGCGGCCCAAAAGAAGCAGGATCAAGGACCACGCGAAACCGTCGCCAAGCCGATGAGCGAACGCGAGAAGCGCAAGCGCGAGGAGAAGCTCCGGAAGGAGCTCGAAACGCCGTACAGAAAGTGGCTCAACGAAGACGTCCTGTATATCATCACGGACGAAGAGCGGAACGCCTTCAAGCGCATGTCGACCGACGAGGAGCGCGAACAGTTCATTGAGCAGTTCTGGCTGCGCCGCGACCCGACGCCGGACACGCAGGAGAATGAGTATAAGGAAGAGCATTACCGCCGCATCGCCTACGCCAACGAGCGGTACGCTTCGGGAATCCCCGGCTGGAAGACGGATCGCGGCCGGATCTATATCACGTTCGGCCCGCCGGATGAAATCGAATCGCGTCCGTCCGGCGGCACCTATGAGCGTCCTTACGAAGAAGGCGGCGGTACCACGTCCACTTTCCCATTTGAGAAGTGGCGTTACCGGTATCTGGAGGGCGTCGGAAACCAGACCGACATCATTATCGAGTTCGTTGACCCAACCATGACGGGCGAGTACCGGATGACGATGGACCCCTCGGAGAAAGACGCGCTCATGATGGTGCCGGGGGCGGGTCTGACCCTGATGGAGCAGATGGGACTCGCCGACAAGGCGGACCGGTTCAGCCGGACCGACGGCACGAGGCTTGGCGTGGGCAATCAGCCCCTGCCGGCGCGGATGAACCAATTTGAGCGGCTGCAGCAATACGCCGATCTGCAGAAAGCCCCGAAGATCAAGTTCAAGGATCTCGAGGCGCAGGTCAATTCGAGGATCATTTTCAACCTGCTGCCGATGCAGGCTCGCGCGGATTTCTTCCCGGCCACCAGTTCCACTGTGATGAGCAACGTGACGCTGCAGTTCAACCGCAAGGATCTGCAGTTCAAGCAGGAAGCGAACTTGTCGAAAGCCGTTGTGAACATTTACGCCCGGATCACTTCGATGGCGAGGCGCGTCGTCAACGTGTTCGAGGATGTGGTTACCATCGAAGTCCCCAGCGATCTGCTGGATCAGGCTTCGCAGGGCGTTTCGATCTACCAGAAATCGATCCCGCTGCCGCCGGGTATGTACCGCCTGAACGTGGTGGCGAAAGACATCGTCGGCGGCAACATGAACAACTACGAAATGGCGTTGAACGTTCCGCGGATGGACGAGGACACGCTGTTCGCTTCGAGCCTTGTTCTTGCCGACGTGCTCGAGAAGGTGCCGACGCGTTCGATCGGGACAGGGCAGTTCGTCATCGGAACTTCAAAGGTCCGGCCGCGGGTGGGCGAAGGCTTCAAGCAGAGCGAGAAAATGGGCATCTACATGAAGCTTTACAACTTCCAGGCCGACGAGAAGACGAACAAGCCGCAAGGGCAGATCGAATACGAGATCGTGAAGACCGCCGATCAGTCCAAGGTGCTCGAATTTACTGAAGACCTGACCGGGCTGGAGGGATCGGCGTCGCAGATGACGATTGAAAAGCTACTCCCGCTCCAGAGTCTGGCGCCGGGTCAATACACCCTGCGCCTGAAGGTAACCGACAAGCTGAAGAACCAGTCGTTGACACAATCGGCGCAGTTTTCAGTCAGCTAGAATGAGTGCTGGGTTTCGGGAGGAACCCGCTCGCGAGATGATTCGAGGCGCGCAAATCGCGTTCGTGGCGGCCATCTTGGGCGGCTCGCTGCCCGCAATCGCAGTGGATCTGCCCCTGCTCGGCGCGCTCTCAGGCGTTGTGCGCGATCATCGCGGCGCGCCTCAGATGGGCGCCGCAGTGCTCCTGTTGAACCGGAACGAGCGGGTGGTTCAGAAAGTGCTTTCCGACGGAGACGGGCGGTTCCGTTTCCCTTCACTGCCTCCCGATCAGTACTCGGTGCGGGTTCTTTTGAGTTCCTTCGTGCCCGCGGCGCGGAACATGATCGCGGTGCGCCCCGGAGTGGAGAGCTACCTGACGATTCAACTGGCAAACCTCTTCAGCTCGATTGAACTGGTGTACCTTTCGGTTCCGCAGGGAACGCTCCTGACCGAGGAGTGGAAGTGGACGCTCCGCTCGGCGAACTCGATCCGGCCGGTGCTTCGGTTGACACCGAACGTCAAATCGAGTTCGGGCAACCGCAAGCCGAGCCTCTACAATATGCCGACACGGGCGCTCGTGAGCGTCTCGGCGGGAGACGGTGGCGCGCTCACTCCTCTGGGGCTCGCCCCGGACCTCGGAACGGCGTTTGCGATTGCAACTTCGGTCTTCGGAACAAGAGAACTGACTGTGAGCGGCAACGTGGGCTACGCATTGCAGGCAGGCATCCCCACCGCTGGGTTCAGCACCCGCATTTCCGGCCCGGAGTCCTCGGTTGCGCCCGACGTGGAATTGACCGTGCGGCAGGCCGCGGTGCGTGGACTCGCCGGGGCGTCGATGCTGCGAGGTTCGGGCGAAGCGCCCCCGCTCCGCACAATGTCCATCAAACTTGGCGACAGGACTTCCATCACCGAAGACCTCGCCATTGAGTACGGGGCGCTGCTGGAAGCCGTCTCTTACATCGACCGGATCACGGCGTTCTCTCCCTACGCAAGGCTGAGTTACGACCTTGGCGAAACCGGCCGCCTGGAAATCGCCTACTCCAGCGGCGCTCCGGCCGCCGACCTGATTTTGAACGGTCCGGATGCCGCGCAGGAGCAGTTGGCGGCGCTTGCAATGTTTCCGAGGCTCTCTCTGGCCAATGGGCAGGTGAGGCTGCAGCGCAACGACACTGTGGAGGCCGGCGTCAGGTCAACGCAAGGCGCATGGACCTATTCGGCCAGCGCTTTCTACGACAACGTGCGCGACGCCGCTTTAAGCGCAGCCGCCCCGGCCGGATTCTACGCGCACGGCGATCTGCTTCCTGACATCGCCTCGAATTCTTCGATCTTCAATGCCGGCTCCTACGAGAATTTCGGGTATGCCGCCAGCGTGGAGCGCCGGCTGGCGGACGGCTGGACTGCGGGAGTTGGCGCCGGCGCATCTGGTATGTTGACGGCGCTGGACCCGGCGCTCGAGAGTCAGCGGCCCGGCGAGTTGCGCTCGACGCTTCGGCCGGTGAGACGGCCGTGGTCCGCTGCACGATTGCAGGGTGTGATTCGTGGCAGCGGCACGCGTGTGATGGCCAGCTACCTCTGGACCACGCATGGAACGCTCGGCCCCTCACATGCCTGGCTGACGGCGCGAAACCAACCTTTGATGGGCCTGAACGTTCAATTGAGGCAACCGGTGCCGACGGGCGGGATGCCAGGCCGTCTCGAGATGAACGCCGAGGTTCGCAACATGCTCGCGCAGGGCTACCTCCCGGTGACGACGCCGGACGGCCGGCAGATTCTGCTGGTGCAATTCCCGCGCGCTCTGCGCGGCGGGTTCAGCTTCATCTTCTGATCCGCTACCACCTCATCGCAGCGGCCTATCTGGCGGCGTATCCGAACGAATTGCGGCCCGCGGCGGGCGGGTGGCGTCATGCGTTTACGCAGGCGACGAGATCACGCCCGATGGATCGAAATCTCTGCCGGGCGCGGACTTCGTCGAGGTATTCGTGCAGAGCGCGGAGCGGCGGCAGCCAACCGCAGCCACTCGGCGAAAGTCCGGGAGTACGCCTCCACCAACAGTTCGCGCGGCGAACCGCCGGCGGTGACCAGCCCCTGGCGGAGGCCTCGGCCGAAGGCCGCCGGGCGGTCGATGTATTGGCATCGGAGATAGCCGAGGATGAAGGGCTTGGCCATGGCCTGTTGGAGGAAGGCCTGAGTAAGCCGGGCGGCTTCAGTCTCCGATTCGGCCTGCTCGAAGATGATCTTCGGGTGCTCGGGCGTGGGATAGCTGATGGCGTGGTCGCAGATGAGGACCGGCTTGCCAGTGACGCTGTGAAGAGTGTTGATCTCGGCTTCGGGGAAGACCGTGCTGGGCGGGTAGAGTTCAGTGTACCGGTCGCCGGGCTGGACGGAAACGGCGTCGATGTATGGTGCGGCGGCTTTGAGAACTGGCTCGGGGTGGTCGCCCGCCAGATAGCGTTCGCCGAAGACGAGGTGATCAGGATCGTGTTTCCGCTGCGCCTGACCGGCGGTGGCGTAGTACTCCCGTGCGATGACGGCGAGAAACTCATCGTCGTCCGCCCGCACAACGTGCCGGCCGATGGCGACGTTCCGCAGATCGGCGGTAGCAATCTCGGAGAGGGCTTTGAGAGCCAGTGAATAGAACGAGTTCAGGTCGGCCAGCCGGCCGGCGTATCTCTGGCCGAGGAACTTCGCATAGCGCTCTCTGCCTGGCGCGCCGGAAGGAAGCTTGCGAATCTCGCTGACCCAGTCCGTCGCACGAAGCGCTCGCGTCTTGATGAGATCCCATGTGGGCGTATCAGTCCAGAAGTAGCCGATCAGGTAGGGGTTCCCCCGATGTTTCTCGCATTCGGCTTCGATGAGCGCTCCGGTTCTGGCTTTCCATGCAGGGTCGAAGACGTCGGGGAAATGGTAGGAATCGCGCTGACCCGGTCTGGGGTCGGAGCGGTGCTTCTCGGTGGCGGCGATGGTGATGGAGGCGAAATAGGGCATCGACTTCTCATGTTCCGGAGGGCCGCCGTAGCCGAGGTTGTTCATGTTCCAGGAGCGAAGACGTGCGGGCAGTTCATCGCGATGGACGCCTTTTTCGATCGCGCCGGCGTGGTTGACGCCAAGAGCGACGGAGCCATGGCCTGCTGGGGTGACCAGGAGATCGCGGCCGCCGGCGCTGTCGAGACGAAACCAGCCGGTTGGCTTGAACTTCAGATTCGGAAGCCCGCCGTAGGCGTCACGGTCGCGGGGGTGCGGGGTCAACTGAACAGCAGGCGCGGACAGGAGGAGGTCGCGTCTTCGCATCACTCCTCATGATGCACCGCTACGGAAGCGTTTCCAATGCGCGGCGATGGCGGAGATTTCTTTCCGCGGCGAGACGGAGGTTTGAAAGACTGCGACGCCGCCGGGCTTGAGCGCCTTCCAGAAGACATCCGGCCAATTCGGTTCAAGTGAACAGTCTTGATCTTCACTCCTGCCCTTGAGGCGTAGTGCAGGGCGCAAGGAGGGCGTCCGCGGACATCTCATAGCCCGTGGCGCCGGCGGCGCGGCCCGGTTTGAGCTTTCACCCCGTCCGATCCGCGGCGGTGCTGGCTCATGACGGCGAGCCTGCGCCGCGGCTCAGCTTCCGTCAGGCCTTCTTTCCTGAGGCTCTCCACTTGCCTCTCGCCGAAAAGAATCTGTCGCCGGGGACGGAGACTGGCTGCGCCGCCCGGAGCGAAGGACTGGCGAGAAGAAGTCTCGACTTCAAGGCTTCTTCTAAAACCGCCACTTCAGGGCGAACTGGATCTGGCGGCCTTCGAACGCGAGCGTCGAGCGGCCGAAGTTCACGTTGCTCCAGCGCTGCGTGGCTGCGTTGAAAGTGCCCAACGTGTTTGACGGCCCGCGCAGATTCACCCGGTTGAAGACGTTGAAGATCTCGGCGCGGAACTCAAGGGCGCTGCCATCTGAGTTCCAGCCCGGGAGGCGGAAAATCTTCAGCAGAGACGTGTCGGCGGAAAAGTAGTCGGGGCCCGTGAAGGTGTTGCGTCCGAGCAGCGGCGTGGTTCCGGCGGGGGCGGGGCGGAAGAGGTTGCCCCATTCGGAGATGGGTCCGAAAATGCCGTCGGAAAAGCCCTTGGGGCCGCTGTTGGGGAGATTGCGGGGAATATCGGTGACGGCGTTGGCACGGTCAGTGAAAACACCGTCGAGATTGTAGTCGTCCGAGGTGATGACGGTGAACGGAAATCCCGTCTGATAGGAGACGATGCCGCCCCACTGCCAGCCTCCGAGCGAGTAGCCGAGGGCGTCCATGCGGTTCCTGAGGAAGGGGATCTCCCAGACGAAGTTGGCGGCAATGCGGTGAGTGGCGTCGAAAGCGGAGCGGCCCCGGTCGAGCCTGAGATTGTTCACCTCCATCGTTCCCTGCAGCTCGCCGCCGCCGCCGCCGAAGGGCTCGGAGTCGGAGTCGATGGAGCGGCTGAAGGTGTAAGCGAACTGGGCGAGGTAGCCGGTGGAGAATCGGCGGGTCAACTGGGCCGTCAGCGCGTTGTAGTTGGAGCTGACCGCGTTCGACCCCCAGACAATGGAGCCGAAGCTCTGGCTGACGCGGTTCACCACGCCGTCGGCGCGGTCGCCCGAGAATCGGTTGATCTCGTTTCGGAGAAGGAGCTTCCGGCCGGAGTTGCCGAGGTAGTTCACTTCGGCGAGCCAGTTATCAGGCAGCCGCCGCTGAACGCCAAAGAAGTACTGATAAGTGTAGGGCGTCGTGATGGTCTGATCCACGGCTTGAAGAGCGGGACGCAGCGCCGTGCTGCCGTTGTTGGCATCGAGCGGACGGGCGAACGCGGGATCGCCGGTGAAGGGAATGCGGTAGTAGGCCGATGGATTCTGGCCCGGGGTCAGCGCAGAGAGGGTCACCTGCAGGGAGTAAGGAGTATTGAACCGCGTGTTCCCCGTGAAGTTGGACCAGAGGCGGCTATAGAAGATCCCGGCCCCGGCGCGTATCGACCATTTGCCGCTGCCGGTGGGATCCCAGGCGAGCCCGAAACGCGGGGCAAAGTTGTTGTTGTCGCTCTTGTAGAGCTCTGTGAGCTGCACCACCGCCGCGTCGGCCACCGAAGTCGAACGGAAGGCAAGCGTCGACAGGAGGTTGTTCTTTTCGGTGAGCGGGCCGAAGTTGTCGTAGCGAAGACCGAGGTTCAACGTGAGCCGGGAATGGAGCTTCCAGTCCTCCTGGATGAAGAGGGCGAACTCTTTCTGCCGGAAGTTTCGATAAGTCCCTGTGGAGAGCCCTGTGCTGGGATTGACGCGGGCGATGGTGGTGAGCACCTCGTCGTCGGCGAAGTCCATCAAATCCTCGAAGGCGATGGAGGGCTTCAGATATGTCGGGAAGTTGGAGTTCTCCTGAAACGCCCTGTATTCGCCGCCGAACTTGAGACTGTGCCTGCCGTTGATATAGCTGAGGGCGTCGTAGAGGACGTAGGTGTTGGTGCGGATGTCGAGCGGGAACACGAATCCGTCGGTGGAGTTGAACAGTGCGACGGAACGGCCGGCGGTATTCATCGTGACCCAGGGTATTTCGGGGTAGTTACCGTCCGTGTATTGCGGATCGGAGTTCCAACCGAGGCGGAGGTCGTTGATCAGTGAAGGCGAGAAGAGGTGAGTGTGGTTGATGCCGACGTTCTGATCCAGCTCGAGGGTGGTGGCGGTGAAGGGCCGTACGCTGTTGCCTGAGGCGGACTGGCGATCCTGATCGTTGACGCTGTACCGCCAATTGAAATTGTCCTTGCCTTCGTTGAAGGTGTAATCCATTCGAATCGAGTATTGATTGTCGTTTGTGTAGCCCCT
>CAYWST010000060.1:13262-19527 GCA_964461075.1 uncultured Solibacteraceae bacterium | reverse complement strand
GACAAATACGACGTGACCACGGGGGCGGTCACGTCGTATTTGTCTTTCAGAAGCCGCTCGAAGGCTTGGCGCACACGGCTCTCGGCCAGATGGAACACTGCTGTTTGGACCTCGGGAACCTTCAGTGTACCAATCCGTCCTATATGGGACCGATTTGGTCTGAGATTGAGGTATAATCAGATTCGTGGCCAAAGTAACGTTCCTCCCAGCCAATGTGACGATCGAGTTTGACCTCGAAGCCCTGCCATATGAAGGACATGGTCAGCCGAAGTCGTTTCTCGACATCGCGATGAACAACCATTTCCACCTGGAGCACGCCTGCGGCGGCAGTTGCGCCTGCACGACCTGCCACGTCGTGGTGAAAGAAGGGATGGAGTACCTGTCCGAGATGGAAGACGATGAAGCGGACCGGCTGGACATGGCGGCCGACCTTCAGCTCAATTCGCGTCTCGGCTGCCAGGCGCGCTTCGTCCGCGACGGGGCGGTGGTGGTTGAGATTCCTTCGTGGAACCGGAATTATGTGAGCGAGGGCGGCGGATCGATGAATCTCGGCGACGCCATCCCTGCTGCGAAGCGTTAACGTCCTGGCGGAGGCGGGCAGCGGTACACCGGCGCTGAAGGATCGGCGGTGGCGAGAATGACCTTTTCGGGATCGAGACCGAGCCTGTAATGGACAGCTTTCCAGGCTTCCCCGATGTTCAACTCTCTGCAGCCGTTCACCACGCGAGCGTTTGGGTTCATGGAGACGAAGTCGACGAACCCCTCGATCACGGCTGCGCGCCAGGCAAACTGCGGTTTCTTGGAGACCCAGAGATACCCCCAGTTGTGAGCGATGAAGGCGCAGGCGAGGATCGCCGCCGTAAGCCGCTGATTGCGCCGGGAATCCAGGAAGAGCCAGAAGGCCAGGGCGATGAGAATCGCGCCTCCGACGGAAGCGACATAGTGGTGCCGGCTTGGGATGCGCGGCATATAGGTGAGGAAGGCGTAAGGCAACAGGCCGCCCACCAACCACACCGCGCCCAGCGCCGGAATCTTAACATCCACCTTTCGCCATAAGATTGCCAGAGTGATGAGGGCCAGTCCGCCCCAAATCCATAGGCCGCGCACCGTGCTTGCCGCCAGCGTCGGCAGGAAATGAAGGCCGAACTGGAACGTCCCGTCGTTGAAGTGCTGGTGATGGCTGCGCTGTGCGTGGGCCAGGAGGAAGTAGCCGCCCGTGGTGAGCGCGCCGACGGCGAGCAGAGCGAGAGCGGTCTTCCGGTGTCCGTACATCAATGCAATGGCGGGCAACAACGCGGCCAGGACCACGCCGGACTCTTTGGACAAGAGAGCAAGCAGCCATCCCATCGCGACGCCGCCCCACCATAGCCGGCTTCCGCCCTCAAGGCGCTGAATCAGGCAGAGGACCGCGATGAGAATAAAGATCAGCACTAACGGCTCGTGCAGCGCAGCGTACCAGACGACCGCCTCGTGATGCCGTTCGCCGGCTGCGAAGACGAAAGCCGCCGCAAGGGAAAGGCGCCAGCCGATCCAGCGGCAAGAGCCCAGAAGTCCGACCAGCACCACATTGATCCCGTGCAGGAGGAGGGTGGAGGCGTTCATGACCAGCGTTGAGGCCCCGAATAGTTCGAGCGTCGCGGCGGTGAGCAGGATGGAGGTCGCCCGGCAACGATACAAAGGGTCCTGGGCCAAGGCGCTCCAACCCGAGGGCAGGCCATAGCGCTCGGCGAGTTCACGTTGCAGGTAGTCATCCTGCTGAGGGGGCAAGCCCAGGAACGGAAGGTAAGTCAGGATGGCGAGAAGGACGATGCCGCCCAAAACTGCGATCCGCAGTGAGGTGGTCATCTCCCCCCGCCCGGTGATCACGATAAACCCGTTACGCAAGTTGCTGGAATCCCTATCCCAAGATGGGATCGTTAGGGAGATTCTACAGCAATTCCAATCGTTTCAGTCAAGATGATTATTCGGCGCCTTCGGTCTTGGAGAGCCGGCCGGCCGCCTGATCGATGAGGGCGAAGGGGGTTTGGGCGGTCACTTTCACCTTGGGTCCGGCGCTTGAGGGGAAGATGTTGGAGTAAACCTGGAGAAGCTCAGGCTGATTGTTGGGGGTCTTCAGGCGGAGGATGCCGAGCAGAGCTTTGAGGGCGTCGCGAACCTGAGCGGCGGCGGCTTCGTCGGGATAAAGGATTTCGGCTTCCATGTCAACGCCCGATGCGAGGTCCGCCCATCCGGTCATCTCTCCGGCGGTCTGCGCCATGCGGAGGAAGTTGCCCTCCATGCCGCGGGCTTCCGTTTTTGGCAGCAGGGCGCCGAGTTCGGGGCTGACAACCCAGAAGTGCGCTTTGGCGGGGATCTTCTCAACGAGCGCGAGAGCGCGCGTGGGGATGGATTCGCCTGGTTTGTCGCGATTGTCGATCACCCGTTTGAGCTGCTCAAGCGTGCCGAGAACAGCCACGCCGGTATTGAAGAAGGTCACGCCGGCGTCCTTGGTTGCGAGGATCGGGTAACCCTTATGGCTGAGCCGGGTCATTCCCGGCAGATCGATGCGGGGCTCTAATCCGAACTGCCCGCCGAACTTGCCGCGTGCGAAGGCGACCTGGCCTCGGGGCGTGATGGCGATGTCGATCTCCCAGAGGTCCTTCGTGGCGTTGATGCCGGTCCTCTTCCGGAAGTCCTCGATCAGGCGCAGCGCTTTCTCTCCCGTTACATACCGGTCGTAGAACGGCGTCTTCTGGAGCTTGTCGAGTCTGAGACCGGCCAGAATGATCGTGTCGGAGGGCAGGAGCGGCGCCACCGCCGGGTCAACCCTTGCGTGAACGGGTTCTCGCTTACAGCCGGCCAAGGCTAAGGCGAGCGTGGCGGCCGCCAGGCTGAGGTGTAACTTCATGACTCTATCTTTCCGATGCTAACCGGAAGACGCTGGCGGCGCAGGTTTTCTTCGTTGTGCTCTACTTCAGTGGCTTCACGCTGATTTCTTTGAAGTAGACGGTCGAGTTCGGATCGTGGTTCTGGAGACCGATGTAGCCTTCGGCGGCCCTCGGCCCTCGCACGGGCTCATACCACTGCTTGCGCGGCGGCACGGCCTGTCCTTCGCGGAACTCATTGACCAGCACTCCGTTGAGGCTGATGCGGGTGACGTCCTTGCGGATCTCGATGTCCATGGTGTTCCATTCGCCTGCGGGTTTCTGCTGGCGGCTCGTCACTTTGGACAGCGAGTAGATGGCTCCGGTGGAGTGCCAGTCGTCTCCGGCGCCGTCGATCTGGATTTCGTAGCCGTTGTGGACGCCGTACCAGGGATCGGGCGGCGGATCCGGCAGCCGGATGATGACGCCTGAGTTATCGCGTGAGCCGGTGGTTTTGAAGACCACGCGGACGACGCAGTCGCCCATCTTCGCTCCGGTGTAATAGAGCAGCCCCATGCCACCCTCGGTCTTGAGCAGGCCGTCTTCGACGACAAAGCGGCCGGGGCCCACCATCTGCCAGCCGTCGAGATCCCGGCCGTTAAAGAGCGGCTTGAAATCGGCGGCCGAGGCGGCGGCGGCCAGGGCGATAATGGCGATTGGAAGTTTCATGGCGGAACCTCTCAGAGCGTCTGCTGGGTTTCTCCCAGCGTCACTTTGACGTCCATTTTGCGTCCGTTGCGGAAGATGGTGACGGTCAGGACTTCGCCAGGCCGTTTGCGGGCCAGCGCCCGGGTGAGCGCGTTCAGGTTATCGACCGGCTTGCCGTCCAGCGCCATGATGAGATCGCCGCCGATGCCGACCTCGTAGTTGCCGACGATGATCGTGCGGCGGCGGCCACGAAGTCCGGCGGCTTCGGCGGCGGAACCGGGGGCGACGTCCTGGATGAGCAGCCCGCCTTCAGCGGGCAGGCCGAGTTCGACGGCGAGGTCGCTATAGACATAGACCACGTCGACGCCGAGCCGCGGCCGGCCGTATTTGCGATTGGACTGATAGTCCTCGATCATCGTTTTGGCGCGGTTGATCGGCATGGCGAAGCCGATGCCGATGTTGCCGCCGGGGCCGAGGATGGCGGTATTGATCCCGATGACGTTGCCCTGCGAATCGAGCAACGGGCCGCCCGAGTTGCCGGGGTTGATGGCGGCGTCGGTCTGGATCATCCCCTCGAGTCTGTTCCCACTTTCGTCGGCGATGTCGCGGCCGACGCTGGAAACGACGCCCGTTGTCAGGGTTCCCTCGAGGAGACCGAAGGGATTCCCGATGGCGAGCACCTTCTGGCCGACCTGGACGCGGTCAGAGTCGCCGAGCGGAAGGACCTTCAGATCCTCCTTGGACTCGATCCGGATCATCGCGAGATCGTTGGCCGGATCACGGTAGAGCACCTGGGCACGGTGCTTCTTGCCGTTGGCCAAGGTGACCTGGACTTCCGGGGCGCGCCCGCTCACGACGTGGTTGTTGGTCAGGATGCGGCCCTGCTTGTCGATGAGGAAGCCCGATCCGGATTCGCGTTCGGGGTAGATCTGGTAGAACCAGTTCTGGCGGTAGACGGTGGAAGTGATATTGACCGTCGCCTCATGCGCGCGTTTGTAGACATCGATATTGTTGAGTTCGTCGGCGCTTAGACCCGCTCCGCGGGCGACCTCGGGGCCGGTCCACAAGGGGGATTCCGTGGCGGAAGCGCCGCGGAGCGCCGCCATGGGGTTCCAGCGTTTAACGGTTGTCGCCCAAACAAAGGCGCCGACGATAATTGCGGCCACGATCCAAATCCTGCTCTTCATTCAGCTAATCTCCGAAGTTCTGCGTAAACTGCCGACGCCTGCATTTCAGTGGCGCTCTTTTCACCCGAAGTGTCGATGATCCAATGGGCGAACTCCCGTTTCTTCTCGAGGGGCATCTGATGCGAGATCCTTGCTTCCACCTCCTGGCGGGAGAGTCCATCTCGCCGCATCGCCCGCTCCAATTGCTGCTCGGGAGTGCATATTACCAGGACGATTCTGTCGAACCGCCGATAGCTACCAGTCTCTATCAGGATAGCGGCTTCAACGATGCCGATCGAGCGCGGGTCGGCTTCGGCCAGAGCGGCGAACCACTCCTCTTCGCGTTGAATCACGGCGGGGTGGACGAGAGAGTTCAACAGCCTGAGGAGGACGGGATCGCCGAACACGCGGGCGCCGAGTTGGCGGCGGGCAATGCGGCCGCGCTCATCGAGGATCTCGGGGCCGAAAGCCTTCAGCACCGGCTCGAATGCCGCGCCGCCGGGCTGAAGGACTTCGTGGCCGACCTCGTCGGCCTTCAGCAGGTGACAACCAAGCCGGACGAGGCATTCGCCCACGAAGCTCTTGCCTGTCGCCAAACCTCCGGTCAAGCCGACGCGCAGCACTTCAGGAAAGCCCTCGCCGCCGCTCGGCGCATTCGACCGTATTGGTCATCAGCATGGCAATGGTCAGAGGACCGACGCCGCCGGGGACTGGCGTGTAGGCGCTGGAGCGCGCGGCCATGGCGACGGGGTCGACGTCGCCCACCAGGACGGAGCCGCGCTTGTCAAAGGCTGCCAGTTTGGCCGGATCACCGTGGAAGATCCGGTCGACGTCCTCGCGGCGGTCGAGCCGGTTGATTCCGACGTCGATCACCACCGCGCCTTCGCGAATATGAGGTTCGCCGACGAAAGCTGGCCTGCCCATGGCCGCGACCAGAATGTCGGCGCGGCGGCAAACGGCGGGAAGGTCGCGCGTCTTCGAGTTACACACGGTAACCGTGGCGTGCGAATGAAGCAACATCAGAGCCATCGGCTTGCCAACGATGTCGCTGCGGCCGACGATGACGGCTTCCTTCCCGGCGATCTCGATGCCGCTGCGCCGCAGGATCTCCATCACGCCATAGGGCGTACACGCGCGGGGGGCAGGAGCGCCGGCGACGAGTTGTCCGACATTGAAGGGATGAAAGCCGTCGACATCCTTGTCCGGACGGATCGCCAGCAGCACCGCGCGCGAATCGATGTGCTTCGGCAGAGGCATCTGCACCAGGATCCCATCCACGGCTTCGTCCTCGTTCAGGGCCTGAATGCGTGCGAGCAGTTCGCTCTGCGCCACCGTCTCCGGCAACCGGATCTCCTCGCTGGCCATGCCAAGCTCGCGGCAAGTCTTTACCTTGCTCCGGACATAGATGTCGCTTGCCGGATTGTCGCCCACCAGGATCACGGTCAACCCGGCCGGGCGGCCGCTTTCAGCGAGTCGCGTGATCCGCGGCTTCAATTCCTCCACGATCGCGCTGCTGATCTGCTTTCCATCCAGGATTTGCGACATCGG
>CAYWST010000060.1:1194-13252 GCA_964461075.1 uncultured Solibacteraceae bacterium | reverse complement strand
CGATGCCGCCCGGCCGTCCCATTCCCGGATTGGGTCCGCTTGTTTGCCTGAGTTGTTCCGAAACGGCACGGGTGATCGGCGCAACCCTTTGAATCTCCGTTGGTTCGGTTTGGCCATCGCCCTGCATTCAAAGAAGGCGTGAACATCGACAGGGTGGACTCAAGGAGAGACGGCAACTCCTCTCAAACTCTCTCCCATTCCTCTCCCTCCCTTGGCCCTGTCCCCGTACAACCCCGTTGAGCCTTCCGCCGCCTCCTTGAGTCCATTTTTGAATGCTGCAGCAACGCCGCAAAGCGTCAAGTCAACTTCCTCCTTGCCATCCGGCTTGCTGTCCTCTACGATCCTGGAAGCGCTCGGGGGGCGGAATCCGGGGCTTCAAGGAAAGGGCAGGAACATGGCGAAATACATGATTCAGGCGAGCTATACGACGGAAGGTTTGAGGGGGCTGGCCAAAGACAAAGCATCGGGGCGGAAGGCTGCGGTGCAGGCGGCGCTGAAGTCAGTCAATGGGAAGTTGGAAGCGATGTACTTCACTTTTGGCGCCGATGACGTCCTCATTGTCGTCGATCTGCCGGACAACGTCAGCGCGGCGGCGGTGGCTTTCACGACGTCGGCCTCAGGCCTGGTGCGAGTCCGCACCACGCCGCTGTTGACGGTGGCCGAAGCGGACGCGGCGTTGGAGATGCCGTCGAAGTATCGGGCGCCAGGGGCTTAAAGGCGCTTTGGATTGGTGTGCCAATCCTGGATTGGCATGACTTGCCGGACTCCGGTGTTTCAAGTTGAAACTGAGCTTGTCTCCAATCGATTGAAAACGGGTGATTTGAGTGTGGCAATCAGCCTGCAGCCGGGACAGGCAGGCGGACCGCGGCCAACAAAAGCTAAACGAGACGCCAGATTCAGCCGATAGGAGTTGTCATGCAGAGAGGAACACCCACCCATCAAGATCGACGGGAAGCAATCGAGGCGATCCGGTTCCAACAAAGCCTGTTGCGCCTGGGCGCTGCCGGCCATGGCCCCGCAAGCAAGAAGCCTCCACAGCGTTCGACCGATGTTCAATCGCGTCAGCTTGCCGCCTGGGCGGCCCAACTGGGAGCGACCGGCACATACCAGTAGTCGGCGGCGGTAGACAAGGCGAGGCTCGGCGGTAGGATTGAGAGATATGTTCTCTCGCCGAGTCATGTTCCGCGCCGCGCTCGTTGTCTGCTGCTTTGGCCTCTCCGCAGCTACTCCAACTCCGCGGGAGCACTTCGGGTACACGCCAGGCGATGACTACAAGCTCGCCGGTTTTTCCGAAGTCTCCGGCTACTTCCGCAAGCTGGCGGCCACCAGCGGGCGGATCAAGCTGGAAGTGATCGGGCGAAGCGCGGAAGGCCGTGACCTGTTGGCGGCCTTCATCAGTTCCGAAGAGAACATCAAGAATCTCGACCGGTATCGCGAAATCAACCGCCGGCTGGCGCTTGGACTTGCCACGCCGAGCGAGGCCCGGCAGCTTGCGGCCCAGGGCAAGGCGATCGTGTGGATCGATTCGGGCCTCCATGCTACCGAAGTGGCTCCTGTTCAGCATGCGCCGCATCTGGCTTATCGAATGCTCACCGCGGAAGACGAGGAGACCAGGAGAATCAGAGAGAATGTCATTCTGATTCAGGTCCCGGTGATCAATCCCGACGGGCTTGACCTGGTCGCCTCATGGTACAAGCAGAACCTGGGGACGCAGCATGAACTGGCTCCGCTGACGAAGCTGTATCACAAGTACGCCGGCCACGATAACAATCGCGACTGGTTCATGCTGAACCTTGTCGAGACGCGCCACGTTTCCAGGGTCCTGTTCCGTGAGTGGTTCCCTCATGTGGTGTACAACCAGCACCAGGTGGCGCCGTTCCCGGCGCGGATCTTCGTGCCGCCATATGCGGAGCCGCTGAATCCGCATATCCCTCCGGCGGTGATGGAAGGGATCAACCTGATCGGGTCGGCCATGAAGGAGCGGTTCGCACGGGAGGACAAACCGGGCGTGATCTCCTATGTCGGTTTCGATGCATGGTGGAATGGCGGCCTGCGGAGCGCGCCCGCGTTTCACAATATGCACGGCATTTTGACGGAGACGGCGCTCTACCAGTACGCGACTCCCAAGGTTTATTCAGAGAGAGAGATTCCGAACAGCTTTTCCAGCGGCATCCCCGCTAAACAACCGAGCGTGTTCTATCAAAAGCCGTGGATGGGAGGCCGCTGGGCGCTGATGGACGCCGTGGAATACATGCTGACGGCCGATTTCGCCATTCTCGATCTCGCCGCGTCGAGGCCCGGCCATTTTCTGATGAAGGCGTGGGAAATGGCGCGCGCGCAGATCGAGGCCGGGAAGAAGGGCGGGCCGTTCGCCTATGCCGTCGACCCGGCCCAGGAAGACGACTGGACCGCCGCGGAGATGCTCAAGCGATTGCATGGGGCGGGCGTTGAGGTATGGAAGGCCAAATCGCCGTTCAGCGCCAACGGGAAGAGCTATCCGGCGGGGACGTATTACATGCCTGCCGCGCAGCCGTTCCGGGGATACCTCGTCGACCTGATGGAGCCTCAGAAGTACCCGGAAATCCGCGCCGGCCAGACGGGCCCCACCAAGCGGCCCTATGATCTGGCCGGCTGGACCCTGTCCTACCAGATGGGCGTCAAGGTGGACCGGATCGACAAGCCGGTCGAGATTGCTGGAGATCCGGTTGAATCGCCGGTCTCTCCGGAGCCCGTGCTCGATCCGAAGAAGAACTCACGCTTTCTGGCGCTTGCACGGGCGGCGGGAACAAAGAAGCCTCGCGTCGGGCTGTATGAGCCCTACACCGCCAATATGGACACCGGCTGGACTGCGTGGGTGCTCGACAACTTTGAGGTGAAACACGACGCGCTTCACAACGAGGAGATCCGCAAGGGCGGTCTGCGCGACCGCTACGACGTGATCATCCTCGCTTCACAATCCATGAACTCCATTCTCCACGGGCATCGGGAGGGCGAACTCGGAACGCGCGGCGATTGGCAGGCGTCTGCGGATGCGAAGAATTTCCAGTTGCCGCAATACACCGGCGGGATCGGCGTCGAAGGCGCGCAGGAACTGCTGCGTTTCACGCGCGCGGGCGGCACGCTCATCGCCATCGATGCGGCGACGGAACTCGTTCTCGACCTCTTTCCGGTTGCCTTGCGCGGAGCGCTGCGGGGCGGGGAAGGGGCGAGCGCCTCGGGGGGCTGGTACTGCCCAGGCTCGATCCTCCGGATTGACGTGAACACGAAGCACCCGCTGGCTCTGGGCATGCCCGAGAAAGCCTACGCCACAGTCACAGGCGGGCAGGCGTTCGACATTACACTGGCGCCACAGTTCAACAAAGGCAATCGGGCCGTGGAGGTGATCGCCTCTTATGCTTCCTCGAATCTGCTGGCAAGCGGCTGGCTGTCGGGTGAACGGGCCGCCGCGGGCAAGCCCGCGGCCGTCTCCGCAAGGGTGGGCGACGGCCAGGTGGTTCTGTTCGGCTTCCGCCCTCAGTTCCGCGGCCAGACGTTCGGGACTCTGAAGCTCCTGTTGAACCCGCTCTACGCGGCGGTCAATTGAGGAAATAAGTCCGGTAAAGCGTATCGCGTTGTTTGGGCGTGAAGCCGGCGTCGCGAATAATCCGGCGCAGTTCTTCTTCCGAGGCGCGGTGGCGCGCGCCCGCGGCGCTGACGACATTCTCCTCGATCATGATGCTGCCGACGTCGTTGCCGCCGAATCGCAATCCGACCTGACAGGTCTTCAACCCCTGCGTGACCCAGGAGCTCTGTACGTTCAGGATATTTTCCAGATAGAGTCTGGAGATGGCCAGCGTCTTCAGGTACTCGACGCCGGTGGCCTCTTCCTTCACGAATCGTCCCAAGGAGGTGTTTTCGCGCTGGAAGCTCCAGGGGATGAAGGCGGTGAAGCCGCCGGTCTCCTCCTGAATGCGGCGGACGGTTTCGAGGTGAGAGACGCGCTGCTCGATGGTCTCGCCGCAGCCGAACATCATGGTCGCCGTCGTGCGCATTCCCAGCTTGTGGGCCGTTACATGGACGTCGATCCACTCCTGTGTGTCGCACTTCAAGCGGCTGATCCGCTTGCGAACGTCGTCGTGCAGGATCTCGGCGCCGCCTCCGGGGATCGAATCGAGTCCGGCGTCGCGCAGCCGCGCGATGGTATCGCGCAAGGGCAGTGAACTCACCGCCGCGATGTTCTGAATTTCCGGTGATGAGAAGCAGTGTAGCCAGACTTGCGGAAAGCGGCGCTTGATGGCTCTGAGCAGGTCCTCGTACCACTCGATCTTCAGATCCGGGTGGAGACCTCCCTGCATCAGGACGCCGGTCCCGCCGAGCTCGACGGTCTCCTGAATCTTGCGGAAGATCGTGTCGTGGTCCAGGACGTAGCCTTCCTGGTGTCCCATGGGCCGGTAGAAGGCGCAAAACGAACAGTACTCGGTGCAGAAGTTCGTGTAGTTGATGTTGCGGTCGATGATGTAGGTGACTACGCCTTCGGGATGCAGTTTCCGGCGCACGGCGTCGGCGGCAATGCCGATCCCGATGAGGTCGTCGCTGTGAAACAGATCGGCCGCTTCTCTCTCAGTCATCATCGATTGACGCCCCCTGCTCCTCCCACCTGAACCCGGTTGTGGTTGATGGCCCGGGCCATCCGCAAATACAACTGCAAACCCTGCCGATCCTCGGGTCCAAGCAGGAACTGAATGTGCCTTGTTAAGTATTGTTCCACCAGAAGCCTGGGGAGTCCACGGGTCTGCGACTCGGCGTAGACGATCTCGTCGAGCCGGGCGAGTCCATACTTTGCCGAGTCCATGAGAGCTTCTTCGAGGGGCGCCGAGAGAGCCTCGCGGCGCCCGGCCCAAACGGCAAAAAGCATCGGCAGCCCGGTCATCGTCGTCCATTCTTCCCCGAGGTCCATGCAAGCCAATCCGCATTCGACGGGATCAAGCTTGAGCGCCGAATCGCCGATCAGCAACGCGGCATCGGCGGAATCGAGCATGATCGCCGGATCGGGCGGCGCCGGGAAAACCTCCGGGGCCGCACCGTATCGCTCCGCCAGAATGATTCTGGCTAACTGTACGGATGTTCGAGAGCCTGAGTCGGCTGCCAAACGTCTAATACGTCGTGGATCTGTTTTTGAAATCAACAGGATGCTGCGAACGGGGCCGCGCGAACCGATGCCCAGGCCTTCAAACCAGCCTAGACCGAGACGGTCCACTTCGTAAACAGGGACGAGGCCGATATCCGCTTTGCCGCTCTCGACGCGGTCCGCGCAGACGGAGGGGACGGCAAAGTCGAGCGCCATTAAATTTCCTTGCGGGCCGTGGAGCGCACCCCAGATGAGGGGGACGGTGTTTAAGTAGGATACGGCGCAGACTTTAGGTCGTGAAGCTGTGGAACCTACGGGGATCAAATCCGATCTTACCATCGTGGCTCCTGATTTCACCGGTCTGAGCCGCCCTGAAACGCGTTGGCAACCCTCTTGCTAGGATGAATTTGGTGGCAACAAAACCCGGAGGGGTTTGTAGGACGATGAAAACACTTCAGAAGATCACGATCCACATCTTTGCCCTTTGGGCGCTGATCGGAGTAGTCGCGTCGGGGCAGACGCCGAATCCCATTCCAGCTCAAGCACTTGGAACGCTAAAGGTCCCCAAGACGCTGGATGAAATGGTGCTTCCGGCGGCGAGGTCGATCAATCTGATCGAGGGGCGCGAGTTTCTGTTTCCGCAGGGCGCCGCAGTGGATACATCCGCCACAGAGCCGATTCTCTATGTGGCCGACACAGGCAACCGGCGGGTTCTTGGCTTCAAGAATCCTGGTCTGCAATGGGCTTTGCAGAGCGCCGATATCGTCATCGGGCAGCGGGACATGACTTCCAGTTTCCCGAACACGCCAGGGCTGGGCTCGCCGAGTTACGGAAGCGGGCTGAACAGGCCGACCAGTGTCGCGGTGGACCGGCAGGGGAACCTTTTCGTCCTGGACTACACGAATCACAGGATTCTGCGATATCCGAAGCCGGCGGAGCAGACGGGCCTCATCACCGCCGATCTGGTGATCGGGCAGCCGAACTTGAACAGCAGGAATCCAAACCAGTCGACGGCGGCCAATGCGGCCCCGCGCGCAGACACTCTTCGCTTTGGAACCGGGTTCCCAGGAGTCGAGTTTGCGGCGCTCGCTTTCGACCCCGAGGGGAATCTGTGGGTTACAGACAACGGCAATCACAGGGTCCTGCGATATCCGGCGGCGGAGGTGTCAGGCGCGTCGAATACCTCGACGACGGGCCAGCGGGTTATCTCAGCCGACTATGTTCTTGGACAGACAGACTTTAGGACGGCGACAGCGAATCCGGCCCGCATCGCATCGAGTTCGACGGACATCGTGAACAAGCTCAAACTCCGATATGGTTCGGCGCTTGCGTTCGACAGCCAGGGCAACCTGTATGTGGCCGATGATCTCGGACGCGTTCTTTACTGGCGGCGCGGCTTCAGTGCGGACTCGCTCGGCCGTGCAGCCGACCGGATCCTGGGGCTCTATGTTCTTCAACAGGGTGAGACGGTTTCCACAAACGACTTTCTGCTGGCGGGTGGGACCTTCGGCCAGAACTTCGCATACGGACCCAAGGGACTGACTGTCATCGACGATCGCCTCTATGTGTCTGACACCTTGTCCCATCGTGTGGTGTATTTTCCCCGGCCTTCGGAGTGGCCGGGGGAAACGCAGGCATCGCCTTCACCGCGGATGGCCGGGGTCTTCGGCCAGCCCGACTTCTTCGCGTCGAGGGTCAACCGCGGGGCGCCGGAACCGGCCTCGGACACCTTGAGCTTTCCGGCGGGACTGGCCTATCACCCCGCCGCCCGGGAGATCTATGTGGTGGACACAGGCAACAACCGAGTGCTGGTCCATCCTTACGATCCTGGCTCAGTGGCTCCCGCGCGTGCGGTGTTGGGTCAAACCGGTTTTGAGTTTCGCGCCCCGAATTTCATTGAGGGAAGAGAGTTCGGCAATGGGGAAGTAACCTTCACGACCTCGAGCGGGAGCGCTTCGGTTCCGATCGGCCCGCATGCAGCCATCGACTACACGTCGAACCCGCCGCGGCTTTACGTCGCCGATCCGCTTAACAACCGGATTCTCGGGTATGCGGACGCGCGGCGGGTCAGTGCAGGCGCGAAGGCGGACCTGGTGATCGGGCAGGTGGACTTCTATCGGAGTCTGGTCAATTCGCCGAGCAACAACGCGCAGACACCGACGGAGACGGGATTCAACTCGCCCGCCGCGGTGGCCGTCGATTCCGAGGGTCATCTCTACGTAGCGGACACGGATAACGGCCGGGTGCTGCGGTTCCCGAGGCCTTTCGATCAGCCGGAGGGCCTGCAGCGCGCGGACCTTGTCATTGGGCAGCGCGACTTCACCAGCCGGGACAGGCAAGTCGTGAATGAACGGACATTGAGGGCGCCCGTGAGCCTGGCGTTTACCGGCAACGATTCGCTGGTCGTGGCCGACATCGCCGCGCACCGCGTTCTCCTCTTTGCGCGCGGCGATTTCGCCAACGGGATGCACGCCACCCGGGTGATCGGCCAATTGGATTTCACCTCGGCCGAAGCTGGAAACGCCGAAAACCGGCTCGCGCTGCCTCTCCAGATTTCCGTCGACGCCGACGACAACCTGTTCGTCGCGGACTACGGCAACAACCGGATCCAGGTTTTCTATCGCGTCAGCGCGGTGGCCGAAGGCAATGGCGTGGACGCCACGAACTCGATCAGGTTGACAGGTTCAGCGCTGGTTGGCGTGGCCGCATCGAAGCGCAAGAGCCAGTTCTGGATCGTCGATGGGGGGACGGGAACGAATCCCGGCCGGGCGATCCGAATCCCGGACCGGGATCAATTCTTTCTGACCGGCACATTGACGCCCGATATCACGATTCAGACGGCGTCGGCGCGAGCCGTGGTTCTGGACGAGCGCGACAACCCGATGATTTTTGACGGGCTTGGACGGATGACCATGCACTACCCGCTGCTATCGGTCGTGAACTGGGCCAATGGGTTTGCGCGCGTGTCTCCCAGCATGATCGGAACTCTGCGCGTTCCGGGCGTCCGGCTGGAGGGATCCGGCACGGAAATCAATGGGCCGGTGGTGCCGTTGGAACTGGATGATCTGGAGGTCACGGTGGCCGGTTACAAGTCGCCGGTGATTCAGGTCGCCACCGACGACGCCAGGATCATCATCCCGAAACTTGCGCCAAGCACGGGGAATGCGGAGTTTCTGGTGAGGCGGCCGAGCACCAATGAAATCGTGGCGCACGGGTTCGTCAACATGACGTCAGTTTCGCCGGCCTTCATCACGGAGGTTCCGACAGCGCCGCTGACGCCAGCGATCGCGTTCAATGAGGACGGTACGAAGAACTCGGTCGGGAACAGGGCCAAAGCCGGATCGACTCTGACGGTCTACCTGACCGGCTATGGCTATTTCGAGGGCCTGCCGGAAGACGGCATGGCCGCGGCCGTGGATGTGCCGACGGCAGGGTCTCTCCGGGTGCTCCTGTTCACTGCCGGGAATCTGGCTACCGAGGCCACAAGTATCGTCTCCTCGACGCTGGATCCCGACCGGCCTGGAGTATGGAAGCTTAGCGTCAAGGTGCCGGACAATATCCCAGCGACCGGAGACTATTGGATTGGCGTCAACTACAAGAACACCAACAGCTATCTCACGCCGGTGAATCCGACGCCGGCGGGCCAGGTCCGGCCGGTTGTGTTCCTGACCCGCTGACGGCTGCCGTGCCGCAGGGCAACGACTTCAACGTGACCGCCTGCCGCGCGACGATGCGCGCGGCAGAGCGGCTTCGGTTCCCCGCCCAAGCTTCCAATTCGCTGCGCGGCGCTCTTGGATTCGCGCTTGATGATTCGGTCTTCAGGCCGGTGCTCGAATCGGGCCCCAGCGGGTTCAAGGACCCCCCGCGACCTTTCGTCCTGCATGCCAGTCACCTCGACGGCGCGGTTGTCGAAGCCGGCGCAAACTTTGAAGTCGATCTCGCAGTCTTCTATTCCGACTCCCGGTTGTTTCGCGACGCGCTGGGATCGTTATCCGGCTGGTCCATCGGCCATGCCGGCCTGCTGGATTTCAGAGCCCGCAATCTGACCTTCGATCTGACTCCAAGGGAGGAGTGCCCCGAGATGTTACGGGTGCGATTCCTCACGCCGACGGAGTTGAAAGGACACGCTGGAGACCAGCCTCCCGATTTCGCGACTCTGATGGCGCGATTGCGGGACCGCATCGGATCCTTGCGCGCATTTTACGGTCCGGGACCGCTCGATCTCGACTTCCGGGCGTTCCTGGATGAGGCGCGGGCGGTGCGGACCGTGGACGGCAGAATCAGCCGCGCCGGGGGCATGAGGCGGAGCGCGCGCACCGGCCAGACACATCCGCTGGCGGGGTTCACAGGCTTTGCGGATTACCGGGGCGATTTCCGGCGCTACCTGCCTTTTCTGGAAGCGGCGGAATTCACCTGTGTCGGGAGGCAAACCGTTTGGGGCCACGGACGGATTGCCGTGCAGCCGATTTCCTGAACTCCCGCGCGCGGGAATCCGTCTGTCATCAACGAGGGCGCTGAATGTGCTACACATTCCGGTGAACTCTCAGATCGAAACGAAAGACCATGCCATACTGCACCAGTTGTGGAACTGAAATCGCGGACACCGCGCGTTTTTGCACGCGCTGCGGGACCCCCGCCGCCGGGCCGGGAGCTTCGCAAACCGGCGGCGGAACCTATGCGCCGCCGGTCATTGACGCCGGACCGCTTGACTACACCATTCAAGGCGACAACCTCCAGGTTGTGCGCCTCAGGCTGAAGCCGGGCCAGGAGATGTTCGCCGAAGCCGGCAAGATGCTCTACATGACCAACCTGATCTCGTGGGAAACGCGGATGTCGGGCGACACGATCGGCGAGAAGATCTGGGGCGCACTGAAGCGAAAGCTCAGTGGGGAGTCGCTGTTTCTCACCTACTTCAGGTCATCGGGTAACGGCGAGGTGGGCTTCGCCGGCAACTACCCCGGACGGATTCAGGACCTTGAGCTGCGTCCCGGCCAGTCGTGGCTGGTGCAGCGGGACAGTTTCATCTGCGCGCAATCCAGCGTTCAGTTGAGCATCGCTTTTGTGAAGCGGATCGGCGCGGGCTTATTCGGCGGCGAGGGCTTCATCCTCCAGAAGCTCACGGGACCTGGGCAGGTCTTCATCCATGGAGGAGGGGACTTCATCGAGTTCCAGCTTGGGCCAGGGGAGACGCTGCGAGTGGATACCGGGTGCGTGGTCGGCTTCGAAGAGAGCGTGCAGTACGACATCCAACTCGCCGGCGGCATCAAGACAGCCATTTTTGGCGGAGAAGGACTCTTTCTGACGACGCTGACAGGGCCGGGCAGGGTGATCGTGCAGTCGATGACGCTCGAAAAACTGCGGCGCGAATTGCAACCGTCGGCGACCGGTGGCGATCAGCGCGGCCCGCTGGAATCGCTGGGCGGTTTCTTCAGGAGTGAAGATTAATCTCTACCCGGCAGGGGGGCAGGCGGATTTCGGCTAAACTTTGCCGCCCTGCCGGCCGATGTTGGAGATAGGTGTCGATTCCTTCAAGCCGGGGCGGGGTAAAACCTGCGGCCGGCGGCTCCCAGACTGCTGCGCATGTCGAACACGACGTTTCGGCAGTGAAGCTGCACTTTCTGGCGAGTCTGAACCACGAGATCCGCACTCCGCTGAGCGGGATCATGGGGATGGCGGACCTCCTGCTGGAGACGCGGCTTGACCCGGAACAGGCTGACCAGGTGCAGGCGGTCCGGTCCTGCGCGGCGACGCTGTATGAACTTCTGAACGACACGCTAGAGTACACAGCGCTGGTTTCCGACTCGGTCAAGCTGGATGTGGCCGAGTTTGACGTTGCGGAGACTTTAGGGGCGGCGATGTCGGATTTTGACGCTCGGCGGGGCCCGGGAGGTGGAGCGCCGCCTGAGATGCACATTTCGCCGCACCTGCCAAGGACCGCCATCGGGGACGCCTATCGTCTCAGACAGGTTTTCACGCTCCTTCTGCAGTACTCCCGCCGGCAGTCGGAGAACGCTCCGGCATCCGCGCCCGTAGCGATTTCGGTGGAGGAGTGCACGGCGAGTTCGCCGTTAAGGCCCGCCGGCGTCGTGCTGCGGATCACCGCCACCCATGCGCCCACTCCGGCAGCGAACGGAGAATTGACAGAGCAACTGAGGAACTTCGATCTGCTGGAGCAGGGCATCGCGCGCCGCTTCGACAGCCTTGGCCTGGGGCTGGCCCTGGCGAGGCGGATTACGAGATTGCTGGGCGGCGATTTTTCGATCAAGTCGATGCCGGGTGGGGACACTCTGATCCGGGCGGAGATTCCGCTGCGACTGCCGCCGCAGCTCAAGGTGATGCCGGCCGGGCTCTCCGCCGAGACGAGTCCGGCGGCCGGACACCGGATCCTGGTGGTGGAAGACAATCGGATCGCGATGCAAGTGCTCAGCGCTCTGCTGAGCAAAGGGGCGCTGGATTTCGATACGGCGCCTGACGGGCCCAGCGCGATCGCCGCGGCCGCCGCAAGGCGGTACGATCTGATCCTCATGGACGTGCAGATGCCGGGGATGGATGGCCTGGAGGCGACGCGCCACATCCGTGAATTAAGCGGATACGCCGAGGTTCCCATCGTGGCGCTGACGGCGGATACCAATGACGAGGTCCGGGCTGCATGCCGACGCGCCGGGATGGTGGCCTTCCTGAATAAGCCGATTCACGCCGCGGAGCTGCTGGCCGCGGTGCGGCGTTACCTCGCCGGCTGAACGGGTGACCGCTCGACGGAGAAAGAGTAGACACCGGCACGATCGGGCGGCTGTCCCGCGAAGAGGTCCACATCGATGCGCCCCTCGGTCAGCAGGCGCGCCGGAACCAGAAGCTCAATACGCTGTTCCTCCGCGGCATTGGCGACCTCGATTTCTCCCGCGATCTCAAGAAGCAGGGCGCCGGCCGCGCCGCGAAGCCTGGCCCTCCAGG
>CAYWST010000060.1:0-1184 GCA_964461075.1 uncultured Solibacteraceae bacterium | reverse complement strand
GCGCAAGCGAGGCGGCGAGATCGAGGAAGACGGCCTCGACGTTCGGGCCGAGTTTGAGGTGGGATGCGGAGCCGGCTCCACGCGACTCGCTCCCAACCAGGAGCAGCCTAGCCGCAAACCGAGGTGAACTCGAGGGCCGGTTGGACGCTTCGAGCGTGGTGAGCCTTGCGGTGAGCTCCCGCTGCCGGGCCATGGTTGAGAAGAGGACCGCGGCCAAGATGACCGACGCCGCAGCCGCCACGAGAGCGAAGGCCGCCCATCCTCGTCCGGCGGGCGGCCTCTTCGGCTGCGCCGTCGAGGCTCGACCCAGCAGGCGCGCCGTCTCAAGCCGGTGTTGTTGGTTCGTTTCGGCGACAAACCGCAGCGCCGCCTCCCGCTCGGGGGGGTGCAACTCTCCGCGGGCCAGCGCATCGATCAGGTCGTCTTCAACCTCCCGGAGGAGATCGAACACCTCCGGCCTGTCGATCAAGGCGTCCGAGATCTCGTCCCGCCTGTCCTGCGGCAAATCGCCGGTCAGGTACTTTTTCAGGGATTCTCTGTCGTAGCGATCCAAAGAGTCAGATCTCCCATCTGTATTCTCGTGTCTTAAACGGCGTTTTTATCACCGGGTCTGGTTCCTCCGAATTTCCTCACGAAGCGCCTTCTCGATGCTCTCGCGCAGGCGAAGAGCCCGATTCCTCAGAGCATTCAACGAAATGCCCAGTTCCAGGGCAAGCATCTTCCGGTTCCCGATGCGGGCGCCTTCCTCGCCTTGGTAGTAGCGGAGCAGGAGGTGGCGATTCTCAGCGGAGAGGGCGGCGAGACATTTCTCCAGGGCCTGGGCGGCCACTTCCCGGGCTTCCGGACCTTCACCCCATGCATGATCCCGGAGGGCGCGGGCCCGAAGCTCCAACTCGGCCATGGCGGTGGATTCGCGTTTGATCCTCGCGATTTCCTCCTTTGCGACGAGGCGGGCGACACCGGCGGCGTAGGCCTCGACTTTGAGAATCTCCTCTCCCTGCTGAAGGCGGCGCGCGACGCGTGCGAGGACTTCCCACGCAAGGTCTCCGGCATTGGCGGCGCAGCGGGACCATTCGAAGAATTTCTCCAGTCTGGCATGAAGCGCGACCAGCTTCACGGCCGCGGCATCGCGGTCGCCGGCCAACGACGCCAGCAGCCGTTCAAGTTGCTGTCCGGAGAGAGGG
>CAYWST010000059.1:0-19539 GCA_964461075.1 uncultured Solibacteraceae bacterium | reverse complement strand
GAACGCGACGGATTGTACGAAATCGCGCTCTCGCGCTGGCCTCCGCACTTGAAGCTCGCCCTGACCGCCGGCCGCGAAGTTCAGAAGATGACCTTCGGCGAAATTCCGGGAGGCAAGGCCCTGCCGGTGGCCGGAGCGAAGCTGTCGATCGCCGGCCAGGAGCAGAGCGTCAAGACGCAGCCTGCAGACAAGACCGCCGTCTTCAAGTTCAATCTCAAGGGCGGCCAGAAGACCACCATGCAGGGCTGGTTCCAGGACGCATCGGGCGCCGACATCTCGGGCGCGTTCTATGCGACGGTCAGGCGCGTTTGACGGGACCGTCCAACGCCGCCTTCAACTGAGCCATCAGCCCCATGCCGAACTGCAGCGTGACGCGATATCCGCTGCGCTGCAGCGTCTCCCCGGCCTCTTTCTTGTTTGACTGCGATACGCCCGTGAGGAAGCCGTCACCGGTCAGTTTGGCGGCCAGGCCCTTCAGCGTCGCCCGAGCGGAGTCACGATACTCCGGACCGATCAGTCCGTTGTTGGCTGCAATCGCCATCGCCGCGGCGATGCCCGCCGAGCCGCTGGTGTCGGGCGAGATCTCCTTCCGGTCGAGGAAACAGGAATAGAGCCCGTCAGCTCTCTGATAACCTCGCGCGAAGTCCAGCACGCGCGCCAACTCCTTCTTCAGGTCTTCCGTGTCCGTGCGCGTGTTCAACTCCACCAGCGTTCGCGCCAGTCCGATTGAATACCAGCAGACGCCCCGGCACCAGTTCGGATACGTCCGCCGATCTCCGGTGAAGTGGCGCAACCAGAGCTTGCCGTCGAAAACGAGCCGGTCCCGCGCCGCGCGCAACTGCCGGAGCGCCTGCTCCGCCAGCCACTCGTCTTCAATGTGTTTTGACAGCACCGCCATCGGATAGGCCACGGTGAAATTGGTTTCCGCCACGGTCGAATCCCCGCCGCCGGTCGTCTGATCCGCCCGCGTTTGCCGCCTCCAGTAAGCGATGGTCCTGGCCACGGCCGGATGCTCCGGTTTCCAGCGCCCCAGCGACGCCGCCGGCAGTGTGGCCTCCACGCCGAACATGCGCTCGTAGCCGCCCTTCATGCCGAACCAGAACTGGAGGCGCTCCCGCCAGGCCTTCTCCAACCCCAGATCGCGGATGCCTTCGAGAACACAGCCTTCCATCCAGGTCAGTTGCTGCAGCGAGTCGAGCGACGCCAACCGGTCAACGAACTCTTCTTCCGGCTTCCTCCGCCCGGGCTGCCACAACTGGGGCGCCAGTCCCAGCGCTCTTCCCTCGGGTGGAATCAGGAGCCAGAGCGGTTTTTCGCCGCCGCCGGAGACGAGCTTCACGCCCTCGGTTTGCACCGCTCGCGTTGCATTCGCGTCCAGCGGCAAGTCGAACGGCTGAAACTCGCACCCGTAGCGGATATCGAAGGCGCCGAGATCCCGCCCCGTCCGCGCCAGCACGACACGCAGCGGCCTCGCCTCGCGGTCATCCCTCGCCACGGCCACACGCAGCGCCGCCTCGCCTTTCATACGCTCGCTCTGCCAATGGAGTCGAACTTCGCGCCCGGGCGGGACCTCCAGCGAGAGGCAACCCGTCACCGGTCCCGGCTGCGTCCGCCCCGTGTACGCTGCGTTGAGCCTGCGGACTCCGTCCTGCCCGGCGAAGGCTGCCGCCAAGACGGCTCTCCGGCTGACCGATGCCATGGGTGTCCTCTACTGCTTTGGGAGATAAGGCGCGTAGTAGCCCTTCCGGGCCCGGACAACGAGGTCTCTCCGCAGCTTCACGCGGATCTCCACCTCGTGATACTGCCCGTCGGGCACCAGCGGTTCCGGGCGGTACAACACGCTGTACTGGCTGCGCAGCTCGTTCGCGATATTCTCGAAGTCCTGCGCGAGGTCTTCGGCCTTGAAGGGGAAAAACGCCTGCCCGCCCGTCTGCCGGGCGAAGTACTTCAGCACCTTGTCGCCATCGGTTTCCGCGCGCGTGATGTTGGTTGAGATCGCGAAGATCACCGCCTCGGCCTTGTCCGCCATCTCCAGCGCCTGGTCGCGCGTGTGCCGGCTGGAGTTATCTTCGCCGTCTCCGACGATCACCACCGCGCGGCGGAACTTGTGCCGCGGACGGTCCATCATCAGACGGTCCCGGCAGGAGAGGTAGATCGCGTCATAGAGCGCCGTGCCGCCTCCAGGACGCAGATCCCGCAGTTTCTTCCCGAGGATCTCGGTGTCGTCGGTCAGATCCAGCGCCAATTCCGCCTGGGTGTCGAACGTATAGATGAGCGCCTTGTCGCGTCCCTTGCGGATCACGCTCGTCAGGAACTGGCCGGCCGCCTCCAGTTCGAACTTGAAGCGATCCCGAATCGAGTTGGAAGTGTCGATCAGCAGGGCAATGCGCAGAGGCAGGTCGCTCTCCGCGGTGAACTCCAGGATCTGCTGCTTCTTTTTCTTTTCGAAGATGTCGAAATCGGCCTTCTCCAGGTTGTTCACGAACCGCCCGCGCTTGTCGGTTACGGTGAACAAGAGGTTGACGCGCGTCACCTCGAGCGTGATGGTCTGATCCACCTCGGGACGCTGGGGGGCCTGCTGCTGAGCGAACGCGGGCAGCGCCGCCGCCGATGTCAAAAACCTGCGCCTGTTCATTTCGTGTGGAACCTGCCTTTATTCTAGGGTTCCGTCTTTCCAGGCCACAAGCTCAGGAGGGACTGCCGCCTCCACCGTCACGGGCTCCCCCGAGGCCGGCGACCGGAAGCGAATCCGCCACGCGTGCAGCCAGGGCCGGCCGAGCGCGTTCCGTCCGGGAGGTTTCGCGGCCGCTCCGTAGAGCGCATCGCAGGCGATGGGATGGCCGATCGAGGCCAGATGCACTCGAATCTGATGCGTTCTTCCCGTCCCGATCTTCACTTCGAGCAGTGTGAACCCGTTCAGCCTTTCGAGCACACGCCACCAAGTCTGCGCCGTCCGCCCATGCCCGGCCTTCGCCGTCATTCGCGTCCGCCGCACGGGGTCCCGCGTGATCGGCGCGGTGATCTCGCCCGACTCTCCGCGCAGCGAGCCTTCCACCAGCGCCAGGTAGGTCTTCTCCACCTGCCGCGCGGAGAATTGCGCGGCCAGGTCGCGGTGCGCGGCGTCCGTTCTCGCCACCAGCAGCACCCCGCTCGTCCCTTTGTCGATCCGGTGGACGATCCCGGGCCTGAGGCCGCCCCCCACCGCCGAAAGCGTTCCAAAGTTGTGAAGCAGCGCATTGACGAGCGTCCCCGAAGACCGCCCCGCGCCCGCATGCACAACCAGGCCGGCCGGCTTGTTGACGGCAATGACCGCCGCATCCTCGTACAGGATCTCCAGCGGGATCTCCTCGGCCACCGCCTTCAACGGCGTCAACTCTCGCGGCTCCACCTCCACGACATCTCCAGCCCTGAGCTTGCAGGAGGCTTTTCGCGTCTCCCCTGCCACCCGCGCACGCCCCTCCTCGATCCAGCTCTGAATGCGCGCCCGGCTGTACTCTGGCATCATCCGGCTGAGGAAATGATCCAGCCGTTGGCCCGCGGACTCCGGTGCTGCTTCGAATCGTCTCACCGCTTTTCAGATTACACACGCCGCGCTGTGGGAGAATCTCTCAGTGTCCCCCCGAGTCTCCATTGTGCTGGTGAGCGACTACGGCTCCGGTCCTGAGGCCGACGCCGAGATCTGTGAAGTGGCATCCGCGCTCTCCCGGCAGGAGATCGGCGAGTTCGTGGAGGTCATCCTCGTTCATCATTCCGATTCTCCCCTTTTCCACGAAGCTTGCCCTGGCCTCCGTGTTCTCATCTCGGACTCGGCGGGTTCATTCCGCCGGAAGAACGAAGGCGTGCGCGCTGCACAGGGTGAGTGGGTCGCGCTTCTGGACGGCGATTGCGTCCCCGCCCGGAACTGGCTCCGCGGCTTCCTGGACGCGGCCGCCGCCGCGCCTGGGACTGCGGCTATTTCCGGGCCCACTTATTATTCAGATCCGAGCCTCACCAGCCGCGTTCTCTCTCTGTTGGCCCGCGGCTATCTCGATCCCGGATTCGACGGCGAGACCCGTTACATCGCCAACAACAATTGCCTGATGCGGCGCGAGGTCTACCTCTCCTGTCCGCTCAATGAGTCCGCCGGAGCGTTTTCCGCCCACCTCCAGTCGGAAGCTCTGCGCCGGCGGGGTGAGCATTTCCGGTTTGCCGCAGCCGCCGCTGTGACGCACGCCTTCCACGGCTGGCCCATGGAGCGTGATCTCAGACGGAACACCGGCTACATGTCGATCCATGGCCGCCGCGTCGATCCCTCCTTGCCGTACTCCTGGCTACTCAATCTTGGCTGGCTCGCTCTGCCCGCGCTCCTCGCGGGCAAATTCGTCCATCGCCTCGGCGACCTCTTCCGCTGCCGCCGCCGTTTCGCAATTGGCTGGCACGAGATCCCGGCCGCCATCTGCATCGCGGCCTTTGTTCAAGTCCTGGAGATCCCCGGCATGGTCCGCGCAATGAGACGCCAGCCGCTCGGGCCGTCCATGTGGCACTAATGGCGGGCTGCTAGGCTGTCAATGATGCCGAACCGCTGGTTCTGGCCGCTGCTCGCCGCCGTTGTCACCGCTTCTCGACTCTGCCACCTCGACATCGTCTGGGTCGAGGAAGGTTATCCGCTCGCCGCCGCTCGCGAGATTCTCTCCGGCAAGACGATCTACAGCGAGATCTGGTTCGACAAGCCGCCGCTGTTCCCGCTGGCGTACACTCTTATCGCCGGTGAACCCGGTCTCCCCCTGCGGTTTCTGGGGATCGCCTGGGTATTGTTGGCGGCATGGTCCTGCGGCTGGGCCGCCCGGCGCGCCTTCGGTCACGAAGCTGCACGTTGGGCGGCCGCGCTTTGCGCCTTCTACCTGACCTTCGATACCGCCTCCGCGGTGATCGCCCTCACCCCGGATCTGATGACCATTCCGCTGCACGCGCTTGCGCTGGGCTGCGCCGCCTCCGGGCTACCGCTTCAGGCGGGCCTCGCCGCCGGCCTCGCTCTCGGTTTCAACAGCAAGGCCCTGTTGCTTCTCCCCGCCATCCTGCTCTGGCAATGGAAGCGCGCCCACCTGGTCCTTGCCGGTTTCGCCATCCCTGCCGGACTCCTCGCCGCGTTTCTCAGCGCCACCGGCAGCCTGCAGGCTCACTGGCAGCAGGTCTGGGTCTGGGGCGCCGCCTACTCGGCCGATACCCCACTGGCGCAACCCTGGCTCGAAGGCGCGCGCCGCACTCTCAACTGGACGGGATTCCACGCCGCGCTGTTCTTTGCTCTGATCCCGATGCGCCGCCACTGGCGGTGGCTGGCCGCCGCTGCACTCGCCCTTGGCGCGGCATGGCTTGGATTCAGATTCTTCCCCCGCTACTTCTTCCACGCTCTGCCGCCGCTGATCATTCTTGCGGCTGCGGGACTCGCGTCGCTTCCCCGGCGCCGCGCTATCGCCTGCGCGGCATTTCTGCTCATTCCTTTTTTCCGGTTCGCGCCGCGCTACGGCGAACTCGCCGCCGAGACCCTTCGCGGCCAGCCCCACGCGTGGCGCGATCTCGCGATGTTCGAGAGTTCCCGTCAGGCCGCGAAACTCCTCCGCGACGCGCGCGCCATTCACGGCGGTGCACTCCTCGTCTGGGGCTATCGCCCTGAACTCTACGCCCTTAGCGGCCTCCCCGCCGCCACTCCCTTCCTCGACTCCCAACCGCTCAACGGGGTTCTCGCCGACCGCCATCTCGTTTCGGCCGAACCCACCTTCAACGCCCTCGCCGCCGCCAACCGCGCCCGCCTCCGCCAGTCACCCCGCCCAGAATGGTTCGCCGACGGTCTCTCCTTTTACAACCCTGCCCTCGATCCGTTCCTCCTCCCCGATATGAGAGACTGGTTTCACCGCTACAAACTGACTGCGGAAGTTTCCGGTTTTCGAATCTACCGCCTTGCCCCCGAGCCCTAGGAATCTGGCCCTCGCCACTGTCAGCCTCTCCCTTGTTTACGCAGTCTTGCGTTATCACATCGCCGGGACAGTTCCCTGGAGAGAATTGCCGGTTTATGTCCTCAACAAGGCGGTCAGCCTCGCTGCGCTGGCTTACTTCGTCTTTAGCTACCGCGCCGGGAAGACCCGATGGATTCCCAAGGCGTCGGCGCGCTTCTTCGGTCTCTGGGGGTTCGCGCTCATGAATCTCCACATCGTACTGACCGCATTGGTCTGGGACGGCTCCCACTACGGCAAGCTCTTCCAGGCGGGCTCGCCCTCGGTTTCCTCCAATCTCTCCATGGTCCTTGGCGCGCTCGCCACTCTCGCCTTCTGCGCTCCCATGTGGGCCACTGCCAAGGATCCTTCGTGGCCGCGCTGGAAGTCCTTTCAGCGGGCCGGCTACCTCGGCCTCGGCCTCACCGCCTTCCACGTCGGCGTCCTCGGCTTCTCCGGATGGTTGAGTGCTTCCACATGGCCCGCCTACCTTCCGCCCATCACCATGATCAGCGCCGCCCTTGCCCTTTGGGCCCTGCTCGGCCGCCGAACTGTTTGAACCCGCCGGCCCGTCACGGCCATCGAAGAAATCATGAGATTGCTCGTTACGATTCTGCTTTTCCTCGTGACCTCCATGACATCCTTCGCAGCCAACAACATCTACGAATTCACCATGAACGACATCGACGGCAAGCCCATGCCGCTCGCCTCGCTCAAGGGCAAGACCGTTCTGTTTGTCAACGTCGCCAGCAAGTGCGGCTACACGCCTCAGTACGCGGGCCTGGAAGCCCTCTATAAGAAGTACAAGGACCGGAACTTTGTCATCGTGGGCGTCCCCGCCAACAACTTCGGCGGACAGGAGCCCGGCAGCAATGAAGAGATCAAGCAGTTCTGCTCCCGCAGCTATAATGTCACCTTTCCGATGCTCTCCAAGGTCAGCGTCAAGGGCTCGGACATCACCCCGCTCTATCAGTACCTGACCTCCGCTCAAGGCGGAGACGTGAAGTGGAACTTCACCAAGTTCCTCGTCGGCAAGGACGGCAAAGTCGCGGCCCGTTTTGAGCCCGGCGTGAAGCCGGACTCCGCCGAACTCTCCGCCGCCATCGAAAAGGCCCTGCAGTAAGCCAGGACGCCGGCGGCGATCTGATACCTTGGGGGTGGCCTCGCGGCGCGATGCTGCGACGCCACCCTCTATCTCTGTTATGGCCAAAATCCTCGTCACCGGCGGCGCCGGCTACATCGGTTCTCATACAACTCACTACCTGCTCTCCCTGGGTCACGACGTTCTAGTGGCCGACGACCTCTCAAAGGGCTACGCCCACAACGTCCCCGATGGCCGGCTGCACAAGCTGAACCTGCTGGACTCCGCCGCTCTGGACTTACTCTTTGGCGCCCACGCCTTCGATGCGGTCGTGCACTTCGCCGCCTTCATCGCAGTCGGCGAAAGCGTCCGCAATCCTGAACTCTATTTCCATAACAACGTCGCCGGCTCTCTCTCGCTGCTATCCGCCATGCGGCGGCACAACGTCCGTACTCTTGTCTTCTCCTCCACCGCGGCCGTGTATGGCAATCCCGATTCCATCCCCATCCCGGAATCGGCGCCCTATCGTCCCGTGAACCCCTACGGCGAGTCGAAGCTGATGATCGAGACCACTCTCCAGTGGCTCGAACGTTGCTCCGGCCTTCGCTACGCCGCTCTCCGCTATTTCAACGCCTGCGGCGCCGCCGAACAATACGGCATCGGAGAGGAGCACGAGCCCGAGACCCACCTCATCCCGCTGATCTTCCGGGCGATCCGCAGCGGGAACCCCGTCACCATCTTCGGGAAGGACTACCCCACGCCCGACGGCACCTGCGTCCGAGATTACATTCACGTGCTTGATCTCGCCACCGCCCACGCCGCGGCCCTTGACCATCTCCTCGCCGGCGGCCCCAGCGGCTGCTACAACGCCGGGACCGGGAAAGGCTACTCCGTTCTCGAGGTCATCCGCGCCGCCGAAGCCGCCACTGGCCGGAAGGTCCCCTTCGTCTTCGGTCCCCGCCGCGAAGGCGACCCGGCCGAGCTTGTCGCCGACTCCTCCAAACTGATGAAAACACTCAATTGGCGGCCTGCCTTCGACACTCTCGAGCAGATGGTCCTGAGCGCGTGGCGATTTGACGAAGCCCGATTCGGGGCTTCCGGCCCGACGGGCGGAGCGTAACCGCCGCCCCATCCAATGCGCCCTATCTTGCAGTTGCGCGTCTTACAGTAATAGAGGAAAGCTCCGTCCTTATGTCTGGCATGACCAACCCGGCCGCTCCCGTCCCGGTTCCCCCGAGAGAGCCGGCTCCGCCCTCCAGCGGAACCGGCAAGCGCATCCTTCTGTTCGGAGGGCTCATCCTGTTCGGCGCCGCAATCCTGTTCGGCATCCGGTGGCTGAACCGCCCCGCACCCGTCCAGGCTCCCGCGCCCGTCGAGGCCAGGACCGCCCCCGCCGTCCGGTCCAACATCGAATTCCGAGTCCGCGTCGCCGGCCAGACCTCCGCCCGCGACTTCGCGACCATCGTCGCCCCCATCATGCGCGGCCGCGGTTCGAATCGGGAAATGGACATCATCAAACTCGCCCCCGGCGGCTCGATGGTCAAGAAGGGCGACGTCGTCGCCGTTCTCGACCCCACAAACATGCAGAACCGGATCGACGACGAAACCGACGAGCTCCGCGAAGAAGAGACCAAGGTGCGAAAGCTCAAGGTTCAGCAGGAGCTTGATATGGTCAATCTGATGCAGAGCCTGAAGATCGCGAAAAGCGAGTACGACAAGGCTCTCCTCGAACTCAAGGCTCAAGAGGTTCGCACGGCGGTCGACCAGGAACTCCTCAAGCTTGCCGCCGACGAGGCCGAGGCGAGCTACAAGGAACTGCTGCGGGACGTGGAGCAGAAGAAGATCGCCCAGAAGGCCGAACTCCGCATTCAGGAGATCTCTTACGACCTCCAGAAGAAGAATCTGGAGCGATACAACAGGGATCTGGAACGGCTCACACTGGTGGCGCCGATCGACGGGCTCGTTGTCATGATGAGCCAGAACCGGCCCGGGGGCGATCAGGTGACTTATGGCGAAGGCGACCGCGTTCAGCCGGGCATGCCCTTCATGAAGATTGTCAACCCCGCCTCCATGCAGGTGGAAGGCACTATCAATCAGGCCGAGTCCAGCTCTTTCCGAATCGGCCAGATGGCCACGATCGGGCTCGACGCCTTTCCCGGCGCGTCCTATGAAGGCAAGGTCTACGCCATCGGCGCCCTTGCGACCGGCGGCTTCCGTCAAAACTACTACATCCGGTCCGTCCCGGTGCGCGTCCAAGTCCAGAATCCCGACAAACGAATGATCCCGGACCTCTCCGCCTCCGCCGACATCCTCCTCGGCCGCGCCGAAAACGTCCTGACCGTCCCTGCCGCCGCGCTTCACCGCGAGAAGGGCAAGGATGTCGTCTACGTCAAGGGCCCCAAGAACTTCGAACGCCGTGAAGTGAGAATCGGCCTCCACAACGGCACGCATGCCGAGATTCTCGAAGGACTCAAGGAAGGCGATCAGGTCCGCATCAACTGATTACGGCCCGGCCTCCGGCCATCTCTCCGCAACCCGGCCCAGCGTGGTCCGCCCGTGCCTTGCGGCGAGCCTCAGCAATCGCAGGAAGACCTGCGCCGTGATGAACGCGTCGCCCGCCGCCGTGTGCCGGTCATGCGGGATGACGCCGAACAGAGAATCGGCCGCACGATAAGCGATCGCCGCGGTTTGCATCGGGACTCCTTGTTGCAGGACTGAACGGAGTCCCTTCTACCCTGGCGGACCTTGCGGCGGGTATTCGCAGATTCTACGACTCGCCCCCGTCAGACTTCCGGCATAGAATGAATCGGGGCTCATTAAGCCCTGGAAGGGCGCCATGGACCAGCGACGCGAGCGCTGCACTCCCGCTCCCGGCGAGCCGGCCTGTTCTCTTGAACCGGCTGCTTCGGCCGTTCCCTCCAGCGCCCGCGTCGGGCCCTACATCCTTCTGGAACGCCTCGGCGCGGGAGGCATGGGCGTCGTCTACCGCGCCACCGACAGCAAACTTGGGCGGCAGGTGGCCATCAAGTTCCTCACTTCGCGCCTTGCTCAGGACTCTGACCAGATCAGCCGGTTTCGCCGCGAGGCCCAGATGCTAGCCGCTCTGAATCACCCGAACATCGCAACGCTTTACGGACTCGAGCAAGCAGGCGAGACCCATTATCTTGCGATGGAGTACGTTCCCGGTGAAACCCTGGCTGAGCTGATCGACCGGGGTCCTACGGATCTTCAGCTCGCCGCCCGGATCTGTTGCCAGGTCGCTGAAGCGCTGGAAACGGCGCACCGTGTGGGAATGGTTCACCGCGACATCAAGCCGGCCAACATCAAGGTCACGCCCGAAGGCCGGGTGAAAGTGCTTGATTTCGGTCTGGCGAAGATTCCAGCCGGGCCTGTCGCAACGGCGGCCGCGGAGGACGCCTCCACCGTGACTGCCAGCCTCACTGTTCAGGGCCAGATCATCGGGACTCCGGCCTACATGAGCCCCGAGCAGGTCCGCGGGCGGCCAGTCGATCATCGCGCCGATATCTGGGCTTTTGGTTGTGTTCTTTACGAACTGCTCTCCTCCCGGCGAGCCTTCCACTCGGAGTCAGTCCCTGACACTCTGGCCAGGATCCTCGAGCGCGAACCCGATTGGAAGGCGTTACCCGCCGCCACCCCGGCTCCGGTCAGAGATTTGTTGAAGAGCTGCCTGCAGAAAGACCCGGAACGGCGGCTGTCAAGCATCGCGCCAGCGCGGGCGATTCTCGCCTCCGTCAAACCGCCGCGTTGGATCTTTACCCGCCGCCGGGGCCTGGCGATTGCCTCCTCGGCCGTCGCCCTTGCCGCGGGCGGCTCGGCCTTTTGGTTAACCGCTCGCCGCTCACCGGCCGCCGCCTCGATCGTCATCCTCCCCTTTCTCAACGTCAATGGAGATCCGGCCGCCGAGTATCTCTGCCAGGGCATGAGCGACAGCCTGAGCGGCGCGCTCTCCCGCCTGCCCGGGCTCAAAGTCGTCGCCCGCGACTCCGCCCGGCGCTATCAAGGGCAGGACAGAACTCCACGCGAGATCGGCCGCGATCTCGGTGTCGCCAAAGTCCTTCGAGGCCGGTTGCTCCAACAGGGAGACAAACTGTCAATCAGCGTCCAGCTCTTCGACACCAATTCAGGCGGCGAACTTTGGAGCAGCCAGTGGGATCGCTCCACGCGGGCTTTGTTGGATGTCGAGCGGGACATGACCCGCCAGTTGCTACAGAAGCTCGCCGCCGGGCAGCCTGGTCCCGCGCCGGCTCCAACCGGAAGTTCGGAGGCCTTCCGGCTGTACCTCCAGGGCCGTTATTACTGGAGCACCCGCACCGAAGAGAATCTGCGAAAGAGCGCCGAGGCTTTCCAGAAAGCGATTGAAACGGATCCAAGCTATTCTCTCGCATGGGCTGGTCTGGCCGACGCATATCTCATGCTCGGCGCATGGAGCGTTCTGCAACCCGGCGACGCCTATCCGCGCGCCCGGGCCGCCGCAATGCGCGCCACCGCGATGGACCCTTCGCTCGCCGAGCCGCACGCCACTCTCGGCTATCTCAAGACGCTCTACGAGTGGGATTGGAGCGGCGCCGACGCCGAGTTCCAACGAGCCATCAGCCTCCAGGACTCCTACCCGACCGCACATCACTGGTACGCCTTCTATCACCAGACCATGGGAGACTTCGACAAATCTCTCGCCGAAATCGAGCGGGCGAGGCAGCTTGACCCGCTTTCTCCGGTCATCAATTCCGAGATCAGCTATTTCAACGCGATGGCCCGCCGCCATGATCGCGCGCTGGCGGAGGCCCGGAAGCTGGCGGTGCTGGAGCCGTCCGCCGCCTACCTTCGCCTGCAACTGGCGGAAGCCTACACTGCACTGCACAAGCGCGGGGAAGCGATGGCCGAGCTTGACAGGATTCTCTCTTCCCCCGCTCCCGATGTCGTCCTTCTGGCAAGGAGCGCCGCCGCCTATGGAGTTCTCGGCGAAAGAGCCAAGGCGCTGGCTCTCCTCGATCAGGTGCTCGACTATTCACGCCGCCGCTATGTCCAACCCGCTCTTCTCGCGATCGCCTACGCCGCCGTCGACGACAAGGACCGGGCCTTCGAGTACTTCGACCGCTCCATCGACACCCGCTCCCTCGTCGCCTCGTGGCTCCGAGCCCCCGAACTCGATAAGATCCGATCCGATCCCCGATTCAAACGGCTCTTCGCCCGTCTTGGCCTCAAGCCGTAGACGGCTCAACTCGCCCGGATCTCCCGGACCGGCTTGTGAATGAAGCGATTGGCTTCCTCGCTGTTCGTGAACCGCTCTTTCACCGGATCCCACTCCAGCCGTTTGCCGACCTGAATCGCGATATGGCCCAGATGACACACCGACGTCGTCCGGTGGCCCACTTCCGCATCCGCCATTGTCGCCCCGCGCGACTTCACGGCGTCGATGAAGTCCTGCTTGTCCGTCTTCATCGGCAGCCGGATCCAGTCTGCTCCCGAAGGCGGTTCCAGGATCGACGGCTTTGAGGCCTCGATCCTGCCGGTATCGCCGGCGTAGATCCAGCCTTCCGTGCCTTCGAACCGCAGCGAGGGCTTGTCGATTTTGTAGATCAGCTTCACGCCATTCGCGTAGCGGTAGTGAACTTCGAAATCGAGCAGAACCTGCCAGAAGCTCTCGGGCGGGGGATAGGTTCCCCGGCCCTCGACTTCCACCGGACCGGTCCTGTCGGTTCCGTTGGCCGACTGGGCCAGGTCGTTGTGATGCGTGCCCCAGTTGGTGATCATCCCGTCGCAATACTCGAGCCGGCGCATCCAGCCGGGGCGTTCATAGGCCTGCGGCTTGTGGACGCGCTTCTCCGTGTAGGGTCTGCGCGGCGCCGGTCCCTGCCAGAGTTCATAATCGAGTTCGGGAGGAACCGGCATGTCCGGCTGCGGGGGGCACGCTTCATCGCCCTTCGGAACGCCGCTGTGAATCGTCTTGAGCGTCCCAATGCGCCCGTTGAGCACCGCCTCCCTCGCCTGGTGATACCAGGCCTTGGTCCGGTACTCGCTGTCCGTCCTGAACACGCGCTTGTGCTTCTTGACCAGATCCGCCAGCGCGCGTCCCTCGCCGATCGTCCGGGTCAGCGGCTTTTCGCAGCAGACGTCCTTGCCGGCCTTCACCGCCTGAATCGACATCGGCACGTGCCAGTGATCGGGCGTCGCCACCATCACGGCGTCAATCGACCTGTCCGCCAGGAGTTCGCGGTAATCGCGATACGTCTTCACGCCCTTTGAACCGGACCCTTCCTGCACCTGCTTCCTGGCGTTTTCAAGCCGCCAGGAGTCCACGTCGCACAACGCCGCGATGTGGACTTCCGGCATCGCCAGGAACTGCTTCAGATTGACGAAGACGGTCTGGCGCCCGACGCCGATTACGCCCACGGTGACGCGGTTCGACGGCGCCAGCGCGCCGAACACCGCCCTGCGGGTTACCTCGATCATGGACGCCTCAGTATTCCCGGTCGATCTTGATCCCAGGCTCGGGCACCGGATACTTCCCGTCCGGCCCCATCTGAAGCGGGGCAGGCCCGTCCATCGTGAGCTTGTCGACGTCCGGCGCGAATTCGTGCGGGCAATTGAGCATCTGGCCGTAGGTGATGATCTGTCCTGTGTGGGCCGCCATCCGCCCCATCGACGTGACCAGGCTGGCCTCCGCGCCCCGCGTCACCTCGTTGTAGGGCTTGTCTTCGCGGATCGCCTCCATCAGGTCGTCCCACTCCCACTGGTACGGCGACTTTTCAGGCTGCGGGTAGGCCCACACGAGGTTTGGATCCTCGGGCAAGGGCAGTTGCTTCCGGTTGGTCACCGCCGGCATCTTCTGCCCTTTGTAAATCCGCGTCATCCCGGGGGTGTGCGACAGCGTCGAGATGACCGCCGACCCTTTCGACCCGTGTGCATAACTCGCGAACTCGTCTCGCGCGCCTTTCATGTTGCGCCCGTCGAAGAACAGCCGCGTGCCGTCCGGATAGACGTACTGGACCGAGTAGGTGTCGAAGTTCTGATCGAGCGAATCGCCGCGATAGTGTCTTCCGCCCAGCGCGTGGGCCTCCACGGGCCATGCGCCCTTCATCCAACTGCACTCGTCGATCTGGTGAATGTAATAGTCGCTGAACACGCCGCCGCTGGCCCACAGGAATGCGTGAAAACGCTGCACCTGCCAAGCCAGTTCGCTGACGCCCTCCGGCCGCGGGCCCGCCGTTCCGCCGCCCTGACCCATCCTGTAGCCGCGCATCGCGATGATGTCGCCAATCGCGCCATCCCGAATCCGCTTGAGCAGTTCCTGCCTCGCGCGGCAGTGCCGCACCATCAGGCCGACCGCCGTCTTCAATCCCTTCGACTCCGCCAGCTTGGCCAGCTTCAGCATCCGGACCGTCGTCGGGCCGTCCACCGTCACCGGCTTCTCCATGAAGCAGTGGAGGCCCTTCTCGATGGCGTAACTGAACATCACCCAGCGGAACGCGGGCGGCGTTCCGAGGATGACCACATCGCCTTTGCGCAGCGAATCCATCGCCTGCTTGTAGGCCTCGTAGCCCAGGAATCGCCGTTCGGGCGGCACGTCGATCTTGTCCGCGAACTGCGACTTCAACTTGTCGTAGCTCGAGTTCATCTTGGCAGGCACGACATCGGCCATGGCCGTCAGGCGCGTGGGCCCGTTGGTGACGGAGACCGCGTTGATCGCGGCGCCGGTGCCGCGGCCGCCGCAGCCTACCAGCGCAACGCGGATGGTACTGTCCTGCGCCGCATGGACATGCGGCAGCGCGACGCCTGCCAGCGCCGAAACCTTCCCGCTGCTTTTCAGAAACTCTCTCCGCGATGATTCGCTCATGATGATTCCTCCCGGCCGCCCGCCAGCTTATCGCAAAAAGGGGACTGACTTCTCTGTCCCAAGGCCGCGAAGCGGCCGCGTGGACAGAGCGGTCAGTCCCCCATCGGCCTGCAGTCGTGATCAGAACTCCAGCCGCAACCCCATGGTGATGATCCGCGGGCCGTTCTGCGGTCCCGTCGGGCGGCCGAAGTTGGGGTTCCCGATAGTTCCGACAACTCCACCGAAGTTTGTGCGGTTGAAGATGTTGAACCCGTCAGCCCTGTACACCAACACCACGGGATTGGTGTCGTTGGCCCAGAGGGTGGTCCGCTTCACGATCGACAGGTTTTCCGTGAAAACGGCCGGCTGCCGGAAGTCGTTGTGATAAAAAGCGGCGTTGCCCAAGGTGAATTGCGGCGTCGCCTTGAACGCCGCTGCGTTAAACCAGCGCGTGTTTGGATTGTTCGGGTCCAGCGTGGTGCGGTCAATGCCGGTCCGGATGGGGCCCGATCCGGCAGTCGCCTTGGTCACGGGCGAGAACAGCACGCCGTTGCCCAAGGGGTTGCCCGGCGTCGTCAGATAGATCAGCGCGCCTTTGCGGTACACATTGGCGCTGGCGATCGTCCATCCGCCCACAAGCGCGTTCACCAGGCTGTTGGAATTACCCATCCACTTCTTCCCTTTGCCGAACGGCAGGTCGTAGGAAAGCAGCAGGTTGAACACGTGCGGAATATCCATGTTCATGTGGCTCTTCCCGTCCGGGATGTTGTTGTAGTCCTGGAGCGTCGCGCCAGGACTGCCGACCTGGTTGAAGACCTGCCGGTAGTGGCCAACGACAAGGCTCTTGGACCAGGTGTAGTTCGACATGACCTGGAATCCCCCGTAACGCCGCTCCACTTTCACTTGCAGAGCGTCATACCAGCTCTTGCCGAAGCCGGCGAACAGGCTTCTCACGTCCAGGTATTGCGGGAATGCGCGGAGCGATTGCGCCACGCTGAGGTTGCTGGGGAAGCTGTCGTACGGCTTTTTAAAGCCCGCGGCGGCGGCGGCGGGGGAATCAATCCGCTGCTGCAGGAGCGAGCCGTACCGAAGGTAGCTCGACGGCAACTGGTTCAACTCCATCGTTGAGTTCAGCCGCGTTCCGCGGTTGCCCTGATAGGCGATGTCGAATAGCCAATTCTTGATTTCGTGCTGGATGTTGATGCTCCAATTTCTGATGCGCCCTGGCTGCCCCGCGGTGGATCCTTGATAGGAAACAGTCTGATAGTTGACGTAGGTGGGGTCGATGATAGGCGGGGGGCGGTAGCCTGGCGCCAACGGGATTCCGTCTTCCCAATTGAGGACAGGATTCAATCCGTCGCTTACAAGGTTGTTGCTGCCCGCGAAACCGAACCGGCAGCCGCAGCCGCCGCTGGACAAACCCTGGTAATAAATCGACCATCCGCCGCGGATGACCGTTTTAGGCGCAATCTGATAGGCGAAGCCGAGCCGCGGACCGATCGCTGACCAGTCAGTCGGGTAGAAGCGCTTCACCCCCGTTCTGCCCGGACCCGTCCCGGAAAAGACCAGAGCGCCCGGACGTCCGGCTGCGCCTGGGTTGGGCACATTGATGTCGACGTGCGAGTATCCATTGCCGCCCGGAATGTGCCAGCCGATCGGCACCTCGTAGCGGACACCCAGGTTCAAGGTCAGTTTTGAACTCAAGCGCCAGTTGTCCTGGAAGTAGCCGGCCGTATCGTAGTAGAAGGTCGTGTCGAACAGCACCGGCGGCACGACGTTCTGCGCTTGGTCCACGGCGCCCAGCAGCATGCTGGCAAATTCGTGCCCCGTGCTGGTCAAAGCGGTCGGCAAGGCGGTCTGTGCGCGGTTGAATTGGTATAGACCGTTCGTGCCCGCCAGGTCCTGTCCCAGCGTTTCAAACCGCCGCCAGCTAAAGCCGAACTTCATCTCGTCCCGGCCGCTGATCAGCGTGTAGCCCTGGCTGACCCAGTGCTGCCGGTTGAACTGCGCGCCGTTATCCACTTTGCCGTCCTGCACGCCGTAAGGCGAGAGTCCAGCCGCGCCCGCGAACCGAATGCGCGGCGTTGCGTCGGAATCGCCGGAAAGGCCCTTAAACCCGAGTTTGCTGCCGCCCCCACGCTGATTCGGATTGTTCCACACCTGCCGGGTGATCGAGAAGCCGTAGGTGGTATGCATCAGCAGATTCGACTTGATGCTCCAATCGTGGTTGATCCGGTGGCTGTAAGGCTTTTGGCCGCCCAACAGGCCGTTTCCGAGCAGGCCGGGGAAGCCGGTCACATTGTCGTCGGACTGCACCTCATTGCTGAAAAAATACGAGACGCGGTTGGTCGCCGAGAACGCGTGATCGAACTTCAGGCTCCAGATATAGCGGTCATAGGCCACTGTGTTGACGAAGTTGTAGTTGCCCGCGAGCGTCGGCACGTTCGGGTCCGGGATGTTTGCGACGACATTGCGGGCGATGGGCGTGATCCGCGCCGACGGGATGATATTGCCAGGGAAAGGCTGACGGACGTTGCCCGCCGTTGTCGCCGGATCGTAGATGGCCGGCACGCCGGCTTGCGTGAAGTTGCCCTGCTTCATGAGCGCCGTCGGGACAGTCATCACGGGGAAACTCGCGGTGATTGGCCGCATGTCTTTCGTGTAGGTGAAATACCAGAAGGTTTTGTCTCTGCCGTCGTAGACCTTTGGGGCAAACACCGGCCCGCCGATCGCTCCTCCGACCTCGTTGAAGCGCTCTTTGGGGCGGAAACTCGTCGCCGGGTTCGTGCTCGCATTCCGCGCCCATGCGTTGGCATTCCAGATGTCGCGCCGCATGTTCAAAAATGCGGCGCCGTGGAACCAGTTGCCGCCGCTCTTGGGCACATAGATTTCAATGCCGCCGCCGACGCGGCCGAACTCCGCCGAGTAGTTGCTCGACAGCATCTTGAATTCGGAGAACATCTCGGCAGACGGGAAATTGAACACCGCGCTCGACTCCACGTTGAGCGCGCTCGCGCCGTCGATAATGACTTCCTGCGCGCGTCCGCCGGAACCCGAAACGCTCTGCTCGCCGGCGTTCGTCACGCCCGCCATGTAATTCACGAACGCTCGCGGATTGCGGATGCCGCCTGCAAACAGCGGCAGATTGTCCATCATCTTGGTTGAGATGGCGTTGCCGCGCTCCGCCGTTGACGTTTCCAACAGCGGCACGTCCGCCGTCACGTTCACCGTCTGCTGCACATCGCCGAGTTCCATCTGCAGGTTCATGTCGATGCGCTGCGCGATTCTGATTTCGATATCCGTCCGGCTCAGCTTTTTGAAGCCGGCTTTCTCCGCGGTGACCGTGTAAACGCCCGTCGGCAGCGCCGCGAAAACGTACAGTCCCGCGTCCGAGCTCGTCGCCTCCACCTTCGCCCCCGACGACACGTTGGTTGCTGTGATCTTTACCGCCGGCACGCCCGCACCCGACGGATCCACGATTGTCCCGGCGAGCGATCCCGTAGCTACCTGCCCCCAGCCAGCCACGCCGCACACCATGGCCAACAACACAGTTGACAGTATCTGTTTCATAGACTCCTCTAGGCCTCACGAGGGATTTCGGACCCTCAAAGCATCTGTGGCAATTCTATGTACATCCCTTCATCACGTCAAGCCGCTTGATATAAAGGACTTAACAGTCCTTTATCCCGCACCCTTCCCGCAGCCCTGAATCCACAGTAAGCCGGTGTGGAATCTCCCGGTCTTCCAGCCGCCGAGCTTCGGTCTTCCTGTCACGACCGAATAGCGCCGACTCGCGCGACGCTGTGCACCCTCGTGCGAAGCTTGAAGTTCGACACATGCGCGAAGCCGCCATCTCTCCCCACTCACCTGGCCGCCGGCGGGAGATGTGGGTCCGTCAGGTTCTCATCGGCGCATGGCTCAAGAGAGCGACGCCTCTTCTCCTCGCCGCCGCCTGGCTCTGGCGCCGGCTCCTGTTCCGTACTACTTTCATTGCGATCACCGGCAGCGTCGGCAAAACCACCGCCAAGGAACTGCTCGCCGCAATCCTGCAGGAGCACGGACGCGCCTACAAGACCATCGCCAACCAGAACGGCCCCTTTTTCGTCGCCCTCAACATCCTTCGGGTCCGCCCCTGGCACAAGTACGCGGTTCTGGAGGTCGCCAGCTCCCGGCCTGGCGTCATGGCCCGCAGCGCGCCGACCGTTCGCCCGGACCTCACCGTTGTTCTCGCCATGCGCCGGACCCACTCCAAGGGCTTTCGGACCATCGAGGAACACGCCGCGGAAAAGCAGGTCCTCGTCCGAGCGACCAAATCGCGGGGAACCGTCGTCCTCTTCGATGACGACCCCCTTGTCGCCCCCATGGCCGATGGCGGCCCATGGCGCGTCCTCCGCTTCGGCGCGTCTCCAACGGCCGAGCTCCGCGCCCGCAACATCTCTTCCCTCTGGCCCCAACGCCTCTCCTTGGTGATCGAACACGCGGGCCACGCTGCCCCTGTAAATACTCAGCTCGTCGGCGAACATTGGCTTCCCGCCGTCCTCGGCGCAATCGCCGCCGCCCATGCTCTCGGCATCCCGCTGGAATCCGCCGCGCGGGCCGTGGCCGCTGTTGCGCCCTTACGCGCCCGCCTCCAGCCGGTTCGCCTCCCCAACGGAGCC
>CAYWST010000058.1:0-19794 GCA_964461075.1 uncultured Solibacteraceae bacterium | reverse complement strand
CATCAACCTCGCGCAATCCTGCAACGGCGTCGGCTGGATTCTCGGGCCCATTGTCGGCAGCATGTTTTTCTACACCAAGGACGCCGCCGGCCGCAGCACCGGCAGCGAAACGCTGTACATCCCCTATGTCGCCGTCGCCATCGGAGTGATTCTGCTTTCGGCCGTCTTCTACTTCGCCAACGTGCCCGACATCAAGATGGAGGACGATTACCACCTCGACGACGACGCCCCTGGCGTCTCGCACTCCATCTGGAAGCAGCGCCACTTCACTCTTGCCGTGGCCGCACAGTTCTTCTATGTCGCCGCCCAGGCGGGCATCTTCAGCTTCTTCATCAACTACATGGTGGCCGAACCGCCGCCAATCCCGGCGTCCTGGCAGGCGGGCCTCGCCGGCCTCGGCGAGCGCGTGGGGTTCCTGCGCGAATGGCTCTCCGGCTGGTTCGAAACCGGCAAGGATGGCGTCCTGCATTTCAGCGACAAGGGCGCATCGAACCTCGTTTCCCTCGGGCTGATCTTCTTCCTGACGGGCCGCTTCACGGGCGCATACATTCTCAAGAAGTACTCGGCGCACCGGATCGTCGGACTCTACGGCGTCATGAACGTGCTCATGACGCTGCTGGTCTTCTTCAAGCTCGGCTGGCTGTCGGTGGCCTGCGTGTTCCTCAGCTATTTCTTCATGTCGATCATGTTCCCGACGATCTTCGCGCTCGGCATTTTCGGCCTTGGCGCGCGCGCGAAGAAGGCCTCGGCCTACATCGTGATGGCCATCATGGGCGGAGCGATTCTGCCGAAGCTGATGGGCGCGGTGGCGGACCGCTACGACATGTCCCGCGGATTCATCGTGCCCATGTTCTGTTTCCTGTTCGTCGCCTGGTACGGCTACAACTGGCCCAAGTACAGCAACGCCGATTCGCTGCACGGCGTCGACGCCTCGAAGGCGCACTGAGCCATGGTGGAGGTGCTTCTGTGTTGCGCGCCTGCCGACAGCGCCGCCGCCGCCAGGATCGCGGCGCGTCTCGAGCGTCAAGCCGAGGTCCGTGTCATCCTCGACGACAGCGATGAGGAGAGCGTCGCGGCCAAGGCCGCTGCCGGCCTCAGGGATTCCTCGGGCGTCGTGATGTTGCTGTCTCCGGAGTCGGTTCCGCCCCAGGCCGGCCGGCAGTTCTGGGGAACCGTGATCGACCATGTCTCGGGCAATGGGGCGCCGCCGGCCGTCTCCGTTCTGCTGCGCCCGTGTTCGTATCCGCGAACTCTCGAGCGCGGGACCTTTCACCGTTGGGAAGGCGAGGCAAGGGAGGTGCTGCGCGCCCTTGAGGCGTGGGCGTTGAGTCTGCACGCGCTGCCTTCGCGACGATCTTTCGAGCCTGCGCGATTGCCCTGGTTCACCGGGCGCGAGAGGGAACTCGCCTGGCTCTGGGAGCGGCTCGTGGATCGTTCCGGCGTGGCCGTCCTCGTCAACGAAACGCCTGCCAGCGGCAAGACCGCTCTGGCACAGGAGTTCTGCCTGCAGGCGAGAGAGCATTTCCGCGATCTCGTCTGGTTCTCCTGTGGCGACCTCTCGCCTGAGCAGATTGCGGCCGGTCTCGCCGAGCAACTCTGTCTGGAACGCGCCGGCCTTTCCGATCTCATCCGGCGCGCGGGCGAGCACCGCGTCCTGCTTGTGCTCGACAACCTGCCGCCTTCCGTGCCGATTCCCGATATCACGTTGGAAAGGGCCTCCGTTCTGATCACCGCCCGCGAATCGGGCATGGCCGATGTTCTGCTCGTCGAACCTGTTTCTCCCATCGAGCCCGCGACTCCGTCCGACCCCGTCGATCTGCGGTTGTTGCGCGCGATGGCGGTCTGCCGCCGGGATGCGTTCCCGCTCGACTTCGCCGCCCGCATTGCCGGCCTCGATCCCGTCACGGCCGCAGAAGCCACGTCCCATCTCATCCGCGACCGGCTGGCCGACCCGCTGGACGAAACGCGCGGGATCCTCCGGCTCAACGCTTTGTCGGCCACTGCCGTGGATGGCGATGTCGAAGAAGAACGCCGCCGGCACGCTATGCTGCTCAAGGAGACGCTCTCGGCCTGGAGGGAGGACACATCCTCCGCCCTGCGCCTGTTTGCCGAATTCCAGCCGGCGTTCCGCTGGGCGATTGAAGCTGATTGGCCTCTTGCGGGATCGCTTGCAAGGCGCGCCTACGATCTCCTCAGCTATTCAGGCCGCGCCGCCGAAGGCGCCCAAGTGCTGGCGTCGTTTCGTGACGCAGCCCTCCAGCGCGGCGACCGGCAAACCGCCGACGATTGCTCCTGGGAGCTCTCATGGGCGCGCAATGAACCGTATCACGGGCCCGCACGCGCTCCCGCCGCCGCCGAACAAACCGGCTTCGATTTATAAGGCTGAACCGGCGGCTTCCTGAAGATCGCGATGGCTTCGATCTCGATCAGCAGGTCGGACCGGCATAGGATCGCCTGGATGCCCGTCGACGCGGGATACGGCTTCAAGCCGAGTTCGTCGAAGAACTTCGTGCGCTCTTCGTTGAACGCTGCGTAGTCGCGCTCGATGTCCCGCAGGTAGCAGGTGGTGCGGACGACGTCGTGCCAGGTGGCGCCTTCGGCTTCGAGCAATCCCGTGATATTGGCGTAGGTGCGCCGCTGCTGCGCCCTGAAGTCGCCTTTGTGCACGGTGTTTCCGTGCTCGTCAATCGAGGCTGTTCCGCTGATCAGCAGCACGGCGAAGTCGCCGAACTCCAGCCGCAATCCGCGGGAAAAGGCCGATCCGTACTGCGGCGCTTCGTTCAAGACAGCGTGGTTCGAGATCGCCTTCTTCCCGATCGATTGAGCCGCCGCGAGCGCAGCCATGGCTTCCTGAATAATCATTGGGATAATTCCTTTATACGACCATTTGGCCCAAACTGCCTTGCGAGTTCATCGCGCAGCCGGGCTGAGTCCCCATTGATCCTGACGAGTGAGGACTGCAAAAGGTTGACCGCTTCCGCCCCAAGCAGACGGTGATCTTTGGCCACGCCGGGCGTGGCGAGCGAGAAAATCCACGGAACGCCCGCCTGGTTGGCGGTTAGATCGGTTGAAGCCGGATCGATGAGCGGCAGCCGCAGCTTCAGCGCGATCTGTTCCGCCAGATGCACGGTTTTCGGATCCGGTCCGGCGATGATCGCCGCCGGTTTCTCCGCGAAGATCGTCTTGACCAGCGCCGCGGCGCCTTCCGTCCATGGAGATTCACTCCACGCCACCGTCATCTTCAGACCGGTGCGCTCCGCGGCCGTCTTGACGCCTTCGCCCAGCGGCGAATCGGGCGGTCCGAAGAACACGAACGATTTCGGTTGATCCTTCCCGAAGTCCAGTCTCGGGGGAACATGATTCTCGATCTCGCGGCCGCGCGTGTCGTGATAGGCCGTCTGGCTCTCGAGCCCTCGCGAAATGCGGTCCCGCCGCGGCATCGGGCCCTGCGGGATTCCCCATGACGCCCGCGAATGATAGCTCCATTTCCCATTCATGAATTGCGCCAGGTAGACCTCGCCCGCGTCGTCGAGCACAGCCGAAAACGGGATCTCACCTGTCACGCCGGGCCATGGCGTCGAGCGTGTGGCCAGGATGTCCCGAATCTTTGCCCGATTCAGCCCGGCGATTTGCGTCGCCCAGATCAGCATGTTCATGCCATCGTAGGCGTGTGAGGCGTAGGTTTCGGGCTCCTCCTTGAATCGGGCTAAATAGCGCTTGCGGAAATCCTGGAATCGAGGGTTCGGCGCGTCGGGGTTCCACGGATAGCCGGCGATGACGCCTTCGGCGTTCTCCTTCGCAAGGTTTACGAACTCAAGGCTCACCGCGCGGTCTGAGCAGAAATATGGCTGCTTCATCCCGGCGGCGCGGAGCTGATTCAGGATGAGCGCCGCTTCTCGCGCGTCGCCCCAATGCACGATCGCGTCCGGCTTCATCTCCCTCACTCGCTCAATCTGCAGCGAGAAGTCTTCGGCGCCTACCTTGTAGGCCATCTCGATCACCACCGGCTTGCCGAGACGCCGCGCGGAGTCGCGGATCTCGCGGACGCCGAACCGCCCATAGCGGTTCGAGGCGCGGATGATGGCAATCCTCTGGTACTTCATCTTCCGCAGCATATAGTCAACCAGCAGGTAGCCCATCTGCCGGTCGTCCCCGATGTTCCTCATCGTCCAGGGGATGTTTGTCTCGATGAACGTTGGGTCGGTGTCGCCCGTGTTCATCATCACCGTCTCCGCCTTCAGCGCCACGCGGATGGCGATGTGCGAATTCGCCGAATCGATGGTGCCGAGCAAGGCCCAGACGTTGTCCTTGTAGACCATGTTGATGACTTCGTTGCCCGTGGATCCCCACAGCCCGTTGTCGTTGGCTACGACCAACTCGAAGGGGATCGCCCGCCTCAGATAGCCCCCGCGCGCGTTGGCCTCCTCGATCGCCAATCTCGCCCCGTTGAGCATCGCCTTGCCCAGGGCCTCCTCGTGGCTCTTGCCTCCGGTCGCCACGGACACGGTCGGTTCGATGGGTCCGATGAAGCCGAACTTCACGGTCTTCACCGCGCCCGGCGGCGGCTCGGGAATCGCGCGTCCCGGTCCGTAATACTGCATCTGCTCGAGGAAATGCTCCTTGTACGGCTTCACCGCGCCGAACGGCTCGACGTCGGTCGCCGTGCGTCCGTAGTTCTGCTCACGGATCAACTTGAGGTCGGGCGTCTCCGGCGCGGAAACGGCGTTGATCCGCCGCAGCACCTCGCGCGTGTTCGCGTCCGCTTCGATGCCTGGAGGGATGTCATTGGGCCCTATGCCGGGCGGCGCCATAAACGCAATCAGCAGTATGCTCCACATGGCCTTACCTCCTCTCCGCGAGTACCTGCGGCCGCTCCTTGAGCCGCGGGTAGTAGCCTTCGCCGACGCCCCAGGCGAGCCCCTTCGCCGTGCCGATGAAAACGTCGGCGCCTTCAATATCCACCGAAATGATGAAGTTATTGGGCACGTTGAGCCCCATCTCCACCGTTTCGATCACCCGATGATCCCTCGTCACCACCGCCTTGCCCGATGGCGACTTTGGATCTCGCGTGTAGGTCACCCAGGTGTTCGTCTCCGCATCCACAATCGCGCCAACGCCCCTGTCCGTGGCGAACCAGGCCTCCTGCGCGGAGCGGCCCTTGAGGTTGTTGGTGAAGTTCGAAGGCTGGCCGGAATCGAAATCGTAGTACGCGCGCCAGTGCCGCCCGTCGTAGCGGCAGACTCCGAAGTAGGAGGAGACCCAAAGCGTCTTCTCCACATAGTTCGCTCCGGTCGTGATGACATGCACGATTCCGTCATCGCGATAGAGGTCGATCTCCATCTCCCCGTCCGGGTCCAGGTAGTCCTTCCACCTGTCGGTGGCGACATCGTACTCGAGAACGCCCGATCCCCAGACCGCGAGGTGCACCTTGCCGTCCGCATAATGCGCGCCGTAGTTCCAGATCTCCTCCATCGGCGCGTTCTTCTCGGTGAAGATGGTCCACTCGTTCGTCACGGTGTTGAGCCGTGAAGCGCCCGCCGTTGTCGCCGCCCACACGTTGTCGTTCTCCACCGCCACGCCGTAGACGACGTCGTTTACGATGCCCGAGTTGAGCTGGTGGTAGTGATCGAACCTGCCGCCGGAGAACCTCGCGAGCCCGCCGCCAAACAGCGCCAGCCAGACCTCGCCGGTCTTCTTGTTGACGTCGATTCCCGTGACCGCGCGAAACGGCAGACCGTCTTTTTCGCGCCACACCTTCACCACCTTGCCGAGTTTCTTGTCGATCAGCGCCAGGCCGTTCTCCGTCCCGACCCACAGGCGGTTGCCGTCGCTCTTGACCGAGAAAATGTGCTCGTCGGGCAGTCCGTCCTCCTTGGTGAACTGTTTCCACTTCGTGTAGACGAAGGGGAGATCCGCGCCGTGCGCGAGCCATGCGCCGCAAGCCGCGAGAAACAGGATACGCATTGTCATAACGTCTTCAGGTACTCGATCAGGTCGTTCAACTGATCCTTGGTCATGTCGTTTGTATAGCCGTGTTTATCGTAGGGATTGAACACGGTCCAGATCTCTTCAAGCGTTCGCGCCGAACCATTGTGCAGGTAGGGCGCCGAGTCGTAGATGTTGTTCAGGTGTGGCACGTCAAACAATCCGGTGCGGTCCATTTCGTGCTTTGTCCCGACGTCGAACTTCTGCCGGTTGGTGTAGTAGGGCGGCATGTGGCAGAAGCCGCATCGTCCTTCGTTCGGGATCATGCGGCCGTCGTTGGTCATCGTGCGATAGAAGATCACCTTGCCCCGCCGCTGCGCCGGCGTGAGTTGCGCCCCGGGCGCGCGGTACCGGTTCGGAGGGCGGGGAATCGTGGTCACGTAATGATCCACCGCCTCCAGTTCCTCCTTCGAGAACGGATGCGCTCGCGTGAAGAACACGCTCAAACGCGCCCCGCATTGCCGCTGCAGCGATGGATTCGTCCCCTCCCACTTGAATGGCGCCGTATCGTTGATCCCGCGCAGCGTGCGATTGTCGACCGGCGAAACTCCGATGCCGTCGGCCTCGATATCGTAGGCCACCTGATCCACGTGGCCGTCGGGATGGCAGGAGTGGCAGGAGAACTGTCTTCTGAAGGTGATGTTCGCTGAGTGGAAGAGCCTCTCCCCGCGCCGCGCCAGGGTGATCTCGGCCGGCCCGCCCAACGGAATCGTTCCGGATTTCGCAAGCCGCCGCAGATCGAACACGGAGATCGAATCGTCCAAAGAATCAGCCGTGTACGCGAACGCCCCGTCGGCGCTCACCGCCACGCCCCGCGGCGACCGGCCGGTCTGCAGGAACGCGTCGACGAACTCCGTTGCCAGCCCAAGCTGATTCGGCAGCCGGTGAACGCGCTCCGACTCCGAAGCGCCGCGGACGAGCCGGATCAGTTTCGCGGTGTTGACCACCGCCAGCCTGTCCGTTCCCGACGAAGTCACCAGCGCCTTCGATCCGTCCGGCGTGAAAGCGACCGCCGTCGCATCGGCGAAGCCCAAGCCCGGCAGATCGAGCAGAATCTGATCCGTCCCGCCGCTCGCGTGGATGATCAACAGCCCGTTGGTGATGGTCCAGCCCTGCAGGAGCCGCGTCATGGGGACCAGGTTCTTCGTCCGGTTGATCGTCGCCAGCGCATACTCGCCGGAAGGGTGCCACGCGACGCCGGCCATCAGATTCGTGTCCGGGACCGCGATCCGGTCTTCCACGATCGCCCGCCCGGTATCGAGAACCGTGACTTCCGAGCGCATCGGCGTCAGGTAGCCGGTCATGTGCGAGTAGAGGTTGCTGGCCAGAAGCCGCGCGCCGTCGGGAGAAAGCGCGAGCGCCCAGGGCGCCCTCCCCGCCTGCAGCTTCTTCTCCCTCTCAAACGTGACGGCGTCATGAACGTTGATATCGTCGGAAGCCGTATTGAGGACGTAGATCCTCCGCCCGTCTTTGTCCGGCAGAATCCCGTGCGGCTCATCGCCAGTTTCTACCACACTGAGTTTCCGGCGCCTGACCGCGTCGATCACAACGAAGTTGTCGTCCAGGCGGTTGGTGACGTACGCCCGCTTCCCGTCGGCCGAAAACGCGATCGCCGTCGGCGCGCCGCCGCAGGCGATTTCGGCCGACGCTGTTCGCGCCGCCGTGTCGACGACGCTCACCGTTCCGGCGGCTTCGTTCGTCACCCAAAGCTCACGCGATCCAGGCCGAATCGCCAGCGACAGCGGCGTCTTATATCCCGGCTCCGCCGGCCGAGGCAACTCGCGTGGAACTGGCGCCATCCGGTCCGCGACTTCCACGATCCGGGCGCTCGCCCGCCTTGGATGCGCGATTCTGCGCCAGAATTCGCCGCGATCGAACGGCGCGGCCTTGAGCGCCTTGATGTGCGAGTTCTTCTCTGCGTGGCACCCTTCGCAGTATTGCGTCGCCGGTTTCACCAGGCCCGCCGCCATCGCGCGCTTCGGGTCGCGCATCACGTCCGCGTCCGCGTAGTCCGAGCCGGGCCCGTGACATCCTTCGCACTGAAGTCCGTCAACGGTTCGGAACGTCTCGTCCTTCTCCCGCTTTTCCGCGTCCGAGGCCGTCGCGTGACAGCCCAGGCAGATGGGCGCTTCCCACGGCTTCGCGGAGATGCCGGACAGCTTCGCGATTTTCCAGGACTCGCGGTTGTACAAAGTGTCGTGCGCGGTCGCGTGCTTGGACTTGACCCACACTGCGTGCGCCGCCTGATGGCATGAGCCGCAGACTTTCGCGCCCACATACACCGGCTGCTTCGGCGCCGGCGCGGCCAGCGCCAGCGGCAGGAGCCAGACCGCCGGAAGAAGTCTCCGTCCGCGCATGGCTTACTTGTGGACGAAGGTCACCATCTGATTCGCCCTGACCCCTTTGTGTGTTTCCACGTTTCCGTCCGGCCATCGAATCTCCACGTCCGCCGACGCCGCGCCGGCAAGTCCGAAGTGCAGCCTCGGGTCGCCCTGCCCCAGGTAGCCGCGCACTGGATTCACATCGTCGACCTGCGTGAGGCCGCCTGCGCGCACCGTCGCCCGCGCCCCGATTGCCGTCCGGGTCTTCCCGTTGGGCAATTGCAGCCGCAGATCGAGCATCAGCCATGTCCGCCTGTCGCCGCCGTCGTTGCGAAGCAGGCGGGCGGCGGAGTTCAGGTTCGCCACCAGCAGGTCGATGTCTCCGTCGTTGTCGATGTCCGCCCACGCCGCGCCGCGTCCTACGTACTTCTCCTGGAAATACGCGCCGGACTCCCGGGAAACGTCCTTGAATTTTCCGCCGCCCAGGTTCCGGGCCAGCGTGTCCTCCTGCACATACTCGTGGTGTGCGTTGCCGTGAACGGTGAACACATCCGTCCAGCCGTCGTGGTCGTAGTCGAAGATCACAGACGCCCATCCGGCGTACTGCCCCATGATCTGCGCCACGCCCGACTTGTCAGAGGTGTTCTCATAGGTCTTCTCCCTGGGGTTGTAGACCAGCAGCGAGCAGTAGTTGAGATCCGGAAGGTAGATGTCCATCCAGCCGTCGCGGTTCACGTCCGAGTAGAACGGCCCCATGGAGGCCACGCCCTGTCCGTGTTCGGAGAACGCCAGGTTCAACTCCAGCGCGCGCTCAACGAACGCGGCTTGACCCGTGTTTTCGAAGTAGTAGTTCTCCATCGCGTCGTTGGCGACGTAGATGTCCATATACCCGTCGTTGTTGAAGTCCGCCGCGGTGACGCTCATCGCCCGGCCATTGGGCTTGAAGACGCCGGTCTCCTTGGAAACATCGGTGAACGTTCCGTCGCCGTTGTTTCTGTACAGCGCGTCCGGCTGTCCCGCATAAGAGAGCGGCCCCGGATAGCCCTGAGCTGGATAGAAGTCGCGGAATTTCCCGTCGTCATAGAGCAGGTAGTTGGCGACATAGACGTCGAGATCGCCGTCCAGGTCGTAGTCCAGCCACACGGCGTGAACGCTCCACCGCCCGTCTGCAAGGCCCGCCATCGCCGCGACTTCGGCAAACGTGCCGTCGCCGTTGTTGCGCCATAGCTGGTTGGGTCCGTAGTTGAGCAGATACAGGTCCACGTCGCCATCGTTGTCGTAGTCGGCTGCGGTGCACCCGGACGTGAACGTGCCGGCCTTGATCTTCGACTTCGCTGTCACATCCTCGAACTTGCCCTTGTCCAGGTTTCTGAACAACCGGCCAGCCAGCTTCCCGCGCAGGTCGCGGCCGTCGTTGTCTGAAACGCCCTTCGTCCAGACACCGGTCGGCAGGAAGATGTCCTGGAGTCCGTCATTGTTGAAGTCGAAAAAGCATGCGCCCGTCCCTGTGCCCTCCACAATATTGTCGAGGTGGTGGTCTCCATAGGAGTGTTTGAAGACGAGGCCTGAGTCCTTGGTGATGTCGGTGAAGACCGGGAGCGAACTCAGCAAGAGGAGCAGCGTTTTCATCGGTTCCCCGTTGTCGCATCCACCGCCGGACGCCGCAGCGCTTCGGCGAAGCGGTTCTCTGGCGTCAGTTCGGGATTCTCATGGCAGCCGATGCACCCGCGGTTCTCTTTGTTCCGCACCCAGAAAGGCGCGGATCGCAGGATCGGCCTCCGCGCATCGTCGAGCGTCTCTACCGCCAGGGGAGTGTTCGCGGGCAGGCGCAAATGGAACGAGCCATCCGCGGCCAGGGGCGCCGTCATCACTTCGCGCCCGTCCACATACACCCGCACGTGTTTCGCGCTCTTTGCTTCCGCGTGATCCGATGTCCACGCCGAAAGACAGTACAGAACGCCGCCGGCGACACCCGGATCCACCACGGACCCGCGTCCGTCCGGCGGCGATCGCTTCACGAGCGCTCTCGGCTGCCGCAGCGGTTGCTCAGCGCGATAGACCACCCTGGCTGCGCCGGCCGGGGGCTTCGCCACAATCAGCGTGTTCCCCTTCGCGGCGATCACTTCGCCCCCGGGCAGGATCTCCGGATCCATTCCACCCATCGTCAAGGCGGCGGCGGCGAGCGAAGGCCGCAAGAAAGGTAACTGCTTCAAGGCCCCGTCCAAAGCGAAATAGAGGGACTCCTCCCCGACAGCAGGGCGGCCCACTCCTACTTGTTCGCTCGAAAGCAGCGCCACGTCCGTCCCGTCGAGATTCACCCCGAACAGCCGCGTCCGTCCGCCCGACGTCAACGGATAGATCACCCTTCCGTCCCAAGCCACCGCCGGCGGACCCGCTATCGCGCCCGTTTCATGAAACGTAATCGGGTGGCAATCCTTCCCCTCAAGAGTGCAGGTATGCAACTGGCGGCCGCGCACGAAAACGGCCTGGTCCCATGGCGTTTGCGCATCCAGAGTGAAGAAACGTGATTGATAAGCCGGAAACCGCGCATCTTCGCTGCCGGTGGTGATCTGCCGGATCTTGCCCGTCGCCAGAGTAATCTCGTACACCTGCCATGGGTCCGAGGCTGCCCGCTTGCCACTGAACAATACACGGCGGGCGTCGAAGGAGGGTTCGGGGTCGCTCGTAGCGAAAAAGTCCGCGGCCAGCGGCCGAGCGGCTTCCCGCAGCAACTCGACACGAGGCCGCGCTTCGGGTCCTGCCGTCATGAGGAGTGGGGGCAATAATGCGCAGAGGAGCATAGGACCCTGAAAGCTGAATACATCGTGAAGTTATCACAAGCGCTCCAGCCGGCCAATGCTCGACACCGATTACTAGATTCGTATTACCGCCGTCCTGGTGACTAGGCAAGCCCCGATAAATCAAGTCTTTAGGCGCTTGAAAATGCTCTCCGGCATCAACTTGAAAACGAGCAGAATGTAGCGCCAGAAGAACGGAAGATAGACAACGTTAGCCCCTGCCTCCATCGCATTGACGATTCCGGCTCCTACCGCCTGAGCCGAGGCGAACAGCGGCGTTTTCGGCAGGTGCGCCGTCATTGGCGAGTCGACGAAGCCTGGCTTGATCGTCACGACATCCACGCCCGCATGGAAGAGGCGATTCCTTAAACCCTGCAGGAAGATATCGAGCCCGCCTTTGGAGGCCCCGTAAACATAATTGGACTGCCGCCCGCGGTCTCCCGCCACCGAACCGATGACTGCGATGACGCCGCGGCCTCGCTGCTCGAACCATGTCGAGATCGGCGCCAGCATCGCCGCGACCGAAAGGAAGTTCGTCGTCAGGATCTCGGTGGTATGCGCGGCGTCGTGCCTGGCGCGATCCGCGTCACCCAGGATCCCGTGCGCAATGAGCACGGCGTCGGGTTCGCCGAGCGCTGCCAGGGCTTCCGCCCACCATTTCTCGTGCGCGGAGGTCGAAGCGAGGTCCGCCACCGCGACATGGACCGACTTTGCCCCCTGGACCTTTAAGTCGGCGGCGACGGCGTCGAGTTTGGCGCGGTCGCGGGCGACAAGAAACAGCTCAGCCCCTTTTCGCGCCATCACCCTCGCGGCCTCTCTCGCCATCGCGGACGTGGCGCCTGCGATCACCACCCGGCTCAGCGTGTGTTTCGACATCGTTCGATTATTCCTTCGTGACCCTGCGCCAGAAGCTCGAACTGAACGCCGGGTCGATAAACCGCTTGAACTGTTCAAGTTGTGGATAGAACTGCCTGAAGTGGGCGCCGCTCATGCGCGCATCCTTGGCCGGATAGATCCTGCCGCCCGTTTCCGCAACGATCGCGTCCAGATCGTCCAGCAGCGGGAAGAGCCGGGCGTGGCGTGCCGGGAAGTCCAGAGCCAAGGTTACGCCCGGAGCGGAGAACGAAAGCATGCCCGCCGGAGGGGTCGAGCCCATCGTCTTCATCACGGAAAGAAACGAAGCCATTCCCGACTTCCCAATCCGTCTCAGAATCTCCCCCATGGATTCCCTGGCGCTGGCGAACGGAACGACGCACTGCCACTGCAGGAATCCCTGCTTGCCGTATGCCCGGTTCCAGTCCTCAACGGCATCGAGCGGGTAGAAGAAAGGTTCGTAGCTGACGGTCTTCCGCGATTTCGGAGCAAGTTGCTTGTGGAAGTAGAGACTGTTGAACAAGCCCACCGAGATTGGGTTCAACGCGATTCCCGGCAGATCGACGGGCATCCGCGGGCCCGGCTTCGGCGGTGTCCACGGCGCCGGCGACTCAGAATGGTTGCCGCGGCTGAAGATCCCTCGCACCCGGCCTCGTGCCGCCGACGCGCAATCCACCCAGGCGACGATGTATTCATGCGTCGGCTCCGATTCCCGGCTGATGGCGAGAAACTCGTCCAGACCCTCGAATTGGATCTCCTCAACGTCGATCCAAGGGCCGGGCACCGGTTTGAGCTTCAGTTCGACCCAGGTGATCAAGCCCGTCAACCCGAGCCCGCCCACGGTCGCCGCGAAGTAGTCCGAATTCTCTTGAGGAGAGCAGATGCGCCGACCGCCGTCGGAACGCAGCAGTTCGAATCGCTGCACGTGATTGCCGAATGAGCCGGTTACGTGGTGACTTTTCCCGTGCACGTCGTTGGCGATCGCCCCGCCGAGCGTGACGTGCTTGGTTCCGGGGGTCACGGGCGGAAACCAGCGTCGAGAGACGCCGAATTCGAGGATCGAAGCAAGAGAAACACCAGCCTCGGCCCGGAGGAGTCCGGACTTCGCGTCGAAGTCTATGAAACGGTCGAGCCGGTGAACCGCAAGCAGCGAGTGGCCCGCATTCAGGCAGGAGTCGCCGTAACTCCGCCCCAGCCCATATGGCAGGATCGTCTCGCCCGGCCCGAGCGCGGGCAGGCGGTCCGTCAACCACTCCAGTTGGTGAACCTTTTGATCAACTTTGGGGTAGCGCCCCCATGATTGGAAGGTTGGACGCATGGCCTCGAATTAAGAGCCTACCACTGCCCCATCCATCGGCGGATTTTCGTGAAATCTTTGCCCTGTCCGCCACACTACTTTTGCGGTGAGGATGAAGATGCGAATTCAGATCTGTCCGCTTATGACGGGCGTCCTTTTCATGGCCGGCGGACTGCTCCCAGCGCCGATCGGCGCCGCGCCGCCGGTTCACGCAAAGCCTGGAGGTCAAACTGCCGCCGACCAAGGCATCCAGATTTTGCCGAGCCAGCCGATCGGACCCTACGATCTTCTGGCCGTCTCCGTCTACGACGCGCCGGAGTTGACGCGGACCGTCCGCGTCAGTGAAGACGGGTTTGTCACTCTGCCAATGGCAGGGAAGAAGTTCCAGGCGGCCGGGCTCATGCCTTCAGAACTGGAGACTTCGATCAGCGCGCAGCTCAAGGAAGCAGGCATCCTGGTGGACCCCGTGGTGGTTGTCAATGTCGTCGAGTATGCCAGCCGTCCGATCGCAGTTGTGGGCGCCGTCCGAAAGCCGGTCACCTTTCAAGCTTCGGGCCGGGTTACCTTGCTGGACGCCATCGCGCGCGCCGAAGGGTTGACCGCCGACGCGGGACCGGAGGTTCTGCTCAGCCGGCCCGGGCCGCAAAGCGCCGAGCGTGAACTGATTCGGATCCCGGTCATTGAACTCATGCAGATGGCCCGGCCCGAACTCAATTACATCCTTCGCGGCGGCGAAGAGATTCGCGTTCCCGAAGCGCAAAAGGTGTACGTGGTCGGGAACGTCAAAAAGCCGGGCGCTTACGTCGTCCGGGACGGCACGCCGATGACGGTTCTGAAAGTTCTTGCGCTGGCTGAGGGCCTGGAGAAGTTTGCGCGGAGCGAAGCCTACATCTACCGGGCTGAAGGCGCCACCGGGGCGCGGCGGGAAATCGCGATCGAGTTGAGCAAGCTGATGGATCGTAAACGTCCCGACCAGATGCTCCAGCCCGAGGATGTCTTGTACATCCCCGAAGCCAAGGGGAAAAAGGCGACGCTGGGCGCTCTGGAACGGGCCGCCTCTTTCGGTATGGCCACGGCTTCGGGAGTCCTGATTTGGCACTGAGCAGTTCTCAGCAACTGGTTGAATCCAGTTTTTGGAGAGCCGTCCACGCGGTGTGCCCCGACTGCGGTTCCCCCTTCGCACACCGATCACGGAAACGCACCGCGCTGGACCATCTCGCCGGCCTGGCGGGGCTGAAGGTGTATCGCTGCGAGAGCTGTGGCCGGCTCTATCATGCGACAAAGTGGCTGCGGCTTCTGGCGCCTCTACCAAAGGTCAACTCGCATTGGCGATCCAGCCGTTCCGCATGGCTTCACCGGTACCGTTCATGGCGCATTCGGGAAGGACGCCATGCGCACCGCTACTTGCTCTTCGTCCTCATGATCCTAGCTGCGGTGGGTGGGTTCTTTCTGCTGCTCTGGAACTCTCACCTCATTTTCGCCGGGTAGGTCCATGGGCTCCTCAGCGAGAATCCTGCCGCCGCGGCCAAGGACATAGGTGCGGTTCCTCCAGTGAACCTGCCGCCCCGCCCACGCCGCGGCCCAGATGGCGAAGCCCCAGAAGTCGCAGAGCGGGAGGAATGGCGCCAAGGCGAGCGCCGGCCAATGCTTTAATACGACGAAGCCGCCGGCGACGCCGGCGGCCGTTCGTGCCAGCCAGAGGGTCGCCGCCATCGGCCATGCTCCGGCTGCGGCGCAGGCCAGCGCCCAGACGCCGGCGTGTGTCACGGGCAGCCCGGCGAAGCCGTCCGGCCTCGCCCCCCGGATCGTGCGCGCCCATCGCAACTGATGGCGCCAAACGTCGATCCACGCGGGATCGGAGAGCGTTGTTTGCACGACGACTTCCGAAAACACAGCCCGCTTCCCGCTTGCCGTGATCGATTTTGCAAGCTGGTAGTCATCCGCGATGTAGTCGCGCAAAGACTCAAACCCGCCCGCTGCCCGGAGGTCGCCGGCCCGGAAACAAAGCGTGGAACCTAACCCGAATTCGCGCACGCCGACCATCGGCGCCACGAGGGTTGAGGGGATGAAATCGGTCGCGATGACCAAAGCCTCGAACCGTCCCGCCACGGACGACGCGTCCGCCCTATACAAGCAAGTCACAAGTCCGGTCGCCTCGTCATCGAGCGGGGCCACGACCCTCCGCAGGTAGTCCTTGGGCGCCGTGATGTCGGCGTCATTGACCAGCCACACCGCATGCCGCGCTTCCCGCGCGAGGTCGACGAGCACGCCCACCTTGGCGTTCGCGGCATGGGTCGAGCTGACAATCAGCCTCACAGCCTTGTCCGGGTGCTGTTGGATGAGTCTTTCCAGGACGGGCCATGCGGGATCCTCCGTCGAGTGGACCCCCAGAAGGATCTCGTACTCGGGATAGTCCTGTTCGAGGTGCGACTCCAGCGCCTCCAGCAGCCTGTCGTCCAGGCCGCGAACCGGCTTCAGGATCGAGACAGGCGGCAGCGACGAGAGGACAGGCCGGCTGTATCTGGTCCGGCGCTTCTCGTTGAATACGGCCGAGGCCGTCAGCGCCATCACCTGATAGGCCAGCGCGACGCCTGCCGGAATCAACAGAAGCCACTCCAAGGCCATGTTCAATACGCCAGAATCGCCACGCCGAAGGCGACGAGCATGGCCCCGCTCCACCTCCGCCGGTCGACTTCCTCCTTGAGGATCCAGCGCGCGCAGAGCGTCTCCAGGACGATGCTGGACGCCGTCGCGGGCACCGCGAAACTCATCTCGGCCACCTTCAACAGTTGCATGAACGAGAAAAACGAGATCGCCATGAAGACAACCGACAAAGGCAGCTTCCATGCCCTGCCGCCCCGCCTCATCCCGTGAGACTGCAGCAAATCGCACACCACGGTCGAGAGGACGACCCCCGCCACAAGCAGCCAAGCCTGCGTCACGGCTTCGGTTCCTTCCCTGCCGGCGGAGTCAAGCCTGTCATCACCGCGCCCGCCATGATCAGAGCCGTTCCCGTCCACCGCATCGCCGAAACCTTCTCATGGAGGAACACCGCTCCGGCGATCGCATTCAATACGTAGCCCACGGCGGTGACGGGAAGAACGAAGCTCAAGTCGGCCCATTCCAAGAGTTTCATCCGCAGCAGCGTCCAGGCGATCAGCAGGACAATGCCGGCGACTACCCACGGCTCCAGCAGCGCCATGACCGGTCCAACACCGGGTGCGGCCCGCTTCATGCCCAGCCCAAGGTAGAAATTGCCCGTCGTGTTCAATAGCACGACCATGGCGGCGAGAATCAGGGTCTTCAGACGCATTGGACTGCGGCGCGGATTGCTTGGCCGCTAGTCGCCGTGCGCCGCGGCAGCGGCGTTCTGCCGCTGCTCGGCCACGAACTTCTTGCGCTTGGCCCGGAGCGAGAGATACTCTCTGGCCTCCTTATACAGGCGGCGGCGCTCGGCGTTGTTGAAGATCGCCTTCCGCATCACACGCCATGCCGCCTTGGGCCTGAAGTAGTACTCGCCGTAAAAGCGCTCAACCCAGTCGACGAGTTCGGCGCGATCCAGGCCCGGATACACGATGTTCGGCAGTTGATGACCCTGGTCGTCGGTCATCGACGTGCCCAGCTGAATGAGCCCGTTCGTCTGCGCGTAATCGTAGAACTCAGTTCCCGGATAGGGATGGGCGATAGAAACCTGGATCGTCTCGCAATCCAGCTCCTTGGCGAAGTTCACTGTGTTCCGCAGCGACTCCCGGGTTTCCCCCGGCAGGCCGACGATGAAGTCGGCATGGATGGTCAACCCGAGCTTGTGGGCGTTCTCCGTGAAGCGGCGCGCCATGTCCACAGTGGCGCCTTTCTTGATGTTCTTGAGGATCTGCGGGTCGCCCGACTCGTAGCCGACGATCATCAGGCGGCCGCCGGCCTCCTTCATCGCTTTAAGCGTGTCGTAATCGGTCGTCACCCGCGACGTGCAGGACCAGGTGACGCCCAGCGGACCGAGCTTCTCGCACAACTCGATCGTCCGCTTGCCCTTGTAGTTGAACGTGTCGTCGTCGAAGAAGATCTCCTGGAGCCCGGGGAAGTTCTCTTTCGCCCAGCGTACCTCGTTCACCACATCGTCGACAGAGCGCAGCCTCCACCGATGTCCAGAGTGCGTCTGGGGCCAAAGGCAAAACGTACACAGAGCCGGGCATCCGCGCGAAGTGTACAGGCTGATGAACGGGTTCTTCAGGAACGGAACGTTGTAGCGGCGGAAATCGAGGTCGCGCTTGTAAACCTTCGTCACCCAGGGCAACTCATCGAGGTTCTCAATGTAGCTGCCTTCAGGGTTGTGTTGCACCGTTCCGTCCGGCCGCCGAAAACTCGCGCCGGGAATCTCACCCAGGGGTTTGCCGTTGGCGTAGTCGACGATCTGGTAGTCAAACTCGCGGCGGACGACGAAATCGATCGCCTTCTCCCGCAGGACTTTCTCCGGTTCGACGGTAACCGGCGGACCGACGAAGCAGACTTTGAGCTTCGGGTTCAGGTCCTTCATCATCCCCGCCATCCGCACGTCGACATGGAACCCGGGCGTTGATGTGAAGAGCACCAGCAGTTGGAAGTCTTTCGCCATCTCCACCGTCTGCTCGATGCTGATCTTGTGCGGCGGGGCGTCGACAACCTTCGAATCAGGCAGCAGTCCGGCGGGGTAGCAGAGCCAGACCGGATACCAGTAGGATTCAATCTCGCGGGTGGCCGGCCAGCGGGAACTGGCGCCGCCGTCAAACCCTTCAAAAGAAGGGGGATTTAGGAAAAGCGTACGCATGGATCTCCCGTGCCCCAGACGACCGGGGAACCTTTATTGTACCAGCCGGATACAAAGAGGCCGGGCCCGCGCGGGCCCGGCCGAAAGTGGCACTAGGGATGCTCACGCTGCTGGTTCAGTAACTCCGTCCGCCTCCCTTGTGCCTCCCTCCCTCCATGCGCTCCTGCCTCATTCGCATCGCGCGGCCCAGTCTGAGCTCCTGCTCTGGTGTCAGTTGAGGGTCGATCAGCCCCAGTACTGCCGCCTGCCGGACTGCCGGGCCGAGCTTGGCCGCCTCCTCGAGCGACTTCAACTTCTCACGCTGCTCCGGAGTCAAAACGGCCGAAATGCTGTCGCCGCGCGCGGCGCGCTTCGACTTCAACTGCTCTCTGAGGTCTTTCAATTCAACCGTGAGCTGGCCAACCTTCGCCTGGTCCGGCGATTGCTTCTTCATTTCCTCCCGGATAGCCATGCCCTTCTCCCGCATCTGCTGCGCGATCGGCTTGACGCTCTCCATCTGCTGGCGCGTGATCTCCCTGATCTGTTGCAACTGCGCGTCCGTGAGATTCAGTGTCTGCTTAAGCGCGTCCACCCCTCCACGTCCCGCTTTCCTGCCGCCGGGCTGCGCGAAGACAAGCCCAACACTGAGAAGCCCCACGATCAACATCCTGTTCATCATTTGTCTTTCGACTCCTTTCACTTTTGCTTGACGGGAATGTTCATGAGAGGTTTACGCCCGCCGTCAAGGGACAGTGAGACAAACTCCCTTCTCGAAGCACTGAATAGGTGTGGCTGCCGACGCAACCGATCCCTTCTCCAGTGAACTGGACCGCATTGAACGGCTCCTCGCGCACAAAGATGCGGAGTTGCAGCGTCTACGCACCGAACTGGCGTTGAAGACTCTTTACATCGACGAACTGCAGGCGACACTGGAATCGCAGGCGCGGGAGTTGGAGGCCTTCGACCAGCGCCTTCGCAGGATGGAGATGTCCGCACAAGGGCCCGCGACGGCCCCGCCGGCGCCCGAGGAGCCGCCCGCGCCCCGCAAGCCGGTGCCTCTCCTGATTCGCATCCGCAAGGGCATGCGGGAGTAGCTACCAGCCGGCGCCCTTTGTCGTGGTTCGCAGCCGGCCCAGGTACATATCGGCGGTGATATAGAGCGTTGAGCCGTCGTCGCCCCAGGCCACGTTTGCAGTCGCTTCTCCCGTATCGATCCTCCCAAGCCGCCTGCCATCCGGCCCCAAAATATGGACGCCGCCGGGCCCGGTGGCCCACAGGTTCCCGTCCCTGTCGACCTTCAAGCCGTCCGGAAGCCCAGGCATTGCGGGTCCAACCATCGACGTCACATCAGCCAGAACACGGCTGGACCCCAATGTGCCGTCATCCCTGACAGGGAATGCCAGCCATACGGCGCGCTTCGGATCGCTGTTGGCCACGTACAGCGTCTTCTCGTCCGGCGAGAAGGCGATCCCATTGGGACGCGACAGTTCCTTTGTCAGCAGCGACAACTTCCCGTTGGCAAAACGGTAGACCCCGCAGAAGTCGAGCTCACGGGCGGGATCCTCGGCTCCCTTGGGAAGGCCATAGGGAGGGTCGGTAAAATACAGTGCGCCGGATGAGTGCAGCGCCCCGTCGTTCGGGCTGTTGAGCCGTTTGCCCTCCCACCGGTCCACCAGGGTGATCTTCCCCGAGCCCGGAGGCATGATGGCGACCCTGCGGTCTCCATGTTCCATCGTGTAC
>CAYWST010000057.1:0-19945 GCA_964461075.1 uncultured Solibacteraceae bacterium | reverse complement strand
GGTCTACGCAGGCGGTCTCGGCTTCACCATGAAGTGGAACATGGGCTGGATGCACGATATGTTCGCTTACTTCAAGAGCGATCCCATCTACCGGAAGTTCAACCACAACCACATCACCTTCTCGCTGCTGTACGCGTTCAATGAGAACTACCTTCTGCCGATCTCGCATGACGAGGTGGTTCATGGCAAGTCCGCGCTGATCGGCAAAATGCCTGGCGACGAATGGCGCAAATTCGCCAACGTCCGCGCCTTCCTCGCCTACATGTACGGGCACCCCGGCAAGAAACTGCTGTTCATGGGCTGCGAACTAGGCCAATACGAGGAGTGGAACTGGCAGGGCAGCCTGCGCTGGGATCTCCTGCAATACCCGATCCACCGGCAATTGCAGGACTTCGTCCGGGAACTGAATTTCCTGTACGCCAATGAGCCATCGCTTTACGAGGTGGACTACAACTGGACGGGCTTCGAGTGGATCGATTTCCACGATCTCGACAACTCGGTGATCTCATTCGTGAGACGCGCCAAGCGCCGCGAGGATTTTCTCATCTTCGTTTGCAACTTCACGCCCGTTCCACGACACCACTACCAGGTGGGAGTGCCCGATCCGGGCGTCTACATGGAAATCCTCAACAGCGACTGGCAGCGCTTCGGCGGCAGCGGAGTGGAGAATGCCGGGCCGATTCACTCCTCTCAAGGCGTGGTGCAGGGCCGCTATCACTACGTCACGCTGACCCTGCCGCCGCTGTCGGTCTGCATCTACCGCAAGGTTCATTGAGGCTGGACCATGCCGGACGCTCTCTACCTCTCGCTCTGGCTCCGGGGTTTTTCCTCCCTGGCGCTCCCGGTCTACTTCAGAAAGCTGATGGCGGCCTTTCCGATGTCGAAGCTCGAACCCTACGCGCGATTCAGGATCGTGCCGCTGTCGTGGGCCGAACCGCCGATGATCGAAGAGGATTTCGAGCCGGACGGCGGCCTCCTGGAACTCTCGGCGGTGGTCCAGGAGCACCTCCACGACGACTGCGCATACCAGGTGGAAACCCGATGGGACCTTTGGCGATGGGCGGAGGACGGGTGGGCGCTCAAGCCTTCAAGAGTCGTCCTGGACCTGTATGGGAGCGCGTTCGACGCCGGGTCGAAGGAACATATCCGCATTGATTTCGGGCCGGAATCGCAGTTTCTTCCCGAGTCCCACAGCGACAACCTTCGTCCCGTGCAATCCAACATCCGCAGCCTCCTGCACTTTTCCGGAGACCTCGAGGAGGCTCTCTCCGTGGAGCGGAGGCTGCTTTGGTCGGAGAGCGGAGAGAATCTGGCCGAGCGGCTGCGGGAACTGCTGGACTGACTATCCGGCTGCGGCTCTGCCCCCCGCCAGCATGCCGAGGATGGCGTCCATCAACTGCCTGGGCATATAGGGCTTCATCAGCGAACCGACGCGCGGCCGTATCGGCGGCGGCACGTTCTCGGTCCCGTAAGGCATTCCACTGGAGATCAGAACCTTGCAGGATGGATCGCGATCGAGAAGGCGAGTCATGACTTCTTCGCCGCCCATGTCGGGCAGGTTCAGGTCCAGGACCACGAGATGGAACCGCCCGGTGGAGGCCGCCGCCAGCGCCTGCGCCCCGCTTTCGGCGGTCTCAACAGAAAAACCTTCCCGCTCCAGGTACTTTTTCAGCAACCCGAGGAGGGGGAGTTCATCGTCTACCAGCAAGAGGGAGATCTCCGACATGGTTGATTTCCCGAAGGTACCATTTTGGAGAGCCCTGCCATGAAAGCACTTTTCGCCCTCGCCCTGACCCCGGCGTTCACCGCCGCCGAATTGCCGGTCACAAAAGTAATCCTCTACAAGAACGGGGTGGCCTATGTCGAGCGCTCCGGGCAGACGGCGGCGGGAGTACCGGCCCGGCTTGATTTCAAGATCCCGGAGATGGACGACGTCCTGAAGTCCCTGGTGGTGGAAGACCGCGGGGGAGCCGTGGCGCGGATTCGCTACGAAACCAATGAGCCGCTTCAGCGCCGGCTGGCCGAGCTTGGCGTTTCACTGACGGCTCAGAGGCCCCTGGCTTTGATTCTGGACGAGTGGCGCGGCGAGAAGATCGAACTGACCTACCGGGGCGAGAAGCTGGCGGCCGCGATCCTTTCAGGGCGGCTCGCCGCCCTGGCGGACGGCGCGCAACGCCAGGAACTGACCGTTCTGCTTGATTCGGGAGAGCTGCGTACGCTCGATCTCGACGCCGCCACGGCGGTCCGGTTGAGCGACCCGCGTCTGAATAAGCAGCTCACCGACGCACTGCTGGCCATTTCGCAGGCCCGCAGCCGCGAACGGCGGTCGGTCTACATCGACTCGACCGGCGCCGGAACGCGCACGCTGGTGGCGCGCTATCTGGTCCCGGCGCCGCTCTGGCTCTCGACCTATCGCCTCTCTCTCTCCGAGGCGGGCGAAGCCCTTCTCGAGGGCTGGGCCAAGGTGGACAACTCGAGCGGAGAGGATTGGTCGAACGTGGAGCTGTCCGTGGTCAGCGGGAAACCGGTTTCGTTCATTTCGCGGCTCTACGAACCCAGGTACGTTCAGCGGATCGAGGCGGACCTTCCGGAGCAGGCTGCCGTCCGTCCGGAACTCTACCAGACTGCGATGCAAAAGGACGCGGCCCTGAACGCGCCGATGGAAGCGAAGGGCATTCGGCAATCAAATGAGGCCGCGGGCCGCCTGATGAGGCGCATGGAGGCCGCGCCCGCCGCCGCGCCGCCGGCGCCCATGATGATGACCGCGATCGCCGAAACCGCCGACGCCTCCGAGAAGGGCGATCTGTTCGAATACCGTTTTCCGTCCCGCGTGAACGCCCGGAACGGCGAATCCATCCTGCTGCCCTTCCTGCAGCAGAAACTGCCCGTCCGGCGCCTTCTCGTTTACTCCGATACAAGCTCTTCCTATCCTCGGAACGCCGTTGAGATCAACAACGCCTCCGGGAAGACTTTGGACGGCGGACCCATCACCGTCTATGACGCGGGCGGCTATGCCGGGGAAGCGTTGATCGAAACCACCAAGGACGGCGTCAAAAGAATGATCAGCTACGCCGTCGACCAGGGTGTCAGGATCACGACCAATCGTGACTCGGGCGCTCAGGTCATCCGGACGATCAAAGCCCAGCGGGGGGTCGTCACGACGCGCACCGCAGTCGAGGTGACCACGACTTACACGGTAGATAGCTCCGACGCCAAGGAGAAGAGTCTGCTCATTGAGCACAACGTCGACAGGAACCTGAAGCTGCTCTCCCCCAAGCCCGACGAGGAGACGCTCTCACACTACCGCTTCGCCGTGAAGCTGGCGCCGAAGTCGAAAGCGAAACTGGCCGTGAAGCAGGAGCAGGAACTTGAGTCTTCGATCTCGGCGAACAACCTCGACAACGACACGCTGGCGCTCTATGCGCGCAACAAGTCGATCACCGAAGCGGCGCGGGCGCAGTTAGAAGCGATCCTCGCCAAGAAGCGGGACCTTTCCGCAACGCAGCGGGAACAGCAGAGGATGGAGAAGCAGCGCAGCGACGCCATGCAGCAGCAGTCTCGCGTCCGGGAGAACATCGGCGCGTTGAACCGCGTCGCCGGACAGCAGGAGCAGGTTCAACGATTCGCCGCCGAGCTTGTGAAGCTGGACACCGAGATCGGCAATCAGACGGTCCGTATCAACGAGTTGACGAGAACGGCGCAGCAGTTGGATGCTGAACTGAAATCCCTGATTGAGAAGCTGGAGTTTTGAGACTCGCGCTGATCGGCTATGGAAAAGTGGGGCGGGCCTTCGCCCGCCTGATCGAGGCGAAGCGTTCGGTGTTTCCGTTCCGGATCACGGGCATCCACACGCTGCGCCACGGGACCGCCATTGGATTGCATGGTTTGCCACTGGAGCCCGAGTTCCAGCCAGCCGCCGAGTCGGTGGACGCGTTTCTGGCGGCTTCGCGCGCCGACATCATGGTGGAACTGACTCCGCTCAATCCGCTGTCGGGCGAGCCGGCGATTTCGCACATCCGCGCCGCCATCGCCCGGGGGATGCACGTCGCAACCGCCAACAAAGGACCGGTGGCGTTCGCCTATAGCGCCATCAAGGAAGAAGCTCGCCGGGCGAATCTCGAGTTCCGCCACGAGGCTGTGACGATGGATGGCGCCCCGGTCTACAACCTCGTCCGGAACAATCTGCCCGGCGTCAAGATCCTGGGCTTTTCCGGAGCGCTGAACTCCACCACCAAAGTCATTGTCGATCTGATGCTGGAAGGACGCACGCTCGAACAGGGCATCATAGAGGCGCAGCGCCGGGGTGTCGCCGAAGCCGATCCATGGTTCGATATCGACGGCTGGGACTCGGCCGCCAAAGCCGCAGCGCTGGCCAACGTCCTGATGGACGCGCGCGTGACCCCGGCGCAGGTGGACCGCAGGGGCGTCGGACAGCTCACTCCGGAAAAGCTGCTGGAGATCGACCGTTCCGGGAAGCGCGTGGTGCTGGTCAGCCGGGCGAAGCGAGTCCGCGATGGCGTCAAGCTGCGGGTGCGGGCTGAGGTTCTTGACAAATCCCATCTCCTCGCCTCCGTCAGCGGCACGTCCAACATCCTGCTGCTCGAAACCGACCTCATGGGCCAATTGGGCGTCTTCGCGCTGAACCCGGGCCTCGATCAGACAGCCTACGGCCTTTTCGCCGACATCGTGGATATTGCGCGCAGCCTATAAGCTCCGTTTCATGGAGCTGGAGTGAAGACGGCGATGTACTGGCTGTTGGGAACGTGCACACGCTCTTCGACGAGCTTCCAGCCGAAGCCGCTGACCTCCTTGACGACCTCGGGGAGATCCAGCCGGATGTGTTCGACGGCGTCCACCCCGCTCATGGCGCCGGGGCGTTTGTAATAGTCGACGATGACGAACCGGCCGCCGGGCTTCATGGCTGTTTTGAGACTGGCCAGAACTTCGGCGGGATAGTCGAAGTGGTGATAGGCGTCGATGGTCAGCACGAGATCCACGGAATTGGGCTTGAGCATGGAGTTCCGGTCGGTCCCTTGGACGAACTCGACGTTGGTGAGATTCTCGTCGCCGGCTTTCTTCCTTGCCGCCGCCAGGAAATCCTCGTAGATATCCTGCGCAAAGACCTTGCCTTGGGGGCCCACGGCTTTGCTGAGCAGCGGAAGCAGAGCGCCGCCGCCGGTCCCGAGATCGGCTACGTGCTGGCCGGGCCGGATTCCGAGCGCTTTGACGATCGCCGCGGCCTGAATACGGTCCGCCCTGTCGGGAGCGCCCAGATTGGCGAGCATCGAGGCGCGTCCTTCCGGCTTCCGGTATCGTTCGTTTGCCTTGTCGGCGACTTGCGCGGAGAGGTGCAGTGCGCAGGCGAGCAGGAGGATTACGAGATTCACTAAAGACCCCTTTCCATTGGGAGAGCGAGCGGCGGCTCAACCATGAAGTCGAACGAAGCCATCCTGGAGACCGCCGTCCGGACGCTGGTTTCGGCCGTGGACTCGACAGTGATGACGAACGGCAGGTTCGTCTTCTCCGTCGAAGGAATCTGGAGCACGGCGTCGATACTGATCTCGTGTTCGGCCAGGACGGCAGCCATCGAGGCGATGATTCCGGGGCGGTCTGAGATCCGGAACCGGAGATACCAGGATCGCTTCTGGAGGCCGATGGGAAGGGGCTCGGAAGCCTCCACGGAGGTATAGGCGAAGGGAGAGACCCGCTCCGGCGCGCCGGAACGAACTTCCCTGGCCAGACGCATGATGTCGCTGGCAACGGCGACGCCCGTCGGCAGAGCCCCCGCGCCGCGGCCGTAGTAGAAGGTGTCGGCGCCAAACGCGCCCCGGCACCAGACGGCGTTATAGGCGCCGTTGACGCTGGCGATGATGGTCTCCTTCGGAATGAGCGCGGGCCTTACGGAGAGGAACAGGCCATCGCCTTCGCGGCGCGCCGAACAGAGCAGCTTGATGGTGCAGCCGAGTTGGTCGGCGTACTTGAAATCCACCGGAGAGATGCGGCTGATGCCTTCCGTGGCGACCGAGGCGGGAGCGATCTTGACGCCGAAGGCGAGGGAGGCCAGCAGAACGAGCTTGCTGCGGGCGTCGTACCCTTCGATGTCGGCAGTGGGATCGGCTTCCGCATAGCCGAGCCTCTGCGCTTCGGCCAACACCTCCGCGAATGGCGTGCCGTGCTTCTCGATCTCGGTGAGGATGTAGTTGCTCGTCCCGTTGAGAATTCCGAAGAGAGCCTCCACACGGTCCGCCGCGATGCCTTCGCGCAGGACGGTATGGATGGGGATGCCCCCGCAAACGCTCGCCTCCATGGCCAGGGTGACGCCGCGGCTTCGGGCCGCCTGCCAGATGGCGACTCCGTCCAGCGCGATGAGCTCCTTATTCGCGGTGACGACGTGTTTCCCGGAGGCGATGGACGCGTCGATCACCTGACGCGCGACGTTGACGCCGCCGATCAGCTCAGCCACAATGTCGATCTCCGGATCGTTCACCACATCCCGCCAGTCCTCGGTGACCACTGGCACCGGGATCGGAAGCTTCATCGATTTGGCGTCGAGGCTGCAGACTGCTTTCACGCGAAGGGGAAAACCGAGTTTCTTCGAGATCGATCCGGCGTTCTCTGCCAGAATGGTCAGTGTTCCGAATCCCACCGTGCCGAGGCCGACGATGCCAAGTTGGATTTCACGCATTACCAGTCATCATAGCAATGCACTTCTCCTCGCCCTGCTGATCCCGATCGCCTCTACGTCCGCCCTCGGCCAGCAGCCATTCCCCACGGCTCCGGACCGCGAATCGACGAGGAAGCTGCCGGATGGCAGGCTGCAATCGGAGGTGATTCTCAAGGAAGACTACAAGAAGAATCTCGAGGACCTGAACAAGATCCGGGGGCTCGCCTCGGGCATTGAGGAAGAACTCAAGAAGGGCGACCGGCACGTTCTCCCGCTCAAAGCGCTCAAGGACCTGGAGGAGATCGAGAAGATCAGCCGGCGGATCCGGCAGCGGATGAAAAGGTACTGAAGGTCTGTGTTAATCTCTCCCCAGACGAACCACCGCCATGAGCTCCACACGCGAAAAAGCACAACTGATGAGCGCCAGCGAAATTGACCGGACGCTGGTGCGTCTCGCCCATGAGGTTCTGGAGAAAACTGAAGATCTCTCCAGGCTCGCCTTCATCGGGATCCGCCGGCGGGGAGTGCCCATGGCGCAGCGGCTGGCCCGCAAGATCGAGTCGCTGGAAGGCATCCAGACGCCGGTCGGCATCCTGGACATTAAGCTGTACCGCGACGACTTGTCCGCCGTTGGGGAGCGCCCGGTCGTCAGCGACACCGACATTCAGTTCCCCGTCCAGAACAAAGATGTCGTGCTGATGGATGACGTCCTTTACACCGGCCGGACCATCCGGGCGGCCTTGGACGCGCTGTTCGAACTGGGCAGACCGGCGCGGGTGCAACTGCTTGTGCTGATCGATCGCGGCCACCGGGAACTGCCCATCGAGGCCCAGTTCGTCGGGCGCAAGGTGCCGACATCCAGCCGCGAAATCATCGAAGTGAAGTTCAACGAGGTGGATGGAATCGAAAAGGTCCTGCTGGTCGAACGGGTGGACGGCTGAAGGAGGCTGGACCATGAGTAGAGGACTTCTCGGCATCGAGGATCTGGACCGGCCTGAGATCCAGGCGATTCTCGACCGCGCGAGAGATTTCCAGCCGCAGGGTGGAACATTCGCGAAAGTGAATAATTGCGTCGGCCGGATGGTGGTGAATCTGTTTTTCGAAAACTCGACCCGCACAAGGTCGAGCTTCGAGATCGCCGCCCGCCGGCTCGGCGCGGAGACGCTGACGATTACCGCTTCGGGTTCGAGCGTGACCAAGGGGGAGAGTCTGGTCGATACGCTGAACACGCTGGTGGCGATGCATCCGTCCGCGATCGTCATGCGACACGCGGCCAGCGGGGCGCCGCACTTTCTGGCGCGTCATCTCACCACTCCGATCGTGAACGCGGGCGATGGAACGCATGAACATCCCACGCAGGCGCTCCTGGACGCCCGCACGATCCTCGACCGCATTGGGAGGCTGGAGGACTTACGGATCGCCATTATCGGCGACATCGCTCACAGCCGGGTCGCGCGCTCGAACATCCATCTGCTGTCGAAGTACGGCAACGAAATCGTGCTCTGCGGTCCGCCGCCGCTGCTGCCGCCGGCCATGGCGTCGATCGCGCCCGGCGTTCGATTGGAGTACGACGTGAACCGGGCGGTGGCGGGCGCGCATGTCATCATGATGCTGCGCGTACAACTGGAGCGGATCAAAGAGCCCGTCATGCCGGCCGGCGAGTATTTCCAGTTCTACGGGCTCCACGCGGATCACCTCCTGCTCGCCGACCCCGAGGTGATCGTCATGCACCCCGGCCCGATCAACCGCGGACGCGAGATTTCCACTGAAGTCGCGGACTCGCAACGATCCATGATCCTCAACCAGGTTGAGAACGGCGTCAGCGTCAGAATGGCTGTGCTGGAAAGGGTTTTGCTCGGATGAGCCGCAATCTGCTGATTCGTGGAGGACGCGTCATCTGTCCGGCGACGGGCCATGACGGCGTGGCCGATCTCCTGATCGAGGACGGCCGGATCGCCGGAGTCGGCCCGGACTTGAACGCGGGCGGCGCTCCGGTGCTGAATGCCGCGGGGCTTGTGGTGGCGCCGGGTTTCATCGACATCCACGTTCATCTACGCGAGCCAGGGTTCGAGCACGCCGAAACCATCGAGACCGGGGCCCGCGCGGCGGCGGCCGGCGGATTCACCACCGTCTGCTGCATGCCCAATACCCTGCCGGTCAACGACTGCGCCACCGTCACCAGCTACATCGTCGAGAAGGCTCGCCGCGCCGCCTGCGTGGACGTGTTTCCCATCGGCGCAATTACAAAGGGTTCTCAGGGAGAGGAACTGGCCGCCATCCATTCCATGGCCGCCGCCGGCGCCGTGGCGATCAGCGATGACGGCCGGCCGGTGATGAATTCACGGGTCGTCCGCCGGGCGATGGAGACCGCACGCGCCATCGGCATCCCGCTGATCCAGCACTGTGAAGACCTGAACCTGACGGCCGGCGGCGACATGCACGAGTGCCTGGACAGCGTGCGCCTGGGCATCGGCGGCATCCCGGCGGCGGCGGAAGACATCATGGTGGCTCGTGACATCCTGCTCGCCGAGTTGACCGGCGCGCGATACCATGTCGCTCACATTTCCACGCGCCACGCGGTGTCCATGGTCGCCTACGCCAAAAGCCGCGGCCTGCCCGTCACCTCCGAGGCCACCCCGCATCACATCGCCCTCCACACGGGGAATATGCGGCCCTACGACTCGAACTACAAGATGAAGCCCCCAATCCGCGAATCCGCGGATCTCGGCGCGGTCGTGGAGGGCCTCGCCGCCGGGGCTGTCGACTGCCTGGCAACCGACCATGCTCCACACCCGGGCGATGACAAGATGCAGGAGTTCGAGCGCTGCCCCTTCGGCATCACCGGACTTGAGACGGCCCTCGGCGTTTCACTCGAGGTGCTCGTGCACTCCGGCCGGATGTCTTTACACAGGCTCATCGCCCTCTATACCTCTGAGCCCGCGCGCATCATCGGGTGGACCGGCGCGCTTGAACGCGGCAACCTGAAGCCCGGCACGGTGGGCAACGTGACTGTCTTCCACCCGGACTATCCCTGGACCTACGACGTTTCGAAGACCTGTTCGAAATCCTCTAACACCCCGTTCGCTGGAAGGACCTTCCATGGCGGACCGGTGGTGACGGTTGTGAGGGGAGAGATCGTCTGGCGGATGGAGGGCTTTTGAGCCTGCGGCAAGATCGGAGAGCGGCCTTAGTTTTCTGTTGACGGTTGTAACAGATCCCTGTATTCTCATTTGTGCCCGAATACTGGGAGCGGCCGATGAACCTTTTCTTTCCGGCGGGACTGGACATCAAGGTCCCTGACGAGTTGTTGTGGGTTGGCTTCTGCATTGCGCTTTTCGGGGTGGGCAGCGCGCTGCTTTGCGCTGCCGGGCTGGCCTGCCTGCTGCATGAGCTTCGCGGCGCGCTCCAAGCGGGAACCTCCACTCCTACCACGGCGGCTTCGGAATTCATGGGATTCGGCGTAGCCAAGGAACGATGCCAAAAACGGGCTCCGGGGCGTGAGGAGTTCAAGCTGGAGATCGCACCACGAACCGTCCCGGTAGCCGCGCACCGATAACCTTCCCTTCCATCCGGGGCGCGTGCCAGCCTCTCGCAACGAATACACTGGGAGCGAGGAGCAGCGATGCACCCCTACTCAGACCGGCCGCGTTCGGGACGCCTGGCACTGTGGATTCCCGCGGCGTTTCTTGTCCTCCTTCTTCTCAAAGCCGGCGCAGGCTACGTTGTGGAATACCAATGGTGGCGGGAGATGGGCCAGGTCAACACCTGGCTGTCGATGCTCGGCTTCGCCGTTCTGCCGGGCGTCGCAGGCTTCATCCTCTCCTACGTGATCCTCTGGATCGACCACGCCCGCGGCATGAAGGCTGCTGGGGCTTCGCTGCGGAACCACGGCCGCTATGCTCTCCTGGCGTCTCTTGCAATCCTCATCCCCGCAGGCGTCGCCGCCCTTCCCATCTGGTCCGACCGGTGGACGCTGCTTCGCTACCTGGGCGGGGCGGGAATCGCCGAATCGCAATGGCGGGATCCGGTCTTCCAGTTGCCGTTGAACTTCTACTTCTTCACGCTGCCGGCCTTGCGCATGCTGGCGGCGTTTCTGCTCGGGGTGGTCATTCTGCAGGCGATCGTCTACTTCCTGGCCAACCGGGGATGGACCCTCGCGAGGAAGGGGCTCGCCTGGAGCGCCGAGGGCGGCGCGGCCTTCGATTTCGAGGACCTGCGGCTGGGCGACACCGTTCGCTCGACCTGGCTGCGCGCTTCCGCGGCCGTTACGTTTGGCCTGCTCGCCGTTTCGTTCTGGCTTGACCGGTACGATCTCCTGTTCGAGGAGCATGAGTCGCTGGTTGGCATCGACTGGACGGCGGAGCATTTTGTCATCCCGATCCTGCTGGCCAAGATCGCCTCCTGCGTCCTCGCCGCCGCGGGCGTGCTCACCGGGCGCATCTGGACCGCCATTCCGATTGTCATCTTCTGGGCCGCCGGACTGCTCCTACCAGGCATCGTCTTCAGTACCTACGTCCGGCCCAGCGAAATCACCATCCAGAAGCCGTACATCGAAAGACACATCGCCGCTACGCGGGCGGCCTACGGGCTCGACCGCCGCTCCCGCGAGGTCGAATTCAACGCCCAACTCGAAGCGCCCATCAAGCTCGACAAGCACAAGCCGCTGCTGGACAACGTCCGGCTCTGGGATTGGCGCGCGTTCCACGATACCGTCACGCAAATTCAGGCCCTGCGCCCTTACTACGTGTTCGCGGACTCCGACGTCGACCGCTATCAGCTCAACGGGCAGATGCGCCAGGTGCTGCTCACGCCCCGCGAACTCGACGTCAATCAGCTTCCCGCCGAGGCGCGTTCACGCTGGATCAATCCGCATTTTGTCTACACCCACGGCTACGGTCTCGTCGTCGCGGAAGCGGCGCGGATCACGGCGGACGGGCTGCCGTATCTCCTGGTTCAGGACGCGCCGCCCACCGTGAAGACGCCGGATCTGAAGCTCACCCGGCCCGAGATCTACTTTGGCGAGGTCACCCACGAGCCCGTCTTCGTCCACACCAAGCAGCCGGAGTTTAATTACCCTTCAGGCTCCGGCAATGTGGAGAACCGCTACGACGGCAAAGGCGGATTTCCCATTTCCTCCCCGTTGCTCCGGTTCGCCGCCGCCGTCTCCAGCGGCGACTGGAACATTCTGCTGACGACATACCTGACGCCCGACAGCCGCATGATGATCCGCCGCAAGGTGCGGGACCGGCTCGAATCCCTGGCGGGCTTCCTCGAATGGGATCGCGATCCCTACCTCGTCGTGACCAGGGAAGGGCGATTGGTCTGGATGATTGACGGCTACACCTCCTCCGCCTCCCACCCGTACTCACGAACGCTGCGCGTCACCGATCTGGGACGCGTCAACTATGTCCGGAATTCGGTCAAGGCCACCATCGACGCCTACGACGGCTCGGTCGCCATTTACGTGTTCGATGAATCCGATCCGCTCATCATGGTCTGGCGCCGGCTCTTCCCCTCGCTGTTTCTCGACGCGGCGTCGATGCCCGCCGGCATCCGGGAGCACGCCCGATATCCTGAGACCATTTTTCGCATTCAGGCGGAGATTTATCGCGTCTTCCACATGACCGACCCGGAGGCTTTCTTCAATAAGGAAGACCAATGGGACCTGAGCCGGAACCTCAATAGCGCCGCGGGACGGCCCGATCCGGTCGCGCCCACATACATCGTCGCGACGCTGCCGGGAAGCGAAACGCCGGAATTCCTTCTCATCACCACCTTCACGCCCCGCAACAAGGACAACCTCATCGGCCTGATGCTGGCAAGATGCGACGGGCCCCATCTCGGAGAACTGATCTTCCTGCAGCTCTCTAAACAGGAGCTGATCTTCGGGCCGATGCAGATTGAAGCCCGGATCAACCAGGACCAGAACATCAGTAAAGATCTCTCGCTCTGGAATCAGCAGGGTTCACAGGTTCTCCGGGGGCAGATGCTGGTCCTTCCGGTGGACCAGACGCTGCTTTACATCGAGCCGATCTACATCCAGGCCGCCGAAGCGCGCATGCCGCAGTTGAAGAAGGTCGCCCTCGCCATCGGCAACCGGTTGATCTACAGCGACACTTACGAGCAGGCGCTGGCCGAACTGGCGGGATCGGCCGGCTACACAATGAGTGCGGCGCAACCGCAGACGCAAACTCAAGGAGCAGCCCCGCAAGCCCCGCCATCCCCCTCAACGGGGCAACAAACCCTCGAGGAAATCAGGACCCGCCTCCGCCGCTACCGGGAGTTGATCTCCCAGGGGAAGTACTCCGAAGCGGGCCGGGAAATGGAACGCATTCACCTTCTCGTCGAAAAGTAGTTCAAGGTGCTTTTTATCTTGATTCAGGTATAACCTATAAGTAGCGCTGCTCCCGCCCGAAGCGCCACCTCTGCAATGAGCGATACGCCGCGTCAAATCCGGATTCTTGTGGTCGATGACGATCCGAGCGTCCGAGCGGTCATCCGGGCGATGCTTGAATCAGTCGGCTTCTCGGTTCAGGTGGCGGTGAACGGGCGGGACGCCATGTCAATGCTGGGATCGGCGGCGTATGATCTCATCATGACCGATCTCGTGATGCCCGAGCAGGAAGGGATCGCGACCATCAAGCAGATCCGGCAATCGCACCCCGACCTGAAGGTCATCGCCATGTCCGGGGCCTTCGGCGGCGATTATCTGCGGATCGCCGGCTACCTGGGCGCGCATGGAACCCTAGCTAAGCCATTGAAGCTTGAGACTTTGCTGAGCACGATCCATAACGTGCTCGGATAACGGATCACCGCGCGTTGCTTTGCAGCCCATACTTGGCGCTGGCCCAGGTCAACGCCCGGCGGCTTCGCCGGCTTTCCAGCATCTGCTCTCTCGCACGATCGACCGAATCCGCCAGAAGTCTGGGCATGCCAGGCGTCAAGCCGCTTTCACTGGCGCCCCAACTGAACATGATGGGGAAGGAGACCAGGCTCCTGAGCTGGAAATCCCACAAGCTTTCCGAGAGCTGCTGGACGCGGAGAGTCGCGGCCGCACCGGATGCGCCTGGACAGACGACGATGAACTCATCCTCCGAGATGCGGCACACCAGGTCCGCGTCGCTTCCCGAAGTCTTGACAAGTTCCTCCAAAGCCGCCATGACCTGCTCGACGGCCTCCCTGCCATGCTCCGCCACCAACCTGACGTAATCGACCACGCTGATCGATAAGGTGACGCCCTGAAAATCCGTCTCGCGCTTGAGGAGATCGTTCAGAACCTCTGCCCGGAGAACTCCGGCGGGGATGTGGAGGTCCCGATCCTCGGAGGGAGTGACGGGACCGGCCCTTGGCATCTCCACAACTTTGGCGGGATACGGGTCGGCCGGGGCTGCAGCATCCTGTGGTTCCGCCGCCAGAGCGCCAGGAGTCTCGCCACTGGCTTCAGGCTCTGCCGGAGAGATGGAGACAACCATCGATTCCCAATCCGGTTCGTCGATGACCCGAAACGGCCCTGGGGCTGACGGTTCGGCAGGTGACGGCCACGACAACGCGCTCAGTGGACCGACATAGCGGCGTGTCTGCCGGATGACCGGCTTCAAGCCCTCCATCAGCGGCGCCAAGCCTTCGGCCGGGGGCGGCAGTTCCTCGACCACTTCATCGGTCTGCGTCAGGTCCGCCTCGTCGCGAACCACGCGGACCGGCACCGGAACCTCAGGCATCGGAATCGGCGTTTCCACAACAAGCCTGGCGTCCGGCAGGACAATCGGCGCGTTGACAGCATTTTGCGGACTTGTCTCCGGCACGATGGCCGATCTTGCAGGCGCGAGAGGGGGAGATAGAACCACCGGCTGCTGCTGCTCAGCGTCTTTCAGAGTTTCGACCAGGTCAACCATCTGGTGATACAGCCGCTCCATGCAGGACGCCTTTTCCACCGCCGCCTTCTCCCGTTCTGAAAGGGCGGCGTTCCGCTCGCGCAGTCTCTCATTACTCCCCTTGAGGAAGTCGACCGCCAGCGCGATCAAAACTGCTGCCAGAACCACCCCAAGTGCGATAAACACCTGGAGTTCAACTGAATCCATTCCGTGCCTTATCTGCGATTATAGGGGCGAGTCCCCCCTCTGAATATCGGACGGGCCACTCAATCCTGCAGGGGCATGGGCCATGAAATCAGGTAAGGTCCTGAGCGTGGCGCCCGGTGAAGGCCCTAGCCCCCATCGGCGGAACACCTGACGACGACCTGTTCGGACTAAAAAGGAAACCTGCGACGGGTCTGGTCGGGGGGGCGGGGGGGTGTAACCGGGGAGGTTGAACCGGCGGTGAATCCGGCGACATCCCGATCGGTGAACTTAAGAGTCCTATCCAGGATCATTTCAACCGTTGAACCGCGTTCGAGGATCGCGTCGGGCCCGCGGCTCATGAGAATTCCGGCCAGGCCTGCGGCGGCTCCGGCAGCGGCGCCGATGCCCGCCCCGGTCCCGGTTCTGCTGGCGACGCCCCCGATCATCGTGCCCCAGGCGGCGGCTTCGCCCACTTTGACGGCGTCGGCGCCTTTGCCGCCTTCTCCTTCGATCTTGCCCTCGGCTTTGTCCACTTTTCCGGGGTTGGAACCGTCGAGCGAAGCGACGGTTGCGCGGAAATCGCGCGTCACGCCGTTGGGTAACGTCATGGAATCAAAACGGATGTACAGTTCGGCCCGGCCTTTGACCTTGCCTGCCCGTTTGACCGAGGTGACTGTGGCGCTGACGTAGCTGCCGGCGGGAATGAGGATTTTCCCCTCGGCGCCGATCGGGAAATTGGTTTGAAGATAGACCCTATCGCCGACGGCGGCCGTTTTTGTACTGACGCTGTTGATCAATTGGAGCGGAATACGAGTTCCTTCCGGGACCGTGTAAGTCTGCACTGCCTGTTGGGGTGAATCCTCCGAAGCAGGCGGGCCTTGGGTCTTGGGCTGCCCCCAGGAGTACCCGGCACACAAGAACAGTGCGGCTGCGATGATCTTCATTGGCTCCTCGCCCGTCTCATTTCAGGTTAACGCGTTCGCGGCTCATCGCCGCGGCGAATTCCACACACTCTATTCAACGCAACAGAGCGGCGTCAGGTTGCGCTGGAGGGTATTTCAGCGGCAGGCGGAGCAGAAGGGGAGAATCCAGCCCGTCAAGCGAGAGGAGGACGGTTGGATCTTCCCCGACGGCCCAGGGAATTCTCAGCCGGATTTCGTAGACCCCGGCAAAGCCAGGCAGAGCACCCACGAACGCCACCTGCGACCTGGCCACCTCGGCGCCGTCCAATTGGATGCGTAACCATGCGGCCTTCTCAATGGGGATTCTGGCCAGAGGCGCCTGCATTTCACGCAAGGGAGGGACGAGCTGCCCAAGCCCCCCGGCATAGATGGAAACCTCTTCTCCCGGCCGGGCCGGATTGAGTGTATCCACCCACTCGCCTGAATCGGCATGCCGGGCCAAGAGGAAGCCCTCTTCGGCGGGGTATGTGACCGGCTCCTCGCCTCTGATTTCCACCGCGACACGAGGACCGGCCACACCTTGCCGGACCACCTGGACGTCCGACACGCCTGTCGCGACGTGGGCGGGGACGACGAAGATGATCAATCTCGGCGACGCGAACTCCACAGGGGCGAGGGCGCCTCGAATCCGCACGGAGACGTTCGCCTCCGGCAGCGCCGAAGGGTATCTCCCTCCCTGGAGGTCCGTCGCCAGCCGGGTTCTAGTCACATAGGAGAGGTCTGTGCCGTGGATGACGGCCAGAGAGTTTTGGACGAGAACTCCAGGTCTTGCAGTCGCGAAATCGATGACGCCGGCCCCGGTGTAAGCGGGCGCTTTCACCGTCTGAGCCTCGCCGATGGCGCAGGCGCTCAGGACGACCAGCCCTGCCACAAGAGTGCGCACGGCTTCACCCGAAAAATATCCTTTCGCCGGTGCGCGGGTCAAGCCCTCCGATGGGGGGCGGACTTTTTAAGCCTTCCGTAGGATTCTGAACATCCCTGTTCGCATGCGCCGTTTCATGAATGCGAGTGCGCCTCTGCTCTGGCTGGCCCTCCCCTTGATGATCGCCTCTCCGAGAGATCCATGGCCGCAGTGGCGCGGTCCCGAGAGGACCGGCGCTTCGACGGGGGCTCCCTGGCCGGGGGACTTCGCCGGCCTCCGGCAGCTTTGGCGTGTCGATCTGGCTCAAGGCTACTCGGGACCGATCGTCACCGCCAGACTCGTCTTCACGGTCGAAACAGCGAATGGTGACACGGAAATCGTCCGCGCCCTCGAGCGCTCATCGGGACGGGAACGCTGGCGCGCATCCTGGCCCGGAAAGATCAGTGTGCCTTTCTACGCCAAGAGAAATGGCGATTGGATCCGCTCAACACCCGCTTTTGACGGGCGTGCACTCTATGTTTGCGGAATGGAGGAGGTTCTTGTCGCACTCGAGGCTTCCTCGGGCAAAGAGCTATGGCGCGTCGATTTCCCCAAGCGCTTCCAGACGCCTAAACCGGACTTCGGATGTGCTTCCTCTCCCCTGATCGAAGGCGACGCGATTTACCTGCAGGCGGCGGACTCCTTCGTTAAACTGGACCGCAAAACCGGCCAAACCGTCTGGCGTTCTCTCGAAGTGAAGCACAACGTCTTCGAATCCGGCGCTTTTTCATCGCCGTATGCCGCCACTCTGGCCGGCAAGCGCCAGATTCTGGTGCAGACCCGGACTCATCTCACCGGGCTCGACCCCGCCTCGGGAAAGGTGCACTGGTCTCAGGAGGTGCCTAACTTCCGGGGGATGAACATCCTCACCCCGAGCGTCTGGGGAGACGCCATTTTCACATCGAGCTATCGGAACGACACTTACCTGTACAAGGTGGAGCCTTCAGACGGAGGCCTCTCGGTCAGGGAACTCTGGAAGAACAAAGCCAAGGGATATATGTCGTCCCCGGTGATCATCGGCGGGCACGCCTATCTCCATCTGGCCAATCAGCGCTTTACCTGCATCGAACTCGCCACTGGCGAGACAAAATGGACCACGGAGCCTTTCGGCATGTACTGGTCCATGGTGTCGCGAGGCGACAGAATTCTCGCGCTTGATGAGCGCGGCCAACTTCACCTGATCCGGGCCGATCCGGAACGATTTGATCTCCTCGCATCCATGGAGGTGGCGCAGACTTCGGCGTGGGCGCATCTCGCCGTCGCGCCGGGCAACTCCGGAGATGAGATCTACGTTCGCGACCTGAAGGGCGTGACCGCGTTCCGCTGGAGCGTATCTCCTCAGACAAGCACGGCGGCGCCCGCTTCCGGCCGGGCGAAGACGTAGGGCCCCTCCGGGATCACGGCCACTTTTGCGCCCGGGCCCAGCTTGGCGGCAAGCGCCTCGAGTGCATCGGCGGCGCTCATGAAATCCCGGCCCCAGAGGCAGGAGTGATATTCCGGTGGTAGCCCGGGCACATAGTACCAAATAGGGTGCGACAAGGAAGCAATTGCCAGTTTTTCCAACTGCCATTGATCGACCGTCACAGGCGAGTTAGAAATTGTTTGGAGAAACTCCGCAGGTCCGGACGACTCTTTCAGTAGGCGGGAAAACTCCGCTGCTCCGGCGCCCTCATCGCAGGCCGCCAAGAGCAGGATGATTCCGCCCGGCTTGAGCAGATGAGAAGATGCCGTCACCCCTTTCACGGCCTGGTAGAAGGTCAGATCCAACGGATAGCCCGCGGCCGTCGTGATGACGGCGTCGACAGGTTCCGGGATCCACTGCGTGGTTTCCCGCCGGACGAACTCGATGCCCGCGAGGTGCGCCTGGCGGGGATCGCCGGCGAAAACGGCGGCAATCTTGCGCCCCTCGGCCAGCACGACATCGAGGACGAAGTCATGGCCGGCCATCGAAGCGATTTCGAGAAGTTCCTGGTGGAGCGGGTTCTGCTCGATGGAGCCTTCCACGGCCCTCTCGTCGCGCATGAAGCGCGGGCTATGAAGCGTCTTGATCGTGTCCTGATAAGCGAGGCCGGGGGCGATCAGCTTCCTGCCGCCGCTGAATCCGGCCATCAGGTGCTGCTCAATGAAGCCGAGCGTGATGTGCAGATCGGCGTCGGTGTAGCGGCGGTCGACGAAGACTGGCGTGCCGGACTTGGTCGAGCCCAGAGAGCGGTGATCCGCGAGTTCGCGCGCGTTATGGTTCGCGATTGGATAGGAGCGGGCGATCTCTTCTCCCAGAATCTCGACGATTTCGCCGCCGGTAGCCAGCCGGTGCAGGCCGGTAGCGATCAGGATTGTGATCCCGTCGCGCGGGATTCCCGCTGATTCGAGCCGTTTCAGCACATGGGGGAGAGTCCGGCGGTTGGGCGCGGGGCGGGTGATGTCGCAGACCGAGATCGCGGCGGTCTTCTTCCCGCGGGCCAGTTCTTCAAGCGGGGCGCAGCCAATGGGACGGTCGAGAGCGCTGGCGATCGCTAAGCTCTCGTCGGCCACAGCATGGGCCCACCTCGCTTCAAGGACGCGATAGTGCGGACCCGGGGGCAGTTCGGCGGTCAGGCCGGTTTTTCCAAAGTGAAAATCAACCCTCATCAATGCCACGCTATCATGCAGTCCCGAGCGCTGTCCGAATCCCCGGCCGCAGGCGATACCATGTTCGGGAGGAGTTGAACAAGCATGTCGCACAGGATTGGGTTTGTCGGGCTGGGCATCATGGGCAAGCCGATGGTACGGAACCTGATGAAGGCCGGCCACACGGTCAGCGTCTACGACATCGTGGCGGAGTCTGTCGCGACGATGGCCGCCGAAGGCGCCCAGGCGCGCGGTTCCGCCGCGGAAACCGCCTCCGGCGCGGAGATTGTCATCACGATGTTGCCCGACGGCCCCGAGGTGGAAGAGGCGATCCTCGGCCCCGCGGGCGTGCTGGAAGGGGCGGCGCCCGGCACGCTGGTCATCGACATGAGCTCCATCAGCCCCCTGGTGGCCCAGAAGGCCGGCGCCGCATGCCAGGCCAAGGGGGTCGATTTCCTTGACGCGCCGGTATCCGGAGGCGAACCGGGCGCCATTGCAGGAACGCTCGCGATCATGGTGGGCGGCAAACCCGAAGTCTTCGAGAAGGCCGTCCCGGTCTTGAAGGCGATGGGCGCCACTGTGACGCTCACCGGACCGGTCGGCGCCGGCAACGTCACCAAGCTGGCCAATCAGATTATGGTGGCCTGCAACATCGCAGCCATGGGCGAAGCGTTGCTCTTGGCGACCAAGGCGGGCCTCGACCCCGAGGTCGTCTTCAACGCCGTCAAGGGCGGGCTTGCCGGCTCCAACGTCC
>CAYWST010000056.1:0-20080 GCA_964461075.1 uncultured Solibacteraceae bacterium | reverse complement strand
AAGCTGGCGCGCGTGCCCATCGTGGTGATGCGGTCGATGCTCTTGACCGAGGAGCGGATCTTCTCACCGTCTTCGTATTGCAGCTTGCGGCGCAGCCTGATCTTTTCGGGCATCTGGACGGGATTGGTTCCCACCGGCCATCGCGTCACGAAGAACGTCCGCGAACCCATCCCCTCAACTTTCTTTGCGACGAAGCTGTTGAGGCCGTCGATGATCGCCGCCACGGCGATTACGCTGGTCACGCCGATGACGATACCGAGCAGGGTCAAGCCGCTGCGCACTTTGTGGGCGCGAAGCGTTGCAAACGAGACCAGCAGATTCTCCCTGAACTCTGCGCGTGTCATGGCATGCTATTCCGATCGAAGGGCCTCGACGGGATCGAGGCTCGCCGCGCGAGTGGCGGGGTAGATTCCGAAGAACAATCCAACGGCGCTCGAGAGCGCCAGGCCCATCACCGCCACCCATCCCTGGACGGCGGCCGGGAACGTCGTGAAGCGGTTGAGCAGTTCGGCCAGGGCGAATCCGAGAAGGATTCCAGCAGTCCCGCCGGCGAGGCACTGCATCACGCTTTCGGCGAGGAATTGCCTGAGAATGTCTGTGCCGGAGGCTCCCATCGCCCGGCGGATGCCGATCTCCTTCGTCCGCTCCGTCACGCTGACCAGCATGACGTTCATGATGACGATACCGCCGACCACTCCCGAGATGGAACTCACCATGATGAAGACCGCGAAGAACGCGCCCGAGATCTGCTGCCAAAGCTGGATGTACGTCTCCTTGGTCCCGACGAAGAAGTCCTCCTCGTCGGCGGGGCCCAATTGCCGCCGCGCCCGCAGGATCTGGCGCGCATGATCCATCGCTCTCTCAAAAGCCGCCGTGCCGCCGGGAACCTTCACGTTGATCGTCAGCGAGGTCCTCAGTCCTCTCATCTGCAGGAACGTGCTCAAGGGCAGAATCGCGAAGTTGTCGGTGTCCTGGCCGAGGACCGCGCCGTTCTTCTCATAGAGGCCGATCACGCGGAACTCCTGATTGGCGAGACGGATGGTCCGTCCCAACGGATCGGCGCCCTCGAAGAAGCGCTCGCGGAGCGTGGCGCCGATCAGGCAGACGCGCTCGGCCCGCTGGTATTCCACTTCGGTGAAGAACCGGCCGGCCTCGATGGTTCGAGTGTCGATGCGGTCCATCGACGTCGTTTGGCCCGTGAAGTTGACGTCCTGAATCTCCATATCGCGGTAGCGCGCCCGAACCTGCGCGGAGCCGGATGCGCCGGTGATGGCGCACTCCCAGCACTGCTCCGCCACCGTGCGGTAGTCCTCCAGCGTGATGTGCTTGTACCGGAGCGCCTTCATCACGAGCTCGAAGTCCGTGATCGTGAAGGGCGTTCGAGCCATCTGAAAAACGTCCGAACCGAGCCCGGCGACTTTGGTCTCGACGTAGGCGTTCGCGCCCTGAATGATGGTCACGACCGTGATCAGCGTGGTCACGCCGATGGTCAGGCCGAGAATCGTCAGCACGGTCCGAAGCCGATGCGCCCCGAGCGCATCCACACTGAGCGCCAGGGTGTCGCGGGGACGAAGCAAACTGACCCTCCTAGATGGAGATACGTTTCCAACGCTTTCCGGTTCGGACAATCCACTCGCCCGGAGCGATCTTCTCTGAGGGAGCTCTTCGTACATCCAGCTCTTCCGAGCCCGCAGCCGCCAGGCTGACCGCGCCGGATTTAATCAGTCTGTCGGCCTCCGACGTCGATCCGGCGAGCCCGGTGGAGAGCAGAATCCGGTTGAGCCGCGGATCGCTGACATGCTCAATGGGCAGATCCTGCGGAATCTGGCCCTGGCTCACATCGTGCAGCCACTGCTCTCGCGCCGCTTGGGCCTCCCGGGCCGGGTGGAACGCCGCGGCGATCGTCTCGGCGAGGTCGAGCTTGATGTCGCGTGGATTGCGCCCGCTCGACTTCATGGCTTCGATTTCGCTCATCCGCTTGTCGGTGAGCAGCTCCCAGTAGCGCCACATCAGGTCGTCGCTGATGGTCATGAGCTTCTTCACCATCACCGAAGGCGGCTCGCAGATGCCGACATAGTTGCCCTTGGATTTGGACATTTTCTCGACGCCGTCAAGCCCTTCCAGCAGGGGAACGGTCGCCACGATCTGCGGCTTCTGGCCACAGTCGCGCTGCAGTTCCCGGCCCACCAGAAGGTTGAACTTCTGGTCGCTGCCGCCGAGCTCGGCGTCGCACTCCAGGGCGACCGAGTCATAGCCCTGCGCAAGCGGGTAAATGAACTCGTGAATCGAGATGGGAATGTTGTCCTTGTAGCGTTTCGTGAAGTCGTCGCGCTCCAGCATGCGGGCGACCGTGTAGCGCGAAGCGAGCTTCACCACGTCGGTGAAGGTCAGCGGCGCGAGCCATTCGGAGTTGAACCGGATCTCGGTCTTCTCCGGATCGAGAATCTTGAAGACCTGCTCTTTGTAGGTTTCGGCGTTCGCCGCGATCTCTTCGCGGGTCATCGGGGGCCGGGTGATGTTGCGGCCTGTGGGGTCGCCGATCAACCCGGTCATGTCGCCGATAAGAAAGATCACGGTATGGCCCAGGTCCTGAAAGTGCTTCATCTTGCGGATCAGTACCGTGTGGCCGAGATGGAGGTCGGGCGCCGTGGGATCGAAGCCGGTTTTGATGCGCAGCGGGCGGCCCGAGTGAACCGACTCGGCCAGCCGTTCCTTCAGATCCTCTTCGCGAATGATCTCAGTGAAGCCTTTACGCAGGTAATCCAACTGCTCGTCAACGGGGGGAAAAGTCACAACTCTTCCATTGTAGTGGGGGCGAAGTGGTTCACCGGACCGCAGCCTGCGCCGAGCCCGGGGTTTGTCGCGATGGCGCGGCTGATAAACCTCTTGGCGCGGCCGGCCGCTTCCGGCAGTGCCATCCCCAACGCGAGGCAGGCGGTGATGGCGGCCGAATAGGTGCACCCGGTCCCATGCGTGTGCGTCGTCTCGACCCGCGGCGAGATGAACTCGTGGAATTCACCGCCGTCAAAGAGCACGTCGACCGCCTCGCCCTCCAGGTGCCCGCCCTTCACCAGAACGGCGGCGCCGGTCCGCTTCGCCAGCGCCTTCGCCGCAGCCCTCATGCTTGAAATGGAATCCACTGTGATCTCAGTGAGCGCGGCGGCTTCGTGGAGGTTCGGCGTAACGAGACGGCACACGGGCAGGAGACGCTCAAGCAGCGCCGCGCGAGCCTCCATGGCCATCAGCGGCGCGCCGTGCTTGCTGATCATCACCGGATCCACGACCAGCGGGAAATCGAAGGACGCCGCCAATTGCGCCACGGCTTCGATCATCGCGGCGTTTCCGAGAGCGCCGGTCTTTGCCGCGGCCGGGGGGATGTCGGCAACGACGGCTCGAACCTGAGATGCGACGAAGCCGGGATCAAGGCACTCCACGGCGAACACGTTCTGCGTGTTCTGAACCGTCAGCAACGCCACAGCCGCCGTTCCGTAGACGCCGAATTGATGGAACGTCTTCAGATCGGCCTGGATGCCCGCCCCGCCCGAAGGATCGGAGCCGGCGATGGTTAGCGCTGCTTTCAAGCTCACTCTTGCCAGTGTATCCGCCCGCCCCTCAGAAGCACATGACCACGACGGTGACATTGTCGGGGCCGCCGGCTTCCAGCGCCGCTCCGACCAGCGCCTCGGCGAGAATGGCCGGGGGCTCAGGCCGGGCCAGGATTTCGGCGATCGCCTGATCGTTGACCGGACCGTGCAGGCCATCCGTGCTCATGAGGACTTTCGAGCCCGGCTGCGGCGTCACGATCGCCGTCGGGACGTGCATCACGCCTTCGATGCCGAGGGCCATGGTCAGCATGTGCCGCATGGGGTGGCGCGCCAGGTCCGCGTCGGAGAAGCCGAGTCTCCTGCCGACCTCTTCCACCCAGGTGTGATCCACGGTGAGTCTCTCGAGTGTTCCGTCGCGGAAGAGGTAGGCTCTCGAGTCGCCGACGTGGGCCAGCACATACCGCCCCTCCCCCAGGCTGGCCATCACGACGATCGTCGTGCCCATCCCGGAGAACGCGGGGTTGGCGCGCGCCGCCTGTTGGATCCGCAAACCGGCCGACGTGATCGCTTCCGCCAGGAACTCGGGCGTGACCGCCTCGGCCGCCAGAACCGATTCGGCGATCGAGCCGCCCGCCAGGTGCGAAGCCACCTCGCCGGCCGCCGCCCCTCCCATCCCGTCCGCCACCAGGTACAGTCCCGCCGCTTCGTCGATCAGATAGAAGTCTTCGTTGTTCTTGCGGACGCGGCCGACGCTCGAACATCCCGCGATTTCAGGCATGAGCCATCCTCTTTGCTGCCTCCGTACCGCCTAGAGGATCAGCCGCAATCCTATCTGAAAGACGCGGCCATCGTTCAGCGTGTTCGTGATCTTGCCGAAGCTTGGCGAGGTGAGGTTTCGCTGGGGCTCGTCAAATTGCGGCGTGTTGGAAAGATTATACGACTCCGCGCGCAACTGCGCGGTCCAGTCGTTGGGCAACCTGAACTGACGGGTCACCGCGGCGTTCCAATTCCAGATTCTCGCCTTCCTGAATGTGTTCCGGCCTAGGCTCCCTCGGGATTCTCCTGGAACAAGGGTCGCGAAACGATCCCGCCGGATCAGCAGCGGGGCGGTATTCGGATGGCTCGCCGTTCCACCCAAAATGCTTGGGTCGGCAATGTGCGGCCGATCCGACGGACCCCCGTCTACATTTCCATAACCAGGCGCGTCGCTTCCCATATAGAGAGTAAAAGGAGTTCCTTTTTTCCACAAATTCACACTGGCGATCTGCCATGCGCGAGTGGCTGCATTGAGCCAACTTCCTGCTGGCCCGACACTTGGAAGATCAAAAGAGGAAGACACCACAAGAGCGTGGGTGCTATCGAAATTCGACAGTCCTTTTCGATCCTTAAACGATTCGTATTGCCACTGGCTGCGCTGTGTCAAAATGTCGCGATTGGCTGCAGTGGCGGAAAAATCAGGTCCCTGGTCGAGCGCTTTGGAAAACACATAGCTGGCCTGAATAGAAGCGCCACGCGTGGGCGGGAGAGCCCAGGCAATCCGCGCCGCATCAAACCACGCCATGCCCCCGTTCACCACGGTCCTTGTCTCGAAGTAGCGCGGGTCGGGGCGCCTGAGATTGACGGTCGCCGTGGTGAGCGGAATGCCGGGGACTGGCTCCGCGCGATTGAGGATAAATGTATTAGGCAGTTTGATCGACCGGCTCCCGGCATACTGCAGCCGCAGCGCCGACCCGGCAGGGGCCGGATGCTCCAGGCTCAGGCTGTACTGGTGCGAATAGGGCGTGGCGAAGTCCGGCGAAAGCCATGTCGGCGTGTGCCGCGGATTCGGATCGCTCCAGTCGACGTCGCCGAGCGGGTTCACGAGATCGGGGTCGGCGACCATGACATAAGACACGAGCGGCGGGTTGTTTCGGATCTGCTGATAGGTGACCGGAAGGATCGGTGAAAAAGACGTCGTATAGGCGGCGCGAATGAGCCATTCGCGGCCTGGCCGCCAGGCGAGGGAGATTCGCGGGGAGAAGTTGTTTCCGTCGGTGTCGTAGGGGATGCGCTCCTTCCCGTGGACCTCCACGGGCCGGCTATCAAGGAACCAGAGAACGCCGGACTGGATCTGCAGAATCGAGGAGATCTGCCAGCGCGCGCCAAAGTAGCCGTTGATCGCGTAATTCCGGTACCCGCGTGAGAGGTCGCCCAGGGCGATTTCGTAGCTGGAAGGAGCGCCGAGCAGGAAGTTTTCAATGGCGATGCGCCCGAAGTTGTTGGCGAACTGGTAATAGCCGCGAAGGTTTCCGCTTTCGATGCCGTTCAACTGGAAGCGGGTGTAATCGCCGCCCCAGAACAACTGGCGCCGCCCACTGATGTGAGAGAAGGCGAGTCCTCCGCGGTAAGTGTTGGTTGCGCGGTCGACCGGGAACATCGAATCCGGCCCCAGTTCCTCGATCTGGTAGCCGAACCGCACGCGCGGGCCGGCCGCTCCGGGCGGCGATACCAGCAGGCTGCGGATGCGATTGAATGAGCCAGCGGCCTGCATCTCAGTGGAGGCCGAAAAGGTCTTGATCCACGCGAGGCGGCTGCGCTGCGAGTGAATCGTTGTGTCCGGGTTCTGCCCGGCGACGAGTTGAAAGGCCAGCGTTCTCGAACGGTCGATGGTATGAGAAGCGATGAGCTTCGAACCCTGGGGCAAAGCGGCGTCCGCACGCAGCGTTCCGGCGATGGCGTCGATCCGCTGGGGCGCGTTGGTGTTCAAGGCGCGGATATCGAAGTCCGGCCGGTTCGGCAGTTCCGCAGGATATGCTTTGAGCCAGGAGGCGATCAATGCGCGCGCGGCAGGGTCCGTGGTCCGGGGAGTGCGCTCATCGGCGAGCGGCACCAGGACGTTCCCGTTGACCATGCCGCGAATGTCGCTCTGGCCGTAAATGGCGGTGAGCGCCAGGCTCTTACCGAACGCCCCCGTCGCGCGGCCGCCCCAAATGTTGCGTCTCGAGGGTTTGACGGGGCCGGCCTGAAAGAACGTCCTGGCGTTCATCACGGAGTTCTGATGCCACCAGAAACCTTCTCCGTGGAATCCGCTCTGCGCGGCGGCTGGCTTCAGCGCAAGAGATTCGGAGGCGGGCCGGCCGTGCTCGGCGGCGTAGTACTGAACGTCCGGAGCGAACTCCAGGGTCGCCGTTGGCGTCGTCCCAAGCCGGACGTTGGCCTCCTTGATGGCGTTCGTGTCGATCTGGTAGACGGCGACGTTCTCATTCCGCTGGGAAGAGGTGCGAAGGCGCTGCTGGGTCACCGTCACAATGGCCGGTTTCACCTCCGCCGGCTTCGGCGGGGACGAACCGCCGCTCTGCGCGCGCAGAAGCCCCGCGGCGGCGAGCAGGACCGCGGCACGGGAGGGGCAAGTCACGTTAACATCGTACCGTTTCCCGGCTACGGCTCTTGCTTGAGAATCGCCCTCAACGCCAGGAATGCGGCGTCGTTGTATTCGGTCTTGAGCCGTTCAACGGCCTCAGTCCGCAGATCTCCCGGCCGCGGCCCCACGCGCTGAAGACACCGGCCAAGAAGCAATGTGGCCAATTCATCCTCAGGCCGCCGCTCTAGCGACATTCTCAGACTCGCCGCACCCTTCTCAAACTGCCCCGCCCTCCAATACGCGTAACCGAGATTGAAATGAAAGTCGGGGTCCGACGGATCCGTCTCAACAGCCTTTTCCAGAGATTGAACCGCTGATGGTTCGCCGGCGCGCAGCTCGGCCGCCCCCAGATTGTTGAACACCTCCGCCATGGGGACCTCGGCGGCGAGCGCCCGCCAATTGCGAATCGCGTTGGCGAAGTCCCCCTGCCGGTATCGCGCCAGGCCTTGGAAGAACAGGGCTTCGCGGCCTCGCATGCTCTCCGGCGGCACGCGGCTGAGAGCGTCGCCGGCAGACCTGTAGTCCCTGCGGTGAAACAGCGTCAGGCCGAGTTGATATTGCGCCAGTGAGAACGAAGGTTCCAGCCGCGTCGCCGCCGCGAAGAACTTCAGGCGCTGGTCCGGCGACTCTGTCAGCATCCCGCGAACGTAGTTCTCCAGGGCGTCTAATCTGATCGGCGGATGTGCGCGCTGAAAAGACTCTTCGGTCAGGCCGGCGGCAGGCCTCAACTCCGATACGACCTGCCACGCCAACGAGCTCTGCAAACGGGACAAGTCCTCCAACTCGCCCGAGACATCGAACTCTTTCCCCTTGCGGACTTTACGTACTTCGAGAATCCGAGCCTTCAAGCGGACGGACGCCTGGCCGTTGGCGCTTCGCGTGACATCGAACTCCCCATAGACCGCCACTCCCGCGCTCAACGACGCGGCCAACTCCGCCACACTCGCCTGCGTCAGGACGCTGTACCGCCGAACACCCGCCTCCTGGAGAGCCCGCTCCCGCTGCTCGGTGCGGATCACATCGAGCCCGCTGGATCCCACAGCATCAAGAATCCTCTCTGAAATGCTATCCCCGATCCAGTCGATATTTTTCGATTTACTTAAGTTGAAAAACGGAAGTATTAGGATCGTTTCTGTCTGCGCTGACGCGCTGGCTTCGGCCGCCGCCAACAGCGCAATGACCATCAGACCACGGAGACGGAACACCGCTCGGAGTATATCAAAGTGCCGCCAGAACAGGAACGGGCGGAGCCTTGACTCCGCCCGTTCTTCTCAAGTGATTGATTAATAATGTCTTAGTTGAAAACCAGCTTGGTGTTGGTGCCGCCGAGACGGATCTCGGTCACCTTCATCTTGCCACCCTGATCGGCGTACCGCACGGAGGTCGAAGAGAACTTCGACTCAGCCGTCTCAACCTTCACCGTCGCTTCAACTTTCTCTTTACCCTTCTGGATCACGACTTTGTCGTTCTCCATGACGAGCTTATAGTCACCAGCCTTCAATTCCTGACCACCCACGGTGGAGGGCTGGAAGAAGGTCACATTGTAGGAAGCGGCGCTGGCGGCAAGCGCGACGGCAAGCATCAGGATAAACAATTTCAAGGTTTTAGTCATCGTGGACTCTCCTGCTTCAATTATAGACCTATTTCACCACCTTATGGCAAGTCTTGGGAAGAAAATTATGCCCTACTTTCTGGTTTCATAGAACATTGATTCTCGCGCCAATCATGTCATCGAGGCTGAGTGGCCTACCCATCTCTGTGTACGAGCGGCGGAGCGAAAAGTTTGATGAAAATCAGGCGCCGGCTGCAAACTGACGCCGTATCAGTTGCAACGCCGCTTCGAGGGCTTCGCTAGACTCCCCAAAGTGATTGATTACAAAACAGTTCTTTTCTTTCCGAAACCACGTCACCTGGCGTTTGGCGTACTGCCGCGTAGCAATGATCACCGCTTCGATGGCCTCCGCCTCGGTCATGCGGCCGTGGAGCAGCTCAAGACATTCCCTGTATCCAATAGATTCCAAGGCCTTTGCCGTCTCCGAGACGCCGGCCTTCAGGAGGGCGCGGACCTCCTCGACCAATCCTGCCGCGAACATCCCGCGCGCCCTTTCGGCAATTCTGGCGTGCAATGCCTGCCTCGCGGGATTGAGGACAATGCACAAACTCTGAAAGCCCTCGAGCCGTTTCCTGGGAGCGGCAGCGAAGACTTGCGAGGCCGGAGAGCCCGCCAGGATACAGATCTCTAATGCTCTCAGCGTTTTGTTGATATCATTCGGGTGGATGCGGCGGGCGCTGGCCGGGTCAAAGCGGCGCAGCGCCCGATGGAGGAATCCCGGCCGGGACGACTCGATCAGGCTGAGCCTTGCCCTGAGAGCCTGGTCCCTGGTCGGAGACTGTGAAATCCCTTCGAGCAGCGCCCGGATATAAAACCCGGTTCCACCCACCACAATTGGCAAAGCGCCGCGACTCGAAATCTCTGTAATCGCGTCCGCGGCCAGAACGGCCCAATCGCCGGCGGTTGAGATCTCCCACGGCTCCAGCAGATCGAGCAGATGATGAGGGATCCCCTCGCGCGCCTGAACTGGCGTCTTGGCCGCGCCGATCTCGAGGCCTTTGTATAACTGCACCGAGTCGGCGTTAACGATCTCGCCTCTCATGGCGGCGGCCAACCGGATTGCCAGAACCGATTTCCCCGAACCGGTCGGGCCGGCGATCACCAGCAACGGTTTGCCGGCCGCATTCGTCACATCGTTCATGAGGGGCTCAAAGCCCAGTGTATTTCGCGGCGCCCGCGGCAGGCATCCGGCCGGGTTTGCCGAACATCAGATATAGTTGTGAATGGAAGAAGACGGGGGCTGACGTGACGCTCGAGTCCGCAGTCTATCCCGGGAGAGGGTGGGCTACGCCTGTGATCATTCGCCGCTCTGTGGCCGTGCTTTGCATTGGATGGGGGCTTTGCGTGCCGGCGTCCGTATCGGCGCAGAGCCCGGCCGGCGGTCCGAACAAAGCCAACGCCTACTATCATGCCGCCCTGGGCCACCTCTATGCCGAATTGGCGGCGCAGTACGGAGGCCGCGGGGAGTACATTTCCAAAGCGATTGAGAACTACAAGCTTGCGATGGTGGCCGACCCCGATACGCCGGCTCTTGCTCAGGAGTTGGCCGAGCTCTACTCCCAGTCGGGCCAATTGCGCAGCGCCACCAGCGAATTCGAGGAAGCGGTCCGCCGCAACCCCAACGACCTGAACGCCCGCCGCATCCTTGGGCGCTTCTACACGCAGCGCATCCGCGAAGGGCAGCAGGGCCGCCCCAACCTCGACATGCTGCGCCAGGCGATCGCGCAATTTGAAGTTGTCGGCGAACGCGCTCCAAAAGACATCGACAATTGGATCCTGCTGGGACGTCTGCAGAAGCTGGCCCAAAACTCGACGGCGGCGGAGCGCGCTTATAAAAAGGCCCTGGAGACCGATCCGGAGAACGAAGACGCATTGACCGGACTCGCGATCGTATACAGCGACCTGGGCGACACGGTCAACGCCAGCCAGATGCTCAAGCGCGTTGTGGACCGCAATCCGAATCTGCGAACGCTGACCGCTCTGGCCGCCGCCTACGAGCAGATGAAGGAGCACAAGCTCGCCGCTGACACCTACAAGCGCGCCTATGAGATGAATCGGGAGCAGCCGGATCTGAAGCGCGCCTACGCCTCGGCCCTGTTTACCGCCGAAGAGTACGACGAAGCGATGAAGCTGTTCGACGAACTCCAGATGGAGGATCCGAACGATCTGCTGGCCCTTCTCCGCCTCTCTCAAATCTACCGGCAAAAGCGCGACTACTCAAAGGCTCACGAGTTCGCCCGGCGGGCCCGCAAGATCGATCCGAACAACCTGGAGATCCTCTACAACGAAGTGGGCCTTCTGGAAGCTGAGGGCAAAATGCAGGAGGCCGTGGCGCGGTTGAGGGAGATCCTCGATGGCATGCCGAATCGCCCGGATTCCATCGCCGACAAGAGTAATCGCGTGATTCTTCTGGAACGCCTCGGCTACCTTTACCGGGTCACCGAACAGACCGCCAAGGCCGTGGCTTCGTATCGCGAAATCGCCGAGATCGAGCCCTCCGCGGCAGCTAAGAGCGCCGCTCAGGTGATCGACGCCTACCGGGCCGCCAAGGACTACGCCTCGGCGGAGAAGGAGATGAAAGAGGCGCTGCAGAAGTTTCCCAACGACCGCATCGTCAAGCTCCTCGCCGCCAACGTCAACACGGACCTCATGCGCTTCAAGGAAGCGGAAACCCTCATCCGCAGCCTGCTCGACGGCAAGAACGACCGCGAAACCTACATCGCCTTGGCTCAAGTCCACGAGAAAGCCAAGAACTGGAGCCGGATGGCCGAAGCGCTCGACCAGGCGGAGAAGCTCTCCTCCAGCGACGAAGAGCTGGAAGCGGTCGTTTTCATGCGTGGCGCGATGTTTGAGCGTCAAAAGAAGTTCGATCTCGCCGAGGTGGAGTTTAGGCGCGTTCTCAAGTTGAACCCCAAGAGCCCTTCGGCGCTCAACTACCTCGGCTACATGCTGGCCGACCGCAATACGCGGCTGCAGGAAGCGCTCGATATGATCAAGAAGGCGGTGGAAGAGGAACCGCACAATAGCGCCTTCCTTGACAGTCTCGGCTGGGTCTACTTCCGCTTGAACAAGCTGGACGAGGCGGCGGACCTGCTCCAGCAGTCGATCAAAATGGGAAGCCGCGACGCCACGGTGCACGATCACCTGGGCGACGTCTACTTCAGTCAGGACAAGCTCAAGGAAGCCATTGCGCAGTGGGAGCGCTCTATTGCCGAGTGGCAGGCGAACTCCCCGGCCGAATCCGACCCGGCTGAAGTGGAGAAGATCCAGAAGAAAGTCGAAGGGGCGAAAGTCCGCCTCGCGCGCGAGACCACGAATCGTACCAAGGATTAGGACTGACGCTCGCCTCACGAACGGTGCTACTTCACTTCAAGTCCGGTTTCCTTTCGCACCTGGAGTGAGTCGATTCCAAGGCGCCTGGCGCAACCCGCCGGGACCTTGCCTCTCATCCCATCTCGCTCAAGGCATGCGCCCTATGATTGCATCGCGGACGCGTATAGAATGGCGCATCATGCGACGACTGCTGCTGGCCGCAACCTCCTGCCTCTTTGCTCTACAAGCCGCCGGAACGCTCGTCATTCAGACGCCGATGGTTCCGCCGGAGTGGGCGCTTCTGGAGCGCGCCCTGCTGAGAGCGAACTCCGAAGCGTGCGGCCGCTTCGCGGCCAAGTATGTCGACGAGCGCGGCTACCTCCTGCACACGCCGCGATGGGGCACGCTCGACGGACCGGACGACGCCATCGAGACATTCTGGAACTGGACTTTGCTGCACGCCCTCGGCGGATCGGACTCGGTGCTCTCGACGTTCAAACGCGCCCAGGAGGGGCATTGGAAGCAGTACAACGAGCTGCGCACCAAGCTCACCAAACTCGCCGAAAACGGGGCCTACTACAAGGAGTTCATCACGCAGTCGGACTGGTTCCACACCGGCGAAGGCATGCGCGCCTTCTTCTTTCAAGGGCTCTCCGAGCCGGACAACGAACTTTATGTGATGCGCATGAAACGCTTCGCCGGGCTCTACATGAACGAGGACCCTGAAGCGCCCAACTACGATCCGGAGAAGAAAATCATCCGCAGCATCTGGAACGGCAGCAAAGGCCCAATGCTCACCAAGGCGACCGTCTATGACTGGGTGGGCGACCCCGTCCCCGGCACGTTCCATCTGCTCCACAATCCGGCGGGACGATCCAAGCTGCTCGACATGCGGAAGTGGTACCCGCGCATGCTCGCCCATTGCACGGAGTATCTCGACAGCGCCGGTGACAACTTCCTCAACCTCGCTGCAACGAACCTGGCCCTCAACGCCTTCATGCTGACCGGTGAGGCCAAATACAAGACATGGCTCCTGGAGTACGCCGGCGCCTGGAAGCAGCGGGCCGAGCAGTGCGGCGGCAACATCCCCTCTAACATCGGTCTCGATGGCAAGCCCGGCGGCGAACACAACGGCCAGTGGTGGAAGGGCGCCTATGGCTGGAACTTCACCATCTTCGACGGAGAACTCGAGCAGACGGCCCACCGCAACTACCTTACGGCCGGCGCCTGGCCCGGCTTCGGCAACGCGCTCCTTATCAGCGGCGATCAGAGCTATGTTGGAGTTCTTCGCCGCCAGATGGACAATATCTTCGCCCAAAAGAAGGTCGTCGACGGCAAAACTCTCATCCCCAGGATGTACGGCGATCCGCGCGGCTACAAGTTCAACGGCCCTCCCGAGTGGTATCAGTTCGAGCCCAACATGCACGGCCCGCGCCTCACTGAGATCTACCTCTGGTCCATGGACCGCAAGGATCTCGAACGCGTGGAGAAAGAGCCCTGGATCGATTACCTCGAAGGCAAGGACCCCGACTACCCGGTGAAGGCGCTCCGCAAGGATCTCGAAACCGTTCGGCGCAAAGTGAAGATGATCCGCGAAGACGCGACCACCGCCGACACTCGGTTGGCCGATTACCTTCTCGACCTCAACCCGGCGGCGACCGGCGCGCTCACCAATCTCACGCTGGGCGGCTACTTCGCGGGACGAATCTGGACGCTGCACAGCCGCTTCCGCTATTTCGATCCGGTCCGGCGCCGCGCCGGCCTGCCGCCCGACGTTGGTGCGCTTGTCGAAAAGCTCTCCGCGGATGGGGCGGTTGTCACGCTGATCAACCTCGATCCGGTCGATCCGCGCGAAGTGATCGTTCAAGCGGGCGGGTATGGCGAGCACCGCATCCTTGAAGCTTCAACCAGTGGAGTCCAGTTGCAGGTTGGCGGCTCCTTTATGCGCGTGAAGATTCTGCCCGGTTGCGGCGCGCGGATCGAGTTGAAAATGGCCCGCTACGCCAATGCGCCCACGCTCAAGCTGCCGTGGGATCGCGACAGGTAGCTCAGCCTATCTGCGTGAGCGTTTCCATCCGCTTGAGCTGCCCGCATGCGGCATAGATGTCCAATCCGCGCGGCTTCCGGATGAAAGTGGGGAAACTCCGCCGCAGGATCGCCTGAAATCGCAAGACTCGCTCCGGGTCCGGCGTCCCGAAGGGAATGCCCGGGCCCGGATTCAACGCGATCAGATTCACCTTGCAGTTGATGTTGGCCAGCAGCCTCACCACGCGCCGCGCGTCGGCTTCGGTGTCGTTCACATCCTTCAGCAGGACGTACTCGAAACTCAGCCGCTCCCACGGACGCAGCGGATACGCGCGGCACGCTTCGAGGAGTTCTCGAAGGTGGTACTTCCGCGTAATGGGCATCAGTTCACGCCGCTGCTCTTCATTCGAAGCGTTCAGTGAAATCGCGAGTCGCGGCCGCTCCGCGTCCGGCGTTCTGGCCAGTTCCTCGATCTTCGGAATCAGGCCGGAGGTGGAAACGGTCATCCGCCGGACCGCAATCTCGAAGCCGCGCGGGTTGGTCAGGATGCGAATCGCCTTGAGCAGGTTGGGCAGGTTCAGCAACGGCTCGCCCTGTCCCATGAAGACGATGTTGATGCGCTTGCGATCGGCCCAGAGCCCGTTGTCGGAGGCAAGGTGCAGCACCTGGCCCACGATTTCGCCGGCGGTAAGATTGCGCTCCAGCCCCATCAGCGCCGTGAGGCAGAACTTGCAGTCGACGGGGCAGCCGACCTGCGTTGAAAGGCAGAGCGTGTCGCGCGCCGCTTCCGGCATCCAGACCGCCTCGACCGTCTTCCCATCCTGGAGCGCCAGCAGATAGCGGCGCGTCCCGTCGGCGGCCTGATAGCGGGAGGATTGCATGAGCCAGCCGATGGAGTGCTCCGCGGCGAGCGATTCCCGCATCGGCCGGGGCAGTCCGGAGATCGCGTTGAACGACGCGGCGCGCTGGCGATAGAGCGCCTCGTAAACCTGCCGGGCGCGCCAGGCCGGCGCCCCCGCCGGCAGCAGCGCGGCGATTTCCTCAGTCTCCAATCCCAGCAGATCGGCCATCGAGTCCCCGCCTCCAGTGTATCGGCTCCTCCTGGCGTGAGAAGATAACGGAGTCGGAAGATGAGTCACTCTCAAGCGGACCGCGAGGTCCGCACCACCGTGCTTCCCAACGGCGTCCGGATCATCAGCGAAGCCATGCCGGCGGTGCGCAGCGTCGCGTTCGGCTTCTGGCTGGGGACGGGCTCGCGCATCGAGAAACCCGCCGAAAACGGGATTTCCCACTTCATCGAGCACATGCTGTTCAAGGGGACGCCGAAACGGAACGCCGAAGCCATCGCGCGCGAGATGGACTCCATCGGCGGGCATCTCGACGCCTTTACCGGCCGCGAGCTCGTGGGCTACAACGCCAAAGTCCTCGACGAACACCTTCCCTTGGCTTTCGACATTCTCGCCGACATGCTGCTTCATCCGCTCTTCGACGCCGAAGAACTGGAAAAAGAGAAGGGCGTGATTCTCGAAGAGCTCAAGATGGATAACGACAACCCCGAGAGCTTCATCCACGACCTGTTCGTGAGCGAGTTCTGGCATGGCCATCCCATCGGAATGCCCATCATCGGGAACAAGCGCACCATTCGCGGCTTCACGAGCGGCGCCCTGGCCGGCTTCCACCGCCGCTTCTATCAACCGTCCAACCTGACGCTCACCGCGGCGGGATCGCTCGACCACGGCCGGCTCGTCGAGTTGGCCGAACGCTATCTCGGCGGCCTCAAACCGCAGGAGGGCGCTCCGGCCGGGGACAAGCCGCTCGCCACGCCGCCGATCCTGCTCAAGTCGCGCCGGTCTCTGGAGCAGGTGCACGTCTGCCTCGGCACGCCGTTCATTGAAGCCGCCCACCCGCTGAGGTACGCCGCCTTTACTCTGAATGTCATCCTGGGCGCGGGCATGAGTAGCAGGCTGTTTCAGAACATTCGCGAGAAGCGCGGACTGGCCTACTCGATTTTCTCCGAGTTGAACCTCTATCGCGATACCGGCATGCTGGCGGTCTACGCGGGCGCGAGCGCATCCAATGTGCGCGCTCTGCTGGATGGAGTCGTCACAGAGCTGCGCCGCCTCAAGTCGGAGCCTCTTCCTCCCGAAGAGCTGCGCCTGGCGAAAGATCACATGAAGGGCTCCCTTGTCCTGAGTCTCGAGTCGACTGGGAGCCGGATGAGTAATCTCGCCCGGCAGTGGCTCAGCTATGGCAGGTTCTATTCAGTCAGCGAGATCCTGGAAGGCATCGAGGCGGTGACGGCCGGCCAGGTGCAGGAATTGGCAGCGGCTCACTTCCACACGGATAACATCGGGCTCGCGCTGCTTGGCCGGCTGGACGGCCTCAAAACGGGCCGGGAACAACTGGAGTGCTAGGATCATGAGAATTCGGCTCCTTCCGCTCCTTGCTCTGGCCTTCCGGGCTTTCGGCGCCGACTTCGCATCGCTTCAGCCCTCGGGTTATGTCAGCGATTTCGCCCACGTCATCGACGCCCAGGCGGCGCAGGAGCTGGAACGCTACGCCGCGGCCGTCGAGAAGGCCACCGGCGTCCAGATGGCGCTGGTGACTCTGCCCTCGCTCGAAGGTCAGCCGATCGAGGATGTCGCGAATCTCCTCTACCGCCGTTGGGGTGTCGGCGTGAAGGGAAAGAACGAAGGGGTGCTGGTTCTTCTGGCCATCCGCGAGCGCCGCAGCCGCCTCGAAGTGGGCTATGGCCTGGAGCAGTACCTGACCGACGGCAGCGCCGGCCGCGTGCTCCGCGACATGCGCCCCGCCCTGCGTGAAGGGCAGTTCGGCACGGCGTTCGCCATCGCGGCCCGTACAATCGGCGAGCGCGTAGCCGGGGCCAAGGGCGTCAAGCTCGATCAGGCCGCGCCGCCGGCCGCGCGCCGCGCCGTTCGCGATTCAGGCTTCCCGTGGGAGGTCCCGATTGTCATCGCGCTCGCCGGCCTCGTCTACCTCGTCTATGGACGCAGGCGGCGGCGGCGAGGCGGATACCCGGCGGTCTTCTGGGGCGCGGGCCCCTTCAGCCACAGCGGCGGCGGATTCGGCGGTTATGACTCCGCCGATAGCTTTGGCGGCTTCGGAGGCGGCGATAGCGGCGGCGGAGGAGCTTCCAGCGATTGGTAGAGGTGCGATCCATGTCAGCGAAACGCGAGAAACTTCTGGCCGAACTCGTGAGCCGCTTGAAGAGCGCTCACGGAGCTGGGCTCGAATCGGTGATTCTTTACGGTTCCGCCGCCTCCGGCGACTTCTCCGAGCGCTTCTCCGATCTCAACGTGTTCTGCGTCCTGACACAAGTGGGCGTTCGAGAACTCGAAGCCGCCGAAAAGACCTTCGCCTGGTGGCGCGATCAAGGCAATCCCGCTCCGCTGCTCATGTCTCACAACGAGGTCATGCGCTCCGCCGATTGTTTTCCCATCGAATTCCACGACATGGCCGAGCGCAGGCGCGTTCTGCATGGCGCCGATATCATCGCCTCAATTGACATCGACGACCGCTTCTACCGCGCGCAGGTGGAAATGGAACTCCGCGCCAAACTGCTTCGCCTGCGCCAGAAAGCCGCGGGCGTTCTCCATCAGCCCGACCTCTTGACCGGGCTGATGGCCGACAGCATCAGCACCTTCGCGCTCCTGGTTCGGCACGCGCTGCGCCTTCACGGCGAGACCGCGCTGCCTCATGTCAAGCGCGAGGTCTTCGCGGCCGCGCAAGCGCGGCTCAGCGTTGACGCCGGTCCCTTTTATACATTGTTAGATCTGCGCGAAGGGCTCAAGCGCCCCAAGGACGTAGAGCCCCGCGCCTTGTTCGAACGCTATCTGGCCGGCCTCGTGGCGATGGCCGAGGCCGTAGACCGGTTGGATTCGAAAGAGAATGAAACAAGATGAAAACAGCACTTCTGATCCTGCTCGTGTTGATCGGAATCGTGGCGCTCGTTGGAATGAACGCGGCGTCCATCAACAATCAGCTCGTCGAAAAGCGGGAGGCGGTCACCGCAGCCTGGGGCAACGTCGATATCGCCCTGCAGCGCCGCGCCGATCTGATCCCGAATCTCGTGGAAACCGTGAAGGGCTTCGCCGCCCAGGAAAAGCAGGTCATCGAACAGATCGGAAAAACGCCGGATTCAAGACGCCTCATCGTCTCGGCCTGGAATGTGGGCGAAGTCGAGAAAATGAAATTGCCGCCGTGCCACGCCTTCTTCCAGTTTTACGTCGCCGACGGCAAGCTGTCGTGCCAGCTTTATCAGCGCAGCGCCGATATTTTCCTCGGCGTGCCGTTCAACATCGCCTCCTACGCCCTGCTCACCATGATGGTGGCGCAAGTGTGCGGCCTGAAACTTGGCGATTTCGTGCACACCCTGGGCGATGCGCATTTGTATTCAAACCATCTAGATCAAACGCGCGAACAGCTCTCACGTACGCCGCGCGCCTTGCCGACCATGAAAATCAATCCGGCGGTAAAGGACATCTTCGCGTTCAAGTTCGAGGATTTCACGCTGGAGGGCTACGACCCTCATCCGGCGATCAAGGCACCGGTGGCGGTGTAGGCGTCCAAGCGTCATTACTCTGCCCGCTCCAGTCCATGGGAGCGATAAATCTCCGTCACCGTTTCACTCATCAGGAACCGGTAGAATATTTCTCCCCATTCCCCGCTTTCCGCCATTAATCCGCAGCTGAAGTAATTGATGTCGCAACTTTGGTTGCCCAGTGAGCCCTCGGGCCAGACAAAGTCCAAGCTATCCGGAAAAATACGTTGATAGCGCAAACCCAGGTGATAAAACACCAGTGCGGTATCGGCTATTCCGTCTACCACGGCCTGCGGCGCTTCGCGATGGTGTATGGATTCGCCATAGACCAGTTTGGCCGGGTTCGGCCGCGCCGGGGGGTGCGACAGAAAGTCCAGCGTAATGCCGCGAACTGCTGCAAGACGCCGCAAGCAGTCCGTATAGATCTGATAACTGATGGTCTCGGTCACGGGATTGGACAGGAAGAGCCGCACGTCCTTCCGCAGCAGGTCTTCGATACTCGCAATATGCTTGGGGTTCTCCCTGGGCACCAGCAGCACAACCCCTCGGCTGCGCATGAACGGCACATGCATGGACATGCGCCCTTCATTCACCAGTTGATCCATCACCTTGGGCGGGCTGATAAAAACATGGGGTCTAAGCGAAAGCCTGAAATTGCCGATCTGCAGCCCGCCGCTGTGCATGATCTGCAAGGCAATGCGCGGCGGCGTGGTGGTATAAAAGATTTCCTCTACAGCGGGATTCGCGCGCGCAAAAGCTTGCAAGGTCGCTTCCAGCGCCATATGGTGATTGCCATCCGAACATACCACAAGCTTCGCGCGGAATGGGTCGCCATGCAAATCCAGGCGCAGGCTCTCCATTTGCTCATAACGGGGAACCGGGTGATCCCGGCCGGTTGCCAATTCAAGAGGCCAATTCAGCCAGGTCATAGCGCTCCACGAAACAACACTGTCCTAGCCGAACTGGATAAACAATGCGGACGTCCATACCTTGGCATCATCGATCTGCCGCCCGAAAAAGTAAACAGGTCGATGGCCGTGCGGGCCGTTGTGCGGGTCGATGTTGAGCGTGCCGCTCACTTCCCTGGGGGCAGGGCTGTCGCTCATGCGCTCGACGGCGAGGAACATTTCCACGCCGGGCAGATCCTTCTTCAGCCGCGCGGCTTGCAGCAACTCCGCGCCGGTGATTTCCCACTCGAATTTCGGGCAGTGCACGAAGGGGTTGCCCTTGAGCGGATCGCCCACTTTGACATAACCATCAATCGTGCCTTCGATGCGGATTTTCGCCGTGGCCAGATGCGACACATCCAGCTCAATCGCATCCACGTCGCCGTAGGTATCGCTCTTGAAGCCAACGGTGGTCGCACTCTCGCGCCAGCAGGTCTCTTCGTTATGCTCGAAACCGCGACCGACGAAATCGTTGATCACCGCATTGGTGATGGTGACCTTGCCCTTCCACACTGCCCAGCGGTAGCGATCCTTGACCCGCGCGCCGCCCCAGCGGAAGCGGATCTTGCGCTCGGAGAAGCCCAGTTCCTGTTGCAGGTTGCGGCTCCAGATCGGGCCGGTGTGATCGAGGGCCACGATTTCGTCCCAGCCCGCATCGCCGAGGAAACGGTAATCGAT
>CAYWST010000055.1:1904-20107 GCA_964461075.1 uncultured Solibacteraceae bacterium | reverse complement strand
CTCTCATTCCCCGCCGGATAGTACTTCCTCAGCCGCGTGATCCACTCGCCCACATCCACCCAATCCACCGTCAGAACCTCGTCGCCCGCCTCGAACGGGTACTGCGCCTGCGGCAGCACGGACCGGTTGATCGAATCGATCAGCACCTTCCCGTCATACAGGTCCACCGTCAGCCCCAGATTCGCGCTGAACGACGAAGGAATCAGCATCGTCGTGTGCCCGTCCCGGAGGCTCGCGACGTACTCCGCAAGCACGTCGAAATACTCGTAATCGTCCCGCGTCGCCTTGATCCGCTCCACCCACGGCCGCAGGTCGAATGCGTCGGACTCGAACGCCGCCTTCTTCCACTCCGCCGGCGCATAGTTCTTCGCGTACAATCCGGCCAGAGTCTCGAGCTCGGAGATCTTCTGCCTCTCTGTCATCTGCCCGCTCGCCGCGCCGGCAACCGTGAGCAGACACACTCCCAAGCCGAAATGTCTCAGCATATTCGCAGTGTATGACGAGCGGCTGCGGCCTCACCCCTTGGGGCTGGGTTCCGGCGCCTTCCTGTCGTTGCCCGGCGCGTGCCGCAGCGCGTTATCGAGCGCTTCGCAGAAGAAGTACTCGCCCCACATCACGCTCTCCCCCACGCCGATGTCTTTGTGCACGTGGTACACGCCGCCCTTCAGCACGCCCTCCCACTTGGACTCCTTCTTCGCCGTGTACTTCTCGCACAGCGTCCGCAGGATGTGCAGCGCGCTCGACCAGTAATAGAATCCCTTCACCGGATCCGGCAGCATCCGGCACAGCCTCAGCAGTCCCCCCGCCGCGATCGCCGCCGCCGACGTGTCCACCAGCTTCCGGCTCTCCGGCGCCGCCTGGAAGTCCCATGGCGGAACGCCGTCATGGTTGGTGTGCGTCAGGTAGTAGTCGGCGCACGATTGAGCCGTTTCAAGGAACCGGGGATCGCGCGTGTACTCGTGGCAGCTCCCGAAACCGTACAGCGCCCACGCCAGGCCTCTCGACCAGCACGAATCGCCCCGGAGCCCCTGATGGGTCGTCTGCCTCAGGAACTCGCCCGTCTCCAGATCGAACAAACCCTCATGCGCGGTCGATCCGTCCCCCCGCACCAGATAACGCCGCGTCGTCAGCGCATGCCGCGTCGCGATGTCCAGCAGCTTCCTGTCGTTGGTCTCTTTCGCCGCGTAGAAGATGATCCCGACGTTCATCATGATGTCGATGAAGATCGAATCCTCGCTCACGAACGACCGCAAATACTTGCCTTTCTCGTTGTATCTGAGCGCCAGCGTCTTGCCTGCCTGAATGACGATGTCTTTCAGCTTCGGCTCCCGCGTCTGCTGATACCAGCGGTAGTAGGTCGAAAGGAAAATGAAGCCAAGGTCGTGCACGTCCCGGTCGAACTGCCGCGGCTCCAGCGGCCGCGTGTAGTCGATCGCCTTCTGAAGCCAGCCCTTGCTGTCCTTGCCCGACTCGGCCGCCCGCCGATGGAAAATCCACATCATCCCCGGCAGGAATCCGTCGCACCAGTGCGTCCACGCAGGCCCGTCGTGCTTCCACTTCCCGCCCATCGTGTACATCGGATAGAAACCGGGGTGCGCTTCCGTCAGACGCGTTACCTGTTTCTCGGCGAACTCCAGCGTGTCCGCGAATAAGCTGCGATCGATGTCCGGCCCAAACTGAATCACGTGCTGCTGACTCCTTAATCCTCCAGGGTACGCCAAAGCATTTCGAAGCCGCTCGCGAGCCGTTTGTCCCCCTTCAGCAGGAACAGCCCCGCGCCTTCCTCCAGGTCGCCAAGGCTCCGCCGCTCCGCCGCCAACTGCCTCGCCGGCACGCTGCGCAGAAACAGATTCGCCGCCGTTTCGATCTGCGCCGTATCCGTTTCCGCCCGTAGAACCCCCCTCTTGCTGCCAAACTCAAATCGCTTGGGCGTCAATGCCAGCCAGCAGTGGGCCAGCGGCGACGGGCGGCAGACCAGCTTGCTCAGCCGCAACGTCACCTTCGCGCCCTTCGGCATAAGCACGGCATCCTTCCTCTTCACATCTTTGCTCACCAGCGTCTCCACCAGATCTCCCCGCGCCGCTTTCGTCAGATCCAGGTCCCTCGCCAGCCGCAACGGCACATTCAACCCCTCCGGCAGCGTCACCTCTACCGCCGCCTCCGGCGCCTTCGTCTCGGCCGGATCCTCGAACACCAGCGTCGACTCCCCCGAATACTGCCTGCACCCGCTGAACGTCGTCACATTCCGGCTCTCCCCGCCGTTCATCAGCGAGAGCGTCATATCCATCGAGACCGGCAGCAGATACTGCGACTCGCCGATCGGAATCCGCCTGTAGTCGAACTGCTTCTCGCCGCGCCGCAGCGGGAGATGACCCGGGATCTCGTCGATCACAATGCGCAGCCGCACCAGTTCCAGCGTCTCCCGGTCATGCCACGTCGAGCCCCCGAATCCGACGATCCCCTCCTCGGGAGGGATCCGGATCACGAAACCGCTCCGGTCTATCGGTACCCGGTAATCGAACCGGTACACCGCCCGCTCTCCCATCGTCTCCTTCACCGCCGGCTCGAACTTCACCCCGGCGCCCAGCAGCACCGCCCTGGCGTGCATCACGAAATCTCCCGTCCCGATCGCCCCCATCCCGCCCACCATCTTCGTCAGATCCCGTTCTTCAAACCTCGGCTCGCCCGGCCAGGAGTACATCTCCTTCCCCTCCACATAGGCCACTTCCAGCCGGATCGTGTCCAGAAACTCGTACTTCTTGCCCGCCGGCGCCCTCCGCGACCGCTCGATCGTCTCCACGCATGTGAAATTCGGCAGCCGCCCCAGATCCTGCGCCGCCACCACCCTCACCCGCCCAATCAGAACCTCTTCCGCCGTCAGCGGCTTCAGCGGGTCGTAGGCCTGCCCCCACGCGGTTGCGATCGGAACCGCCAGCATCCATGCCAGTCCCCGCATGTCCGTGATTATGCCACTTCTCCGCCTCCATGCCGCCCCTGCTAATCTCAGGGAATGGCCATGAAGATCATCATCCGCAACAACGGTCCCATTCGCATCGAAGGCGCGCCGGAAGAACTCATGATCGAAGACGCCCAGGGTAAAGCCTATGGTCTCGGCGGGCGCGGGGTCATCAGCCTCTGCCGTTGCGGCCTGTCCGAGAACAAGCCCTTCTGCGACGGCGCTCACGGCCGCGGCGGCTTCAACTCAGTCTGCGAAGCCCGCGAACTCCCGCCCCCGGCGCCTAAAGCGTAGACCTTGTCTCAACGGCCGAAACCGCTCCGCCGCGCCTGGTCCTGGCTCTTCGTGATCCCGGCCTCCTTCTTCATGACCGGCCTGCTGATCACCATTGCGGTCCTCACAAGCCCCATCGCCCCCTCCGGCAGATGGCAGCAGTTCCTCTACCGCCTCTGGGCGCTGATCGTTCTCCGCATCTGCGGCATCCCGCGCGTCCGCGTCACCGGCGCGGACCGGCTCGCCACAAATGCCAACTACGTCTTCGTCTCCAACCACCTCAGCCTGATGGATACCCCCGTCCTTCTCCGCTACCTGCCGGTCCCCTTCAAATTCCTCGCCAAGCGTGAACTGCTCAAGGTCCCCTTCATCGGCTGGTACCTCCGCCGCGGCGGCCACCTCACCGTCGACCGCGGCTCCGTCCGCTCCAGCCTCCAAAGCATGAATCAGTGCGCCGCCACCATCCGCGACCGCCGCTTGAGCGTCCTCATCTTCGCCGAGGGCACTCGCGGACCCGGCGAGCTTCAGCCCTTCAAGGAGGGCGCCGCCTACCTCGCCATCCAGTCCGGCGTCCCCGCCGCCCCCATCGCCATCGTCGGCACGAATCGCATTCTTCCCGCCCGCTCCTCCATCTTTGGTTCCGGCGAGGTCGAACTCCGCATCGGCGAGCCTCTCCCCGCCGCCGGCTTCACTCTCAAGGACCGCGCCGCTTTCACCGCCCTGCTCGAAGAACGCGTCAGGGCGCTGTTGACCGCCTGATCTGCTCCACCATCGCCTGCGTGAAACCGTCCACGTAAGCCCGCCCGCCATTCATCAGGTTGTCCCGTGTCTGGTATTCAAGGTCGATGTCAGCCAGCGCCCCGATGTTCTCGATGTAGTTCGAAGGCGGCAGTCCCGGCGCCTGATAGGTTTTCGATCTGACGCCCAGCGTCGTGCTCAGAAACACCTGTTTCTCGCCCCAGACCGCCGTCTGGAACGGCTCCACCAGCCCGCCTCCGCCCGCCGTTTGCCGGCCCACCATCAGCGCCCGTCCCGCGTCCTGCAACACCGCCGCAAACACGTCCCCCGACGAGGTCGTGAATTCGTCGATCAGCACAATCATTGGTTTGTCGTACGCCAGCAGCGTTCCGTTCGCCGAGCGCGCCGGCTCCAGGTCCAGCGAGAATCCGCACGCCGGCAGCGGCATCGGGCGCGCTCTTCCCCGAAACTCCCGGTACGCCGAGTAGATGTCGTCGTAAAACGCCTTCAGATACGCCAGCGTCACCGGGTTGGTCCCGAACTCCAGATAGGACTCGTAATCCGCCCGGAACGCCTCCACCGTGTCCAGCGTCGGCCTGAACTCGTCGCCCACCGTCCGGAACGGATAATAGATCATTCTCCTCAGCAGCTCGTTCGTCAGGCAGACGTCGCCGCCCGGGTTCATCGTCACGTCCACCACCAGCCCGTCCGTGTTCGCCCGGAAGAACTGGACCTCCTGCTCCACCGCCCGCAACATCGTGGTCGCCCGGCTGCCGCTCGGAAACTGCGGAATCCGCAGGTAGCCGATTCTGTAGCCGCCCGCGTTGTATTGCCCGCTATAGATCGGATCCGAACTCGAGCTGCCATACCGGATCGCAAACCCTTCAGGCGGTTTCCAGCGCGGCGCCACCGCCCCGAAGCCCCGCAGCCGCTTGTACTCCGGCACGCGCCGCACCGCCAGCTTGCCGCTCTTCAGCTCCGCCGGCTCCAGCAGCGCTCTCCGCCGCGAAGGCCACGGAGCCGGCCCCGCCATCTCGATCGGCGTCCCCGATTTCACCCACGGTATCGTGTAGGTCTCCTCCCGCCCCGTCTCCGCCCTCCGCACCACGACCACCGCGTTCGCCCCGATCTCGTGAGCCCTTGGAAGCGCCTGCTGCGGACGAAATAGAATGTAGTCGAGCGCCCACCGCCGCGTCGCTGAAGGATTGGCAAAACTCTGCAGTTGTGAAACACGATCCATCCACGCTTCCGGTGTCACGCCGTCCACGGTGACGATCTCATCGCCGATCTGAAACGGATATCTCGACGCCGGCAGCTCCGTCCTGTCGATAAACTCCACCAGCGCCTTGCCGTCGTACAAATCCACGAACACCCCGATCTCCGCCACGAAATCGGATCTCATCTCAAAGCCCGAATGCAGATCTCTCAGGCTCGCCACATACTCCGCGCAGATCTCCCAAAACTCCAGATCGCTCTTCGCCCCGCTCACGCGCTCCAGCCACCCTTGGATACTCAGCGCGTCAAAGCCGAGCGCGTCGCGCTTCCACTCGTACGGAGCGTACGCCTTCGAAACCAGCCCGGCCAGTTGCTCGAAGTCCGCGCGCCGCTGGTCCGGCGTCATCTGCGCCGAAGCCGGCAGGCAAAACGCCAGCGCCAGAACCGCCGCCACACACCGGTTCCAGCCTGGCTTGTCCGAATTGGTAGAATGTCGTTTCGCCGCCCCGTCGGCCGCTGGAGGTTTCGTGAAGTTTTTCGCCATGTTGCTCCGCTACTTCAGTATTGCCTTTTCTCTTCTCGCCGGTCTGTTTACCACCGGCGTCGCCGCTGTTCTGCTTCTCAGCGGCGCGACGAACTTCCGCTTCGACATGCTCCCCTTCTGGAAAGGGAACGCCGCCCTCTACTGGCTGCTCGCCATCGGCCTGCTCGGCGTCATCGCCGCACTGCTCGCTTTCCTGCGGAAGATCAAAGTCCTTCTCATCGCCTTCACCCTGCTGTTCCTGGGTTTGATGATCTACGGCTTCTTCATCAGCTACTCGTACCGCTTCACGGGCGCAGCCGAAGCCAAGAGCCTCGCCTGGCTCACGTTCGCCGCCGTCGGAGCCTTCTTCGGGTCCATCCTCCCCACCGAAGACGTCAATCGCCGCCGCGCCTGAGCGGCGGGCTACCCTTCTTGCGTGGGGGTGCCATCCGCCTGTTCCACGGCTCCGCCCTCACGTTTCTCGCTATTTCCGTTTCGGCGAACGCGGGCCGATCCCCGATCATGCGCCTCTCGGTATCTGCCTGATTGCCTCATCTCACGCGGCGGACCCCATCAACAACAATGTAGCGCGGCGATCGCCCCCTACCGCTCCGCCTTCCCCCAGCACCCGCCTCCTGCCACCTCCACGCGCCACCGCCCAGCCTCCTTCGGAGCCCGGCAGCTCAGCCGGTAATGCCGGTAGAACGACGCCACCAGGTCTTCGCAGACCCCTTCGAGCTCGTCGCCGGCTTCCATCCGCAAAAACACCCCGCCTGTCGCTCTCGACAGCTTCGCCGCCATGTTGATGGCGGCCGCCGGAGCCGCTGCCGTGCTGATGACATGCAGAGTCACGCCCCCTAACGCCGGCCCATGCGCCTTCTCCAGGAACGCCCCCGCCAGCCGGTCCACCACCCACACCAAGTGCCGCTCTCCCTCAAACGCCTTCATCCGCGATGCCAGTTCGTCCATCGGCCCGAATGGACCCTGCGGCACGTTCGCCGGCCCCGGAATGTCCGCCAGCGTCTCGTCGATGTCGCCCGAATCCGCCGCCAGCGCGCTCGCCCCGAACAGCGGGTTCGGCGCCGCCATCCTTTCCTCCGAGTAAAGCGAGAGGGCCACCCGGTCTCCCTCGCGCCGCCGCGCGAACGCATCCGCCACCACAGCCCGGTATCCCCGGCCCTTCGCTCTCATCCCTTCCAGGCTCACCGGCAACAGGAACCCCACCGCCAACGCCGCGCCCGCGGATACCGGAGCGCACTCGTAGTCCCAGATCGTCTCATCTCCACACGAGGCCTGGAACGCCGTCCCTGCCAGCGCCGGCAGTTCCACCGATCCTACAATCCGCGCCGAGACCTTCAGCGTCACTCGCCCCGGCGGGCTCGCATACCCGTCCAGAATTCGCAGCGCCACCTCCCGCCCCGCTCCGGATACGGCCGTATGCGTCACCCGCTTCCCAGCGCCCAGGCAATTCCTCACCACCATCGGATCCTGCCCTGGCCGCCGCCTCGTCGATTGCAGCAGCGGCGCGAACCGGCCGTCTCCGGTCCGGCCCATCGCCCACGCCGCTGCCGCCCTCGACGCGGCGTCCGGCCGTCCAATCATCTCTACGAGCCCTGCCACGCTCGCCGGGTCTCCCTGCATGTACAACCCGATCAGCGCATTCGCCGCTACCCGGTGATTTTCGTCCCGGGCCGCCTCCCTGAAGACCTCCTTCGCCATCCTGCTGGTCGAGCCCCAGAGCGCTTCCACCGCGTTCGCCCTCACCCGCGGATCTCCATCCGCCACCAGGCCCATGAACGTGTCGTGCGTCCGGGCGGCCTTTCCAAGAATCGTCGCCAGCCGCGCCCGCAGCCTGGTCTCCAGACCCTCCATCGCTCCCGCGTGAATCGTCAGCAGGTTCAAGCCCGTCGAAAACGCCTCCAGAAGCCCCAGCAGATACCCTGCATCCAACCCCGCCGCCCCTTCCTCCAGACTCTGCGCCAGCGCCGCTCCTTCCGGCGCCATCCTCTCCGCCAACTCCACCACCAGCGCCGCAAGCCCCCGGTCCACGCCCCGCAGCGCCCGCACACACTGCGGCAGCAACCCTCTCGACGACAAATACGCAATCAGAAACCGGAATCGCGGCGTATCCCGCGCCTCCAGCAGCAGCGACAGAACCACCTGCTGAAACGTCGCCGGCGACGTCGTCTGTAATTCCGACAGTTGCTTGCCCTGTTCGTGGAAACCCGCCGCAAAGGCTTGCAACGAGCGCGATATGTCGTGAGGCGCGGACGCCATAACGCCCTTATCGCCTCAATCGGGCGCTGTGTGACTGAAAACGAAGGCGACCCCTCGATTATGGCGCGGCTCCCCTGAGCCGCCGCCTCACTCGTCACCTGCGCGAACGGTGAAGCTCAACCCCTACCCCCACAACTCGTGCACCGGCGCGAAGTCCACTCCCTGATTCGTCGGCACCAGTGAGAAACCCCGGTTGAGCGGATCGTCCTGATACACCTTCGTCCAGTCGATCCCCAGCGCCGAATAGATCGTCGCCTCGATGTCCTCGGCGTAGATCTCCCGATCCATCCGCCAGCCCGGCTCCACCACCGTCTGCGCCGTCGCGTTCGTCTTCCCGATCCCCTTCTTTCCCGTCACCCCCGCTCCCGCGAACAGCGCCGCTTGGGTCAGGAAGTGATCCCGTCCGGACTGGTTGTTCAACGCCCCCACCGTCCGGCCGAACTCGCCCATGCAAACCACCAGCGTCTCGCTCAACGCCCCGTCCGCTTTCAGGTCCGCCAGCAGCGTCCCGATCGCGTGATCGAATACGCGGCCGGTCGAGCTGGCGTTGGCGGGGTTCAAGCCGCCCGTGTAAATCCCCGAGTGCATGTCCCAGCCGCCCGTCGTGATCTGGATGAACCGCGCTCCAAGCCGCGACCGGATCAGGTTGCGCGCCGTAATGCAGGCGTTGCCCATTGCCGTGTTGCCATATCTCGCCCGCTCCGCCGCGTCGAATACGAACACCCGGTCCACGTCCGAGTTGTACATCAGCGTCCGCGCCGTCAGGTTGAACTGCTCCATCTCCCCGACCACCGGCCCGATCGATTGCGTGGCCCTCGCTTCTGCGTCCATCTCCAGCAGCAAGCCGTACTTTCTGTCGAAAGCCGCCACTCCGAACGGGCTCGCCGTATTTCCCAGACCGCCGCCTCCGGGCGACACGTAGAACGGCGCGTGCCTTGGCTCCAGATATCCCTGCCCGGGTCCGCCCCCCGCATTCAAACTGATGAACGCAGGCAGAGTCGCCGCCGGATCTCCCAACTCGCGGCTCACCACAGAGCCGATGTGCGGCGCGATCTTCGACAACCCCGAAAGCGGATTCCGCCCGATCTGGATCCACGTCTGCATGATGCCGTGCACCAGCGCCCACGCCTTCATGCTTCGCACCGTCGCGATCGAATCCATCTGCTCGGCCATCTTGGGGAACAGCCCCCGCGGCCAGCGGATGTCGCCGTACGTGGTCGGCTCCATCGCGGGCAGCGTCCAGGCGCCTTCCTTCAGATCGAACGTGTCGGCGTGCGAAGGCCCGCCGGCCATGTTCACGAAGATGACGTACTTCGCCTTCCCGATCGGCGATCCCGCTCCCTGCGCCACCGTCTCCAGCGTCCGCCCGGGCAGGAAGAAACTCCCCGCCACCGCCGAGCCTGCGTGCTTGAAAAAGACCCGCCTGTCCAGGGCGGGCCGCCGCCAGAACTGCGAACCCGCAACCTTCGATGTGTCCGTCCCGAACCGGTTCTTCTTTCCTTCGTTCATCGTCGCGCCCCCCTCAGTAGCTGAACAGGAAATCCACCTTGTTCGCCAAGGCCCACGCCAGGTCTTCCACCGCCGTGTTCCTTGCCGCCTGCGCCGTCCCCGCAGCCGCGAGCCTCTTCAGCGCCACTCCCTTTTCGTACTCGCTCGGGCGCCGCGAAAGGTAGGAGAGGAAGATGTCTTCCACCACCTGCTCGTTGTCCGTGTTCCGCGCCAACTGCAGAAGGTACGGGCTGTAGCGTCCTTGTGCGTCCTGGACCAACGTCCGATCCCTCACTACGGTCGAATTCATCATGTTCAGCCACATCAGAATCGATCCGCTCTGCGACCTCAAAATCGTATCCCGGTTGCCCCGGTTGAACGAGTTCATGAACGCCGCCACCGTGCCGTTCGATCGCGGCTCCACAGGCTCGGGCAGTTGCATCGCCCATTGCACCGGCTCCGCCCAGCCGCCCACCGTGTAGCTCGCCTTCACGCCGCTGGCCTTCACCAGCGCGTCGTGAACCTCTTCCGGTTCCAGCCGCCTCGGAATCCGCCGCGCGAACAGCGCCGCTTTCGTCATGTCCCACGGCTGGTCATACTGAGCCGACAATTGATACGCCGTCGAACTCGCAATCAGCCGCAGCGTCTCCCGGAGATTGAAGTCGTTGTCCCGCGCCGCCTGCGCCAGTTTTTCGAGCAGCACCGGATGCGAAGCCTGATAGGTCCATCCCGCCGGCGGCGGCGTCTTCGGATCCAGGCGCGCCGGATCCAGCCCGTCCACCGGCTCCGCCAGCGCCAGGTTGAACATCGCCTTCCACAGCCGGTTGGCATAGTTCCTTGCGAACATCGGGTCGGCGGTCATCGCCCGCGCCAGAGACTCCCGCCAGTTGCCCGCCGCGGGCGTGCCGTCGCGGTAGACCGGGGTCAGGTTGACGACTTGCCGGCCGTCGATTGTCGCCGCCTCCCGCCTTGGCCGGTTCCCCGACGTCGTATTTAAGGCGTAGGTCCCCGCAGCCCGCTCCGTCGTCATGATCGAGTTGAAATAGTAGTTTGCCCGGTCGTTCGTCACCCCCGCCATCTGCACCCGGGTGAAGTGCGCCGCCATCTGCTGCGCCTGCAGCCGCGTCACTTTCGCGCCCCACGCGTTCACCGAGTCCAGGTGATACTTGCCGTCGTGGCACATCAGGCAGTCGTAGTGCGAAAGCCCCAGGAACATCGACGCGCTCCGCACCAGCAGCAGGTCCGCCGTGTCCTGCGCCGGTCCCATCGGCGCGAACCCGCGCAGAATGAAATTTGACGCCGCCGAGTCCCTGTCGTAGTTGTTCCCTACCGCCGTGATCAACTGATACGCCACGTCCCGGAAGCTCTTGCCCGAGCCGATCGACTCCCGAATCCACTCGTGCAGCCGGTTCCGCCCCTCGATCTGCTGCGACCGGTTCTGCGCCGTCGCCGCGTTCTGAATCAGATCCCCCAGCCACACCGTCCACTTGTCCACGAACTCCGGCGAGTAGAGCAGCCGGTCGATCGCCGCGTCCCGCTTGCCCGCATCCTGATTCGCCACGAACTCCCGGATCTCCGCCGCCGATGGAATCCGCCCCGTCAGATCCAGCGTCACCCGCCGTAGAAACTCTTCGTCCGTGCTGAGCGCCGCCGCCCGCACGCCTTCCGCCGCCAGCTTCCGGAAGATCTCCTCGTCGATGAACGACCGTTCCGGAAGCGACGATGGCTCCACCGTCCGCGACACCGCCTCCCGCTTCCCGTTGAACCGCACAAACGCCAGCGTCCGCTCGTAGGCGTCCCGCCGCGCCCGCGACTCACGCGACATCACCTCGTCCGGCGCTGCAATAAACGCGCAGTTCTCCCCGGACGCCTCCTGCCCGGACACACCGGCAGCCGGGCTCAACATGAACGTAACTATCAAGAAAAGGCGGGTCTTCATCTTTATCCCCGTTTCCGGCAAGTATAACAGTTGGAACCCTCAAACTCGATCAGGGTTTCGCCCGAGAACACCCCGACCCGGCCTTCGCCATCCTCAGCCGCCGCCAGCAGATCCTCGCGCTTCAGATCAGGCTGGTCCGCCAGGATGTCTTCCACCGGGGCGCCAGCGCTGAGCAGTTCGAGGATGTCGGAAACCGGGATTCGCATACCCCTGATTCAATAACGCCCCCCGCACTGCGCGCCGTCGATCGTGATCCGCTTGAGCCGGTCCGACCTCCTCGCGTTATAGCCCCCCACGAATGTAGGCGGGATCAGGACAAGAAGACTCTGTGTCCTACTGTGAGGTTGCCGGGTCGATTCATGCGCTGCCTGGACCTCACGACCGTGATGCGGCCGATATTCGCTCTGTCGTGCTGCAGTTCAGGAACCTCCTGAAACGGGCTCGCATGGGGCTGCGTCCTCAGGAGCGTATGACACACAGAACACTGCTCGGGGTGACGGTGATCTGGCTCGCCGCGGGGGTTCCCGCCTTGGCCCAAGGATATGGCCGCTCCTGGCCGCGCCACAATGTCACAGCAGGCCTCGGCATCGCCATGCCCCGGCAGGAACTCCTGCCCGCCTATCAGAACGCCTTCAGTTGGACACTCGGCTACGGCTACCGGCCGCTGCCTTTTCTCCAACTCGACGCCGGTTATGAGGGCTCCTACAACGCCGCCGACGTGAACGATTTCTACGACCAACCCGCCTACGGCCCGCTCCGCATTCGCGACTTTCAGACCTTCATTCCCTTCGGCGCCCGCGTGATCCTCCCGCTCGCCGGAGGCCGCGCCGAGATCTTCGGCGGAGGCGGCGGCGCCTACCTGCGCTACAGCGAAAACCTCCAGCAGCCCAGCGAGTGGGTCAACGTCGGCTGCCCCGTCTGCCGCGCCCGCGACGGCTTCGGCTGGCAGGCCCTTGCGGGCTTCAACGTCGGCCTCAATCGCAGCAACTCGATCAAGCTCGGCGTCATGACCCGCATGTACGACGCCGAAACCAGCGGCCCCCCCGTCGGCAACATCTGGGATGGCGCCACAAAGGACCGCTGGCTCAACAGCTATATGACTCTCACCTTCAGCTTCTGATCCTCCGGCGGCTTGTGGGTCTTCCTGTCGCAATGCGCGTCCCGCCGCGGCGGAGTCCGCTAGGCCGGAGAGGTTCGTGGCGAGGCCGGTCAGCAGGCCGGTCTGAGAGTAGCTCCCTCTTGCCGCGCCCCTCAGGACACGGAAGCAGGGGACAGCGAGCGGCCAATCGTCCCGCTTGGAGCCCCGCCAAGCCGCCGGATCAGAGTTGGGTCAGAGTGTCGAATCGCTGCGGCGCGCCGGCGGTTCCGCGGACGACGCGGATGCAAGGGATGATCCCGCCGAGCCGGCTCAGAGAGCGACCAGGGGGCGGCGGGCGACCATCTCCTTGAACCACTGCCGGCGGGCGGTTCGGTATCGGGCGGCGAGCGTGAACTCAGGGTGGCGGGGGAGGCCCGCGAAGAGCCATGCGGCGGTGTCGCAGAAGGCTTCGGAGAGGTACCGGCGGAAGCGGGGGTGGTTGGAGGCGGGGTCGGAGGGGAGGAGGCGGTTTTTGGCGAGTTCGGCGGACCAGCCGAGTTCGCCGCGGGCGCGGGCGCGCAGCTCGGTCTGAAGGAGCTGGGCCCAGGAGCGGCGGGCGGGTGCGTCGAGGCGAACCCAGGCGAAGTGGAAGAGTTCGTGGACGAGGATGCGCCGATGTTCGGAGCGTTGGCGGAGCAGGGCGGAGTCGAGGACGATGCGGCGCTGGCGGATGAAGGAAGCGGCGTGGACCTCGACGCCTGGGCCTGGGCCATGGAGGAGTTTGCGCCGGAATGCGCGGGGCCTGGTCAGGTATTCGATCGAGATGGGATCGCCTGAGAAGCCGGGGACGCGCATGGGTCAGGGTTTGGGCGGCTGAGCGGGCGTGTCCTGCTTGCGTTCGAAGAAGGCGGGGTCTTTGAATTCGACCTTGACCGATTTCCGGACGCCCTCCATCCAGACCTGAAAGTCACGGTCCATGATGCGGAGGAGGATTTCTTCCTTGACCTCATCGTAGGGCGGGATCACGAAGTCGTCGAGCTTGAAGATCCAGAGGCCGGTGGGCTGGCGGATGGGTTCGGAGACCTGCCCGGGCTTGAGCTGGAAGACGGCGGTCTTGATGGCGGGGGGGAAAGAGCTGTCGCTGGGCTTGATGATGGGGAACTCGCCATCCTTCTTTTTCGATTCGGCGTCTTCGGAGTAGGTCCGGACGAGGGTGGCGAAGTCGGCCCCTTTGCGGGCCTGGCTGACGATTTCTGCGGCGAGTTTTTCGGTCTCGGCCTCACTGCGCTTCTCGCTGAAGGCGAGATGGACGGCGCGGGCGCGGGCGCGGGCGAAGTCACCCTTACGCTCTTCGTAGTAGTTTTTCTGTTCCTCGAGGAGAATAGCGCGGCGGCCGTTCTGGGCGTTCATGCGGGCCTGGGCGAGGTAAAGAGCCCGGTTATAAAGAAGGCGCCATTTGTGGGGCTCCTGCTCATGCAGTTTCTCCTGTTCGGCGAGACCCTGCAGATGGAGAAGGAGGCCGAGCTGCTCGACGAAGGCCTTGGGGCTTGTCTTGAAATTCATTTGGACGGCGGGGCTCACGGCGCCGGTCATGCGTTCCAAATCCTCGGCGGAGAAGGGGACGCCCTCGATGACGGCGACAATCCGCTTGGGGTCGGGTTCGGCGGTTTGCGCGGGCAGAAGCAGGGGGACGGAGAAGACGAGGGGAAGTAACAGCTTCATCGTGTTAGTTTCAGTATGACAGGATGCCTGAACCACTCTGGCTGGACGTATCGTTGTGGTCGGCGGACCTGGCCAACCTGGGGGCGGAGATCGCCCGGATGGACAGTTACGCCGACAGCTACCATTTTGACGTTTGCGACGGGCATTTCGCACCGGTGCTGCTGTTCTTTCCCGAACTGGTCGCGCGATTGCGGCCGCTGACCGGCAAGCCGTTCCATATCCACCTGATGGCGACTCGGCCGATGGACCTGCTGCCGGCGTTTCTGGAGGCGGGGGCCGACGAGGTGACGGTGCCGCTGGAACTGGGCAAGCGGGCGTGGCCGGTGAAAGACGCGGTGAAGAAGGCGGGCAAGAGGTTTGGGATTTCGCTCGACTTCGAGACGGCGGTGGAAGCCCTGCGCGAGTGGCGCCTGAAGGTGCACACGGTGGTGCTGATGGGCACGCCGATGGGGGTGAAGGGGTGCGCGCCGTCCGAGGACGCGCCGATGCGGATGAAGGAGGCGGCGCGGATTTTCGAAGGGACGGGAACGCGGCTGGTGGCCGACGGGGCCATCCGCAGGGAATCCGTGCCGGGGTTGCGAGCGGCCGGGGCGATGGGAGTGGTCCCGGGGTCGCTGTTGTTCGGAGCGGACTCACCCGCGGAAGTCGCGGGATGGCTCAAAGGACTGTGAGCGCGTGGATATTCAGATGTCAAAGACCAACGCTGCGTGGTAAAGGGCGGCGCTGGAGTTTGGGTCAGAGGCGGGGAGTGGGTTCGGGCCGGGGCTCGGCGGTCTGAGCGGGCGGCAGCGGCGGAGGCGCCTGGCAGAATTCGTGGAGGCGGCGTTGGAATTCGCGCAAGGGGCTGGCCGATTGGGTTTGTTTCGCCGGTTTTTGTTTCTGCCCGCGATCGACGTTCTCGGGGCGGCGGCCGCGGCACTCCCAGAACATTCTGAGGGCGCGTTCGAACTGGCGGCGGAGGGCGGCCTCCTGGCGCTGGAGGTAGTTGAGGGCTTTGGTGGAATCGGCTGCGAGGCGGAGGGCCTCGGCCTGAGCGGCCTCATCGTCGATGGCGGGGTCGGCGGAGAGGCGGAGGCGGATGAGGTCGGCTTCGATGAGGCGAAGACGCTTGAGGCGCCACTGGGCGTTGACCATCTCGTTGACGAAGAAGTGTTCGGTGGGGGTTTGGGGCTGGTGCTCGGCGGCGAAGGCGTCGCGAAGGGTTTCGAACTCCTTGGGATCCTCGTAGAAGAGGAGCGCGGTCTGGGCGAAGGCGGCGCTCGATTTCCCGCGGGCGGCGCAGCGCTCGGCGTCGAGCCGGGGAGCGGGCCTGGCGTTGGCGATCTCGTGAATCTTTCGAGTGAGATCAGGGTTGTAGGATTTCGACATTTCGATTTGACCTCCTTAATTTCAGGGTAAGGAGGGGGGACCAAATCGCGGGTTCAGAGGGGAGGGGTGGAACCGCAGGTAAACGGCTGACAGCGAAGGGGAAGAAAAAAATGATGGAGCGCTGTGATTGCAGACGGGAAGGGGATCGGCGCAGGCGCGGGCGAAGGCGGAGAGGCCGGCGCCGGTCCAGAGCTTGGGAGCGGGGAAATCGAAGCTTGAGAGCCGCTGCAGGGGTGAGCCCAGCCCGCCGGATTCCGGGGCGAACTGAATGCGTTGGACCGCCCGCATTGAAGCGAAACCCGTCACGCGGCAGAAGGAGAGCGAGGTTGGGGAGAGGGAATCGAGAATCGGAAACTTCGCCCTGCGCCCGGTTGTTTGTTCCGCTTTGCAGACCTCCCCCTCGACGGCGAACCGAATCACGGCTTTCAGCCACGAATGTTTTCGAGCCCGCAAGCGGACTGCGGCCAGACGCCGATTACCGCCCCGCGCTCCACAGGATGGCGCGGCGGACCAGCGTGCGGTACCAGGGGCTCTCGTGAGATTCGCGTCCATGGCCCGGCTGAAGGACGGCCACCCTGGAGGCGGCGAACGGGCTGACCCATCCGATGAGCTTGTCGCTGGTTGGATGATCCGTTGTCAGCAGCGGAATCAGATCGCTTCGCTGCCAGACCCGCTTGTAAGTCTCATCGTAGAGGCGCATCTCGGGCAGGCCCTTGACAATGGGGTGATCTCCAACCGGGCGGGCGATGAACTCAACGTCGTGCAGGTAGGCCGAGGCCGGCATATCCGGCATCGCCTTGAGGACGTAGAGCCCGCCGACGACTTCGCGCCACCACCACTCCCAGCCGGTGAAGTCGACAACCGCGTGGTGCAGCACCACAAGGCCCTTGCCGCTCTCGACGAAGAGCTTGAGGTTGTTTCTGTGGGCGTCGGGAAGTTCCTGAATGGAGTCGTAAAGGACGAGCACATCGTAGTCCTTGCGGATGTCGCGGCGGAAGGCGACGGGGTGCGGATTCACATTCACCTTGAGCTTGCGATCACCCTCGAACAGGCCATAGAAGGAAGACTCGTGGTCGTGGCCGCCGGTGACGAGAAGCACGCGAATGGCGTCTCTGTCCTTGGGGTCGAGAGTGATCTTCGCCGGCAGAGTCACCTCGCCGCGGGCGGCCCACTCCGCGCCTCTCGCATAGGAGGCGACGAAGCCCGGCGCCTGCATGGCGTCGACGTCGTGGCCAAGCGCGGTGTGGAACACGCGGCCCTTGCCGTAGCCGACGGTCCAGATGAGGGGCTCCGCCTTGCCGGTTCCGCGTTTCTCCTTCGCGTCGAACGCGGTGGCGAGAACCTGGATACCGGGTTCGAGTCTGAAGTTGTGATAGAGCTCGTCGCTGAGAATGAACTCAGGCTCGAGGCCACGGGCGACGGGATGATCCGGGGTCTTCCATGAGACGCGATAGGCGTGGCGCGCGCCGTGGCCGGTCTTTGGTTCCTCCTCGCTCCATCGCGCGCCGACCATTTTCCTCCACTCGATCCACGGCTTCTGGCGTACTTTCGAGTCGCCCATGTTTTCGGTCAGGACGGGGAGATCGCCGAAAGAGTAGTCAGCGGCGTGGATGACGACCATGCCTTTGCCCGAGCGGACGAAATCCTCCACGGCCTTCTCTGTCGCCTCGCTCCAGCGGGGACCGCAGTAGTTGACGATGAGCACGTCGTAGGGCCTCAGCGATCCGTCGCTCAGCGAGCCAGGCTCTTCGGTGACGCGGACGTCGAACTTCGATGTGGCGTCGAGGGCCTTCCGGAGGAACGGCGTCGTCGCGCGCCAATCGTGGTTATTGCGCCCGGTCAGAATGAGAGCGCGCAGGCGGTCTTTTGCGAAGAACAGATCATCGGGCAAGTCCTGCGCAGCGGCGAAAGAGGAGCAGAAGCAGGCGGCGAGAACTAGACGTCCCATTTCGAATCCCATTTCACCAGACGCTTCTCCTTGTATGCGACGTTGCCCATGTAGCAGGCCATCGAGCCGTAATGCCCGTCCACGACGTTGGCGTTCGGCGTCTTTCGGGAGCGCACGCAGTCGAGGAAGTTGCCCATATGAGGGGGTTCCTCGCCGCCCTTGGCGATGATGGGCTCGCCGCCGCCCGCGGGCAGGTAGCGGTAGCCGCTGCGAAAGATGTGGAGCCGGCCCTTGGAACCGAGGAAGGCGATATCGACGCTCTCCCGCGGGTTGAGGTCGGAGATGGTCGCCTCGAAGGTGACGTTCACTTCCTTTGGATAGGTCACGATCATGTTGATGTTGTCCGCGGTGTCGCGTTCATCCTTGTACTGATAGACGCCGCCCGCGGCGACGCAGGTCTCCGGCCGGGTCAGGCCGAGATACCACATGACAACGTCGATCAGGTGCACGAACAAGCCGCCGGTCTGCCCGCCGGAGGAGAACTCCCAGGAGGCGAAGCGGTTGAAGTACATCCATGGGGTCCAAGGCCGCTTTGGAAGCCAGCCGAGCACGGCGTTCCAGTCCAGATCGCCGGGCTTGGTCTCCATGCCCGGCGGCACCTTGGCGAGATAGCCGGTGTTGGCGTTCCAGAAGGTGCGGACCATGATCCGGGAGCATGCCGTGGGGGCGCTGCTCCGC
>CAYWST010000055.1:0-1894 GCA_964461075.1 uncultured Solibacteraceae bacterium | reverse complement strand
GTGCGGACCATGTGGACCTCGCCGATTTCGCCGGATTCGAAGAACCGCTGCCTGGCTTCGATGAAATGCGAGATCGACCTCTGCTGCACGCCGACCTGCACCACGCGTCCCGACGCCTTGACCGCTTTGACAACGGCGATGCCTTCGTCTGGGTAGCTCACCATCGGCTTCTCGACGAAGACATCTTTGCCGGCCTGCACGGCGTCGACGGTCATGGCGCAATGCTGGTGATCCGTGGCGGCGACAATGACGGCGTCGATATCCTTCCTCTCGAGCAGGCGTTTATAGTCCTGGTGCCTGGAGCAGGTTCCGCCGCCGCCTTTGGTAATTTCAGCCTGAGCTTCGCCCATGCGGCGCTCCCAGGCGTCGGAGAGAGCGACGAACTCGCAACCCCCGGCGCGCTGCGCCATACGAATCAGATGACGCCCTCGCCCGCCATTGCCGATCACGCCGAGGCGGACGCGATCATTTGCGCCAAGAACTCTGGTGGAAGACAACGCCGTCACGGCGACAAAGCCGCGACGGGAAACGACTGGTGAAGATGGTCGGGTTTCGGACATAGGCATCAACTTTCGCTGACACCCATCTTATGCCCAATCCGGTTATTCGAGAATATACTGGACGAGGCCGCTGCCGAGCTTCGGATAGAAGAAGGTGCTCTTCTGCGGCAGGCAGACGCCGCTGAAGCTGACGCGGGCCACGTCTTCGACGGGAAGGTCTTCAAGCAGGAACGCGACCTGGGCGCCTTGCTCGCGGACTTCGGCGATCGCCTCCTTGAGGGTCCGCCTGTACCGCAGGTTCGTGCCGGCTGTAACCACCTCCGGCGTGATCCCGAGCAGCGGGGTGAGGATTCGCTCCTGCAGGGAAGCCACGTTGAGTTCCTTCTCCGCGCCTGGGATCACGACTTCGTAATAGCCGGAGGCCAGCAGCACGCCGAACCGCATGATCCCGGACGGGCGCTGGTTGAACTCCTCCGGAGGTCCGGCCGGGCGCACGGCGCCCGCGGAGGCGAGCTGATCGAGGAAGGCCGCATCGGAGAAGCCTTCCACGGAGTGAACGATGCGGTGGGTGGCGAAGCTGCGCAAGCCGGGGGACTGCAGGCTCACGAAGGTCATCAGAGTTTTCGGCCGGCCCATGCGAAGCGCGGTCTCGTAGCGGTGGTGCCCATCGGCGATCAAGAGCGGCTTCGGGGCCATCAACGAGCGGACTTCCGAGATCCAGGCGGCGTCACTGACGCGCCAAATGCGGTGGAGAGTCTTTTCGTGGTCCGTATACTCTCCATGGCGGGGCGTGGCGCAAACCGCGGCGAGTTTGCCTTCCACCGCGCCGTCCGTATCCGGGAAGAGCATGAAGATGGAGTCGAACTGCACGTTGGTGGCTTCGAGAAGGCGGAAACGGTCCTCCTTGGGGCCGCTCATGGTGCGCTCGTGGCGAAACACCGTCCTGCCGTAATCCTCCGTATCGCTGAGGCCGATGAAGGCGCGGCGCGTGAGCATCGCGCCATCGGCGGGAGACGGGAAAACCTGCTCGTAGACGAAGAGAGCGTCCTCGGCGTCCTGCGCCAGCACGCCTTGCCGGATCCACTCCGTGAGGCGCGCCGCAGCGCCCGCGTAATCGCCGTGCGGCAGAATCAGGGAGACGAAGTTGTAGGGGCTGCGGGCGCGGTAATCGGCCTCAAGCTCGGGTCCGATCACGTCGTAAGGCAGCGTGGCCACCGCATCGAGCGGACCGGCCTTTTCGGTATAGCGCAGAGCGCGCAATGGATAGATGTTCGCCATGTGGTGTGGGGAATCTTCAGGCTAACGCGCCGGGGCGGCGACGCTCAAGCTGGGGGCATAGAATGGCTCGTCAGGCGACGGCCGCCGCCGAAGGCTGCGGGCCATCGCCCGCGGAG
>CAYWST010000054.1:0-20356 GCA_964461075.1 uncultured Solibacteraceae bacterium | reverse complement strand
GGCCGGCAGTCCCTCGACAAGCTTGGTCCAACTCTTGCCGCCGTCGGTGGTTTTGAAGATGTGCGGAGCGTAGTCGTCCAGCAGATGCCGGTCGAACGCCGCATAGGCGGTCTCGTCGGATGTCCGTGACGGTTCGACGTGAGAAACCGGCGAACCTTCGGGCACGCCCGGCACGGCGCGGGCCACGTTCGTCCACGACTTGCCGCCATCCCGCGTTACCTGGATGTTGCCGTCGTCAGTGCCAACCCACACCAATCCAGCCCGCCGCGGCGATTCGCCGATCGAGATGATGGTGCAATGATTCTCCGCCGTCGAGTTGTCGTACCACACGGGTCCGCCCGCCGGCTTCAGCTTCTCGGGGTTGTTGGTGGTCAGGTCGGGCGAGATCGGCTCCCAGCTCTTGCCGAAATCGCGCGACTGGAACAAATGGTTGGAACCAACGTAGACCGTGTTCTTCGCGTGCGGCGATCCGGCGATGGGGCTGTTCCAATTGAACCGGTACTTCAATTCGTTCACGAATCCGCGCTTCGCCTGCGGCGCGATCGATTGCTGCTCGCCCGACTTATAGTCGGAAAGCACCAGCGCTCCGCCCTGCGATTCGGTGATAAACATATCCGGATCGTCCGGGTGCGAGTAGGCAAAAAAGCCGTCGCCGAAGCTGACGATAGAAAAATGCGAATTCAGGATTCCGGAATTCTCACGAACCCGTGAAGGCCCCGTCCATGTGCCGTTGTCCTGCAGGCCTCCCGTTACGTGATAGAAGGGCGCCCGGTTGTCGGCGTGGATCTGGTAGTACTGCCCCAGAGGCATGTTGTTGACCGTCTCCCAGGTCTCGCCGCGATCGTAAGAAACGGCCGCGCCGCCGTCATTGGCCTGCCAGATCCGGTTCGGATCGAGCGGGTCGATCCACAGGCTGTGGTAGTCGGAGTGCGTCCGGCTGGAGATCGTCCGCCAAGTTTTGCCCGCATCGATGGAGACCATCAGGCTGGTGGCGATGGCGTAGACCCGGTTCTCGTCCTTCGGGTCCACGCGAAGGTCGGCATAATAAAAGCCCCGCGAAACCACTTCCCGGTTTTTGGTCATCTCCTGCCACTTCTCTCCGGCGTCGGAGGAGCGGTAGAGAGTGCCTTCTTTCGATTCCACCGCGATGTAGACCACGTCTGGCCTGGACGGCGCAACTTTCACGCCCGCCCGTCCCACAAGCTTCGGCAGGCCTTCGGTGAGCTTCTTCCAGGTCCTGCCGCCATCGACCGACTTGAAGACGCCGGACTTTTCGCTGCCCGAGGTGTGATTCCAGGGCCGGCGCTGAAAACGCCACATCGCCGCATAAAGCACGTTGGGATTGGCCGGGTTCACGTCGAGGTCGGCGCATCCGTGCTGTTCGTCGATGAACAGCGTCTTGTTCCAGGTGGCTCCGCCGTCGGTTGTCATGAAGACGCCGCGCTCGGCGTTATCGCCCGCCTGACGGCCGAGCGCGCAGACCCAGGCCGTATTGGAGTCCTGTGGCGAAACAAGCACCCGCGCGATATGCTCGGTCTCCTTCAGCCCAAGATGCCTCCAGGTCTTGCCGCCGTCGGTCGACTTGTACACGCCGTCGCCGAAGCTCACGGAGTTGCGCATGTTCGCTTCGCCCGATCCCGCCCAGACGACCTCCGGGTTTTTCGGATCCAGGGCAAGATCTCCCACCGAGTAATTGGACTGTTTTTCCCAGAGCGGCGTCCAGGTGGTCCCGCCGTTGGTGGTCTTCCACAGGCCGCTTCCGCCCGTCCCCAGATAGACCACGGAGGCGTTGCCCGGCACGCCCTCGACGTCGGTTGACCGCCCGCCCATGTTCGCGGGCCCTGTGAACCGGTACTCCATCCTTGCGAAGTGCTTCACGTCCACCCCGCCCGCCTGGAGACTCATGGCAAGCGCAATTGCCGTCCATCTGGCGTTCATCATCTCGGCAAATCCTTTCAATCCAGCTTTGCGCCGGCGTGTCTATTCGTCGTCGCCTTCGTCCAAGACCGCTCTGTGCTTCTTGTCGAGATACTCGGAAAGCTTCAGCAGCGTGCGCCCGCCCCGCTCGAAGTAGCGGTTGGCGGCCTTCTGGTAACGGCGAAGGACCTCACGGCGGCTAGAGTCCTTGAGTTCACAGGACTCGATATCGAGGAGAATGTCGACTTCCCAGGACTGGAAGGTATTGCGCTGGATCCTACCTTTGAGTAGATCCTGCATCAGCCGATTGAACTGTGCGAGACGGGCCTCGAGCTCTGGCGCTTCCAACGGTATCACTTACTGGCATTGTACTTGCCTTGCACCCTGCCGCGATAGACTGGTCAGACTGTGTTTTCCAGATTTCTCCGCCGGACCCATCTGTATCTGGCGCTGTTTCTCGGTCCCTGGGTCCTCATGTACGCCCTATCCACGATGGTGATGAACCACAGGACCTGGTTTCGCGGCGATCCTCCCGCGCCCCCTTCCTGGGAGCTGGTCTCGCGAAGCGGCTACGACGGCCTCTTCCCTCCCGCCGCCAACGCCCCGCAGATGGCGGCCCAGATTCTTGCGAGTCTCAACATGGAAGGGGCCCACCAGGCGACGCTTCGCGACGGGAAACTGGTTATCCTGCGCAATCTGCCTTTTCAGCCAATCAGACTGACCTACACAATCGCGGACGGGACCCTGACCGTTGAGCGGCAGGCCGGCGGCGGCGCGGCCTTTCTCGAGCGGATGCACCGTCGACGGGGTTTCCAGCATCCCTACGCAGTTGAGGACGCCTGGGCGTTCTCGGTCGACTTCTTCATCGCCGCGATGCTGTTCTGGGCTCTCTCCGGCCTTTGGATGTGGTGGGAGATGAAGGCGGCTCGCGCATGGGGCTGGACAAGTCTGGCTATCGGCCTATCCTTGTTTGCATTCCTGGCGGCGGTGCTCTGATGAACTGGCTCTACTTCTGCCGCCGCGCACACCTGTATCTCGGACTCGCCCTCCTGCCGTGGTTCCTGGTTTACGCCGTCAGCTCAATTCCCTTCAGCCACAATGATTTTTTCCAGAATCTCGACAAAGCCAAAGGACTGCCCAACTGGTATCCCCGATTCGAGCGCTCTTACCACATCGAAGTACCCGCCTCCGGCGATCTCCGGCCAATCGGCGCCAGGATCCTGGCCGATACAGGCATCGAGGGCGCATTCGGCGTTTACCGCCAGGGTCCCGATCAGATCAACGTCTACGTGCACAGCTTCTGGAAGAGCACCCAGCTCAAATACTTCATCCGTTCCAAACGCCTCGTCGCCGAGGATAAACGGTTTCGATGGGATCATGTGCTGACCGGCATTCACGCCAAAGGCGGCTTCGAAAACGGCGGGCTTCATAATCTGTGGGCCGCCGTCGTGGATCTGGTTTGCCTGTCAATGCTCGCCTGGGTGCTGACCGGGTTGGTGATGTGGTGGAAACTGCCCGCGGCGCGCGCCTGGGGATGGGCGGCGGTGATCGGGGGCTCGCTTTCCTTTGCGGCGTTTCTGCGGCTGCTATGACTCGCGGGCCTCGGCTTCGAGCGCATCGAGAGCCGACAACCTGGCGATGTCGCCCGTCAACGTATAGGCGTTCCTCAGATTCCGGATCATTCGCGTGAGGATCTCACTCTTGGTGGCCGGCGCGAACAGGAGCGGATGAGCGCTCGTCCGCCGGCCGGTCGCCCGTTCCACCAGCCCCAGCGCATCGTCTTCCGTCATCAAGCGCCCCCGTTCGAAGACGTCGACAAAGACCTTCACGAGGCCGTCGTTGTACAGGCAGACGAAGTGCGCGGGCAGACCGATGCCGTACACCGGCCGCAACAACCTGCGGCTGAGCTCGAGATAGATGACCGAGAGCGTAATCGGCAGGCCTCTTCGACGGATCACCGCCTGATCCAGGCACGAATTCGCCGGCGCATAATACGTTTCCCGATCGCCTTGGAACCCCAGCTCGTCAAAAAGGAAGGTGTGCAGCACGGAAAGGTACTGGGCCCCGCCCGCCGACGGCGCGAGCCGCCCGGAGATCGCCGCCGCCCATTCATCCAGCGTCGCCAGCGTGCGCGCCGCGTCCAACCCCGCTGTTTCCACCCGCGCCAATTCAAGCGCCGCTTCATCCAGCTCCATCGCCGACTCGTCGCCCTTCAGCAGCGCCCGCAGCGAATCGGAAGACTGGCCCGCCGCGCTCATCCTTTCGATTTCCCTCCACGCGCCTCGACCGCACGGCGTAGCCTGGCGATCCCCTCCGGAGACATCAGGCGCAGGTTCGCATCGCCTTCACGCTTGAGCCGCTCCAGGTTCTGCACAACGGAGATAGCGTCGTCCTTCCTGCCCGCCGCAGCCAGCAGCAGCGCCTCCTCCGCCCGGTACAGGTGGTTGCCTGGAAACGCCTCAATCAACTCCTTGACCAGCGGCAGGCTCTTATCCGGCTGCTTCTCCCTCGAGTAAATCAGGCTTAGCAAGACCCGCGCTTCCACTCCCGTCTTCTGGCCGTTCTTCACCGCGTCGGTCATATAGCTGATTCCCTTCGATTTGTCGCCGCTGAAGCCCGCGAGGAAGATCAGCGCTTTCACCCAGCGGGGAAGGTTGCCCATGACGTATTCGTGCATTCCCGGAATCAGCTTGGCGTCGGCCATCGTACTGTCGAGTTCCAGCAACCGGTTATGCGCCTTCCGGCTCCGCGTCCCATCCCGCAGAGCGTCGAGGTTCGCCTTCTTCACCAGAAGGAAATACTGCGCCCTGTGCGCATAGGCCACACCTTGAGCGTAAAGAGCCACACGGTCCAGAGGATCCTTCCTCAGCCGCATCTGCGTCAGACGGAGGCTCGTTGTGATGGCTTCCACGAAGCGTTTCTCGTCGGCCGGAGGCATGGCAACCGCCGGCCGCTTGAGAAACGACTCGTTCATTGTAAAGATGTCGCTGTCCAGCGCCCCGCCGCGAAACAGCGACCGGTGAAGAATCGCCTGCCCCAGATGATTCCATCGCTCCGGGTCATCCGGATTCGCCCGAACCGCCGACTCGAAGAACTGGAGGGCGCGCTCGTAGTCCAGGTTGTACATGGACCGGAATCCCTCCGTCTGTGGCGGGACAGCGGCCGCAGCCGCAAGGGAGAGGAGAAAGAGTGGATGCAACCTCACAAGTCAGGAGACGGGATCAGGGAAAGAACCGGTCCCAGAAATTCGTGTTCCGGCCCGCTGCGTCCATGCAGTAGCCCCAGGGACTAAAGCTGAGTTGCCGGTTGGCCCGGTCGACATAAAGAAAGACTTCGTCGCCCGGCGCGAACTCCACTACCGATATGATCCCAGCGTCACACGAGCGCGTCCGCCTCACTTTCATCGAGGACCTGATCCGGCTGGCGTGAGGGCTCTTCGGACCCCAGTCCTCGAGAAACTTTTCCAGGTTATAGTCCCGGCATGGCCTGGCGGGGTCGCAGCCCCACATCCGGTAGGCCTCGTTGTAGCTGCCCGCCCGCACCAGGTCGAAAAACCGGCTCACCTGCCGTTTCTCCGGGAAGTCCTTGAAGAAGAGCCAGCCTCCGAAAATCAGCGCCACCGCGAGCAGCAAACCGCCGGCGATCCGCTTGACGCTCCGCTCGCGGCGGGCGTCCGATTGACCGTAGTTGTCAAGGAAACCGGTCATTGCCTGTTCACCACAATCCGTTCATCGCTGGCTCTTTGGACTCAACGGCCCGCGATCCGGTTCCCGCGCCGCTACTGCTTCGCCGGGTACGTCTTGTCGTAGGCGGCCGTGACCTCCGCCGAGATGTCCAGCGCCGGCTTGTTGAACAGCAGGTTGTTCATGTCCACCACAAAGTCCAGGCCCTTCTCTTCAGCGACTTTCTTCACCACTTCCTGGAATCTCTTGCCGACGCGCGCCAGGATGTCCTGCCGCTCCCGGTTCACCTCATCCTGCAATTGCTGGCTGTTCCGCTGATACTGCCGCTGCTTGGTCTGAATACGCGCGACGAGTTCGGCCATCGCCTGTTCGTTGTACTTCGCCTGGTTGGCTTCCGCCTCCTGGCTGAGCTTGGCGATCTCCTTCTCCATCGCCGCGATCTCTTCCTGCCGCGGGCCGAAGCGCGCCTTCAGGTCTGCCTCAGCCTGTTTGATCTCGGCGGTGTCCTGGAGCGCCTTCTGGAGGTTGACGACGCCAACTTTGACCTGGGCCGCGGCTGGGATGGTGAGAATCGCGAATGCAGCCGCTCCAAGCGCACGGCGAATCCAAAGGTGCTTGTTCATGTCTGTGCGAATACTCCTGAAGGCTCTATACTCTACCCGGCTGGCGATTGATTACGACAGGACCGCGAGGACTTCCGATTCACGCAGAATCAGATACTCCTTGCCGCTGACCTTGACTTCGCTGCCGGAGTACTTCCCGAACAGAATCTTGTCCCCGGAACTCACATCGAGAGAGGCGCGCTTGCCGTCCTTCATCAGCTTGCCTGGGCCGGCGGCGATGACGACGCCCTGCTGAGGCTTCTCTTTGGCGGAGTCGGGAATGATGATCCCGCCGATCATCGACTCTCCTTCTTCCACACGTTCCACAAGGATGTTGTCGTGCAATGGACGGAAATTCATCTGGTTTCTCCTGCTTCCGGCCTGAGCCGGGAGGTTGGACGGCCGTTCAGCCCGGCTCGAGGCTCAGGCCGCGCTCTTCCACTCTGATTGTAGGGAGCGCGCAAAAGAAGTGTCAAACCGCCCAAGGATGGGACAGGCTTCCTGATTCGCCCCCGGCGGCCATAACGTGGCAGATCTGTTTCATTCCGCGCAACTTGTCCCTATCAGCCCCATAAGATCTTTCAATGAGCCAGAGGAAGACCCGTTTGCCAGAATAAGGAAATCCGCTCCGGAGCGATCGCGTGCGATTCCACCACTATCAGTCAAACGGCTTCTATGACGAGTTGCTCGACGAATCCGGCGCGCCGCGGCCTCACGCCAAGCTCCTGGTAGAGACTTTCAAGTCGGTCGACGACGCGCAACTGGAGCGCTGTCAACGCGCCGCCGAGCAGCAACTGCTCCAGATGGGCATCACCTTCAATGTCTATGGCGACGCTGCCGGAACCGAACGGATCTTCCCCTTCGACCTGATCCCCAGGATCGTCCCCGCCAAAGAGTGGGCCTGGCTTGAGCGCGGCCTGCGCCAGCGGGTCCATGCCCTCAACGAGTTCCTCGACGACATCTATCACGATCAGAAGATCCTCAAGGACAAGGTCATCCCCGAAGAGGTAATCCTCTCCGCCAAGTCCTACCGCCCGCAATGCCATGGAATGAATCCGCCCCGCCGGGTCTGGTGCCACATCACCGGAACGGATCTCGTGCGCGACCGCGACGGCCAGATGTACGTCCTCGAGGACAACCTGCGTGTTCCCTCCGGCGTCTCCTACGTGCTCGAGAATCGCGACGTGCTCAAGCGGACGTTCCCCATCGTCTTTGAAGGATTGCAGGTCCGGCCTGTCGAAGAGTACCCCATCCGGCTCCTCGAGATGCTTCAATCCCTCGCTCCCGGGTTCGCCGGCGACCCCACCGTCGCGCTCCTCACGCCGGGCATCTACAATTCCGCCTATTTCGAGCACAGCTTTCTCGCCCAACGGATGGGCGTGCAACTGGTGGAGGGCTCCGATGTGGTCGCGGACCGCCGCGGCGTCTGGATGCAAACCACCAGGGGCGCCAGAAGAATCGACGTCATCTATCGCCGCATCGATGACGACTTCCTCGATCCCAAGACCTTCCGCCCGGATTCCCTGCTCGGCGTCCCCGGCCTCATGGAAGCCTACCGCTCCGGGAAGGTGGCCCTCGCCAACGCCCCCGGCAACGGCGTAGCCGACGACAAGGTCGTCTACGCCTATGTCCCCGACATGATCCGCTACTACGAAGGCGAGGATCCGATCCTGCCCAATGTGCCTACCTACCTCTGCTGGCGCGGCGCGGACCGCAAACATGTCCTCGATAACCTCGACAAACTCGTCGTCAAGGCCGCCAATGAAGCCGGCGGGTACGGCATGCTCGTCGGCCCGCACTCGTCGGAAGCCCAGCGGGCCGAGTTCGCCGCCAAGATCGAAGCCAATCCGCGCAACTACATCGCCCAGCCGACCCTCGGGCTCTCCCGCGTCCCGACCCTTATCGACGGCCGGGTGGAAGGCAGGCATGTCGATCTGCGTCCCTATGTTCTCTACGGCAAAGACATTTATGTGCTGCCGGGCGGATTGACCCGCGTCGCGCTTAAGAAAGACTCGCTGGTTGTAAATTCCTCTCAGGGCGGCGGGAGCAAAGACACCTGGGTTCTCGCCGATTCCGGCGCTGATGGAGGCGCGGAGCCATGAGCGATAAGCGCCCCCTGCTGAGCCGTGTCGCCTCCTCCGTCTACTGGATGGCGCGATACATCGAACGCGCCGAGAATCTCGCCCGATTCATCGGTGTCGGTCTCCACCTGCAACTCGACATGCCGCTCGACCCGGTGAGCCAGTGGGACTCCCTCATTCACGCCAGCGGCGACGCCGCCATCTTCAAGGAACGGTACGGGGCGCCTACGCAGGCGAAAGTAATCGAGTTCCTCTCCTTCGACCCCCAGAACCTCAATTCGATCTCCTCCTGCATCCGCGCAGCGCGTGAAAACGCCCGCAGCGTCCGCGAAACCATTTCCTCGGAGATGTGGGAGCAGGTCAACTCGATGTATCTGATGACTCCCGCCAACGGCGTTCGCCCTCCAGCCGATTCGCTCCACGAGTTCTTCCGCAACATCCGGCTGGCCTGCCACCTGTTTCAGGGCATCACCGACACCACCATGACTCACGACGAGGCCTGGCACTTCCTCCGCGCCGGACGCGAACTCGAGCGCGCCGACAAGGCCTCCCGGATTCTCGACGTCAAGTACTTCATGCTGCTTCCTTCGGTGGCCGATGTCGGCACCCCCTACGATGACGTTCTCTGGTCCGCGGTCCTGAAATGCCTGAGCGGATTCGAGATGTACCGCAAGAAGTACGGCAGGATCTCGCCCCGACAAATCGTCGAGTTCCTCGTGATGGACGCCGAATTCCCCCGGGCCATTCGCTACTGCGTCCATCGCGCCCAAAGAAGCCTCCACGAAATCACCGGAACGCCGCACGGCTCGTTCAGATACCGGAGCGAGCAACTGATGGGCATGCTCGAGGCGCATCTGAATTACGCCTCCGTCGATGGGATCCTTCGAAGCGGCCTCCATGAGTTCCTCGACGACCTGCAGGTCCGGATGAACAACGTCGGCGATGCCGTGAGCCTGGACTTTTTTACTCACCGGCCGCCGGGTCTTGAGGTCTCGGCGTGAGCATCCGCGTCGCCCTCCACCACAAAACCGCCTACGAATACGACCGGCTCGTCACTCTCTCGCCTCAGATCGTCAGGCTTCGTCCCGCCGTCCATTCCAGAACCCCGATTCTCAGTTACTCGCTCCGCATCGAACCCGAAGAGCACTTCATCAACTGGCAGCAGGATCCGCAGGGAAACTTCCTGGCGCGCCTGGTCTTTCCCGCGCAGACGCGCCGGTTCTCCGTCGAAGTGGACCTGGTGGCCGACATGACGGTCGTCAATCCGTTCGATTTCTTCCTCGATCCGCACGCCGAGCACTTCCCGTTTGAGTACGAAGACTGGCAGCGGCGGGAACTGCAGCCCTTCCTCGAGCAGGCGCCTGCAGGGCCGGCTTTCGAATCGTACCTGGCGCGAATCGACCGGAGCGAGCGCAAAACGATCGAATTCCTCGTCAACCTGAATCGCCGGCTCAATCAGGAGATCCGCTACCTGATTCGATTGGAGCCCGGCATCCAGACTCCCGACGAGACCCTGCAGCTTTCGAGCGGTTCCTGCCGCGACAGCGCGTGGCTGCTGATCGCGCTGCTGCGGCGCCTCGGACTTGCCGCACGCTTTGTCTCCGGCTACCTGATTCAACTGAAGCCCGATGTGAAACCGCTCGAAGGCCCGGCGGGCGCCGCCGAGGACTTCACCGATCTGCATGCATGGGCTGAGGTCTATCTGCCCGGCGCGGGATGGGTAGGGCTCGACCCCACTTCCGGCCTGCTCACGGGCGAAGGCCACATCCCCCTTGCCGCGACGCCTGAGCCCGCGTCCGCCGCGCCCGTGACAGGCGGCGTCAGCCCCTGCCAGGTCGCCTTCAGCCATGAGATGCGCGTCACGCGGATTCATGAGGATCCCCGTGTCACCAAGCCCTATACGGACCAGGAGTGGAGCCGCATCTGCGCACTCGGCCGGAAGGTGGACGCCGATCTCGCCGCGGGCGATGTCCGCCTCACCATGGGAGGCGAGCCGACATTCGTCTCCATCGACGACATGGATGGCGAGGAGTGGAACACCGCCGCGCTCGGGCCCAACAAACGGCGCCTGGCTGGAGATCTCATGGCGCGGCTCCGCGACCGCTTCGCGCCCGGCGGCCTGCTTCACTTCGGCGAAGGCAAATGGTATCCCGGCGAGTCGCTCCCCCGGTGGGCTTTTACCTGCTATTGGCGGACAGACGGCGTCGCCCTTTGGCAAGACCCCCAATGGGTCGCCGGCCTGGATCGCGACCATGGCTTTGACTCCACCGATGCGCGCGAGTTTGCCGAAGCTCTGGCCGCCCGTCTGAAAGTATCCCCGGGCGCCGTCATCGCCGCCTATGAGGATCCTTACGAGTACGCTCACAAAGAGGGGCTGCTGCCGCGGAACCTCGACCCTTCGGACAACCGGCTCGAAGACCCGGAAGAACGGGAGCGCCTCCGCCGCGTCTTCGAGCGCGGGCTCGGACAACCCGCCGGCTTCGTCCTCCCGCTTGAGCGCATCTCCGGCAGGAGCGGGCCCGAGTGGCAAACCGGCCTCTGGATGCTCCGCTCCCGTTTCCTCTACCTGATCCCCGGCGATTCGCCCATCGGTCTCAGACTCCCGCTGCCCAGTCTTCCCTGGGCGCCGCCGCAACACCGCCAGCAGGTCTGGACGGTTGACCCGATGGCGCCTCGTGGCGCCCTGCCCGTTCCCCAACGGATGGTTCCCCCTGGAAATGCCGAGAACGGCCGCCGCCGAAGGCGCGTCACCGAGCAGCCCGTCCAACTGCCGAACGACCCCAACGAGCCTGTGATCCGGACCGCTCTGGCCGTCGAGGCCCGCGCCGGCAGGCTCCACGTCTTCATGCCGCCCGTCGCTTCCGCCGACGACTACGTCGAACTCGTCGCCGCCATCGAGGACACCGCCGCGCTGCTGGAAACTCCGATTCTGATCGAAGGCTACAAACCGCCCTTCGACCCGCGGCTCAGACAGATCAAGGTCACCCCCGACCCCGGCGTCATCGAAGTCAACATCCACCCTGCCGCGAATTGGAGCGAACTCGTCGAGAACACATCCGCGCTTTACGAAGAGGCCCGCCTCTGCCGTCTCGGTACGGAGAAGTTCATGCTCGACGGCCGGCACACCGGCACCGGCGGCGGCAACCACCTGGTCCTTGGCGGCCCGACGCCTGCCGACAGCCCTTTCCTCCGCCGGCCCGGCCTCCTCAAGTCGTTCCTCACCTTCTGGCTCAACCATCCATCTCTGTCCTACCTGTTCTCGAGCGTGTTCATCGGGCCCACCAGCCAGGCGCCCCGCGTCGATGAAACCCGCGCCGACGCCGTTTACGAACTCGAAATCGCCATGGAGTTGCTCTCGAAAGAGGCCTCAGGAGACTGCCCGCCCTGGCTCGTGGACCGCATCTTCCGCAATCTGCTCGTGGATGTCACCGGGAACACCCACCGCGCCGAGTTCTGCATTGATAAACTCTACTCGCCCGACAGCGCCACCGGCCGCCTGGGCCTCGTCGAGATGCGCGCTTTCGAGATGCCGCCCCATGCGCGGATGAGCCTCACCCAGCAGCTTCTGGTCCGCTGTCTGGTCGCCTGGTTCTGGCGCCAACCCTATGATCAGCGCCCGATCCGGTGGGGGACCCGCCTGCATGATCAGTTCCTGCTGCCCTACTTCGTGGAACGCGATCTCGGAAAGGCGCTCGAAGAGATCCGCCGCGCCGGATACGCCTTGGAAACCGCGTGGTTCGCCCCGCACGTCGAGTTCCGCTTCCCGGTCTACGGCCGGGTCAGCTATGAGGGCATTGAAGTCGAGCTGAGACAGGCGATCGAACCCTGGTACGTGCTCGGCGAAGAGCCCGGTCTCGGCGGCGCCACGCGTTTTGTCGACTCTTCCGTCGAACGGATGCAGGTCTACGTGAAAGGGCTCATCAGCGAGCGTTATCAGGTGACGTGCAACGGCCGCAGGCTGCCGCTGAGACCGGGCAACGCGCACGGCGAATTCGTCTGCGGCGTCCGTTTCCGCGCCTGGCAGCCGCCGCGCTGTCTTCACCCGACGATCCCGGTCCATACCCCGCTCGTGTTCGACGTGGTGGACATGGTCGCCGGCCGCTCAATCGGCGGCTGCACCTACCATGCCGCGCATCCCGGAGGACGAAACTATGAGACGTTTCCCGTCAACGCGAATGAGGCCGAATCGCGCCGCGCCGCGCGGTTCTTCCCCTTCGGGCACACTCCAGGACCGGTCGATGTCCCGCGGCTCGAAGTGAATCCCGAATTCCCGTCGACGCTCGATCTTCGAAACACCGGGTTCGTGATGAAATAGAGATGCTCAACCAGGGTCGATGAGGCTGGGAGTTGAACGAAAACACCTTGCGACTGGAGAAACGGCAGGCTGCGCTGTGGGCTTATGCGCCCCCACCCGGGCGCTGGGATGAAGCCACGCGCCAATCCGGGTTGCCGCGCCGGCACTGGCGGAAACTCGCCGCCGCGCTCGCCCACATGGGCCCGAATCTGTTTGACCACCATTGGCGCGCCGGTCTCGAACTGATTCAGGACAACGGGATCACCTTCAACGTCTATGGCGACCCGCAGGGCCGGGAACGTCTCTGGCCGATGGATCCGGTCCCCTTGGTCATCGGCGAGCAGGAGTGGGCTTTCATCGAGCGGGCTGTCTCCCAGCGGGCGGCCCTGCTCAATGCGATCCTCGGGGACTTGTATGGCCCCAGGCGGCTGATTTGGGATCGCCAGCTTCCGCCGGCCCTTCTCTTCGCCAACCCTCATTTCCTCCGCCCATGCGCGGGCGTGACGCCGCCGGCCGGGGTCCATCTCCACAGCTACGCCGCGGATTTGGCGCGCTCGCCCGACGGCCGTTGGTGGGTGCTCACGGACCGCACACAGGCGCCATCCGGCATGGGCTACGCCCTGGAGAACCGCCTGGTCAGCGCACGCACGCTCCCCAACGTTTTCATGCAGTGCCAGGTCCGGCAGTTGACCGGCTTTTTCCAGACTACCCGGGACGCCCTGCTCAGTCTCGCGCCCGGACAAAAGTCCGCGCCCCGCGCCGTCCTGCTCACGCCCGGCCCGCACAATGAAACGTACTTCGAACACGCCTTTCTCGCGATGCATTACGGGTTCCCGATGGTGGAATCCGCCGACCTCACCGTGCGCGGCGACCGCGTCTTTCTTAAGACCCTAGCCGGCCTGGAGCCCGTCGATCTCATCCTGCGCCGGCAGGACGACAGCTTCTGCGATCCGCTGGAGTTGCGAAGCGACTCCGTGCTTGGGGTGCCCGGCCTCGTCCAGGCGGCCCGGGGCGGCAAGATCACCATCGCCAATACGCTCGGAGCCGGACTCATGCAGAGCGCGGCGTATATGGCCTTCTTCTCGAAACTGTGCCGCGCGATTCTCCACGAAGACCTCCTCATGCCTTCCGTCGCCACCTGGTGGTGCGGTCAGGAGGAGCCCCGCCGCTATGTTCTCGATCACCTCGATGAGCTTGTCATCAAGCCCGCGTTCCCTCGCTACGACCGGCGCGCCGTTTTCGGAGCCGAGTTGGGGCGTGACGATCTTCAGCAGATCCGGCGCGAAATCGAAGCGCGCCCCGAACATTTCGTGGCCCAGGAGAAAGTCGCTCTCTCGGTCGCGCCCTGTTGGTCCGGGCGCGGGTTGACCCCGCGCCATATCGTTCTGCGCGTCTTCGCGGCCTGGAACGGCGGCGGCTATTCCGTTATGCCCGGCGGGCTCACTCGCGTCTCGTCCAGAAGCGATTCTCTCGTCGTCTCGCTTCAGATGGGCGGCGGCAGCAAAGATACCTGGGTCATGGGAGAGACCGACCATGCGGTCTCCGCCGTGCCGAGACCCGCCAGAAACACCGCCGCGTCGAGCCGCACCGGAAGCGATCTGCCCAGCCGGGTCGCCGACAACCTCTTCTGGCTCGGCCGCTACGCCGAGCGCGTGGAGTCCTCCGTCCGCCAGGCCCGTGTCATGCTGCCCGCCCTCTCGGGAGAAGAGGACTTCGGACAGCAGACTTCGCTCGATACGGCCATTCGCATGCAGGTCGCCTTTCGCAACCTGCCGTTCGAAATCCTTGGCGTCTCGCTGAACGAGCAGCGCCGTCATCTGGAGCGCCTCCTGACCGAGGTGGTCTACGACTCCACCCGCGTCACCGGGCTCGGCTGGAATCTCAAACAGGTCCGCCGCGTCGCCTGGCACCTCAAGGAACGCCTGTCCGGCGACACCTGGCGCGTCCTGCAGCAACTGGAGTCGGAGTTCTCGCACACCGCACCCATGGGGCCCGATCAGCGCCTCGCCGAGGCGATGCGCCTTCTCGACAGCGTCATCCTGACGCTCTCCGCCTTCGCCGGGCTCGCCATGGAGAACACCACCAGGGGCCAGGGCTGGCGCTTCCTCGACATCGGCCGCCGCCTCGAGCGGGGACTCCAGACGAGCTTCCTCCTGCGGCACGCTCTGGCTGAAGCTCCGCCTGAGCCCGCACTCTTTCTCCAGGCGCTCCTTCAGATCGCCGATAGCTCCATCACCTACCGCACCCGATACATGACGGATCTGCGCCCCGCGCTTGTTCTCGATCTGCTGCTCGCCGACGAATCCAATCCGAGGTCCGTCGGATTCCAGATCGCCGGTTTGTCGGAACACGTGCAAAAGCTCCCCGAGCGGGACTCTGTGAACCGTTACCCGCTCGAACAGCGCATCGCCCTCAAGGCTCTCACCACAGTCCGCCTGGCTCGTCTGGACGATCTCGCCGCCTTGGACGCGGACGGCCGCCGGCCGGAACTTGAGACCCTGCTCGACGGCCTGCAGTATGACCTGCTCGATCTTTCCGACGCCCTCACGGCAAAGTACCTGACGCACCTCGTTCCTTCGAGAATGATCTCCTCTTTGTGAGACCGCGATGATCTACCGGGTCACCCACACCACCACCTACACCTACCCCCAGCCCGTCGCCAAAAGCGTCAACGAAGCCCGCCTCACGCCCCGCGAGTTGCCATGGCAGTTTCTGCGCTCCTCCTCTCTCGACGTCTCCCCGGAGCCCGCCGCGGTCGCCTCGCGCAAGGACTATTTCGGTAACCGCGTCACCACCATTTCCATCTTCGAGCCCCACGACCTGCTCACCGTCCGCGCATCCAGCATCGTGGAGGTGACGCCGCGGCAGGAAGAACTCGGGCTCTCTCTTTCGTGGGAGGAAACCCGCGAGTTGCTCTCTGCGCAGCCGGACCACGAGTGCCTCGCCGCCTGCGAGTTCACCTGGGATTCGCCCTATGTGACCCGCGCCCATGAGCTGGCCGAATACGCCCGGCCCACCTTCACTCCCGGCCGGCCCCTGCTCGACGCGCTGCTCGCGCTGATGGCCCGAATCCGCTCCGAGTTCCGCTACGAGCCCAAATCCACCACCATCGACACCCCGGTTCTCGAGGTGCTGCACAAGCGCGCCGGCGTCTGTCAGGACTTCGCCCATCTCATGATCGGCGCCCTGCGCTCGCTCGGCTTGGCCGCGCGCTATGTGAGCGGGTACCTTCGCAGCGGAGAGAACTATCACGGTTCGGAGGCCTCCCATGCCTGGGTGGCCGCATTCGTCCCCGGCGCCGGATGGGTTCACTTCGATCCCACCAATAACGTCATCCCCTCCGACGGCCACGTCACCATCGGGTGGGGGCGCGACTACGGCGACGTTACCCCGCTCCGCGGAATCACGCGCGGCGGCGGCCAGGAAGCGATCGAAGTGCAGGTTCGCGTCTCGCCTCTCAATGCCTGACGATCGCCGGCCCGGTGATATGATGTGGGCGCAAAGGCCCGTTTTCCGCCATGAAATCTTTCCAGAAGTCCCTCCTTGCACTCACCCTTTCCGCCGCATTCCTTGCGCCCTTCGCTCTCCGCTGCTTCGGCCAGCAGGGCGGCGCCCAGCCGCCCCGGAAGAAGAGACTCCTCGTCATCGGAGCCGTCAAAGGCTTCCAGCACGACGCCACCTCGCACGGCATGGGCGTCCTCTGGAAACTCGGCCAGGAGAGCGGCCTCTGGGATACGTACTTCAAGACCGACACCCAGCTCATCACCAAGAAGAAGCTCACCGGAAACGCGAAGAACCTCGACTTCTTCGACGCCATCGCCTTCTACACCACCGGTGAACTCGATATGGACGACGAACAGAAGGCCGCCCTCATGGCCTTCGTCAAGGATGACGGCAAGGGATTCATCGGCGTCCACTCCGCGCCAGACACCTTCTATAAGTGGCCCGAGTACGGCGAGATGGTGGGCGGCTACTTCGACGGCCACCCCTGGAATACGTTCAACGCTCCGATGATCATCGAGGACTCCGCCCACCCCATCGTCAAGCACTTCCCGCGCGAGTTCAGCGTGTATGACGAGATCTATCAGGCCAGAGACTTCTCCCGCGACCGCGTCCGCGTTTTGATGCGCATGGACGAATCGAAACTCGACATGACCCGGAGAGGCGTCAAGCGTCAGGACAAGGACTTCGCCGTCTCCTGGGTTCGCAACTTCGGCAAGGGGAGAGTCTTTTATTCGTCGCTCGGCCACACGGAGGAATCCTGGAACCGTCCGGACATTCAGAAGATGTGGCTTGAAGCCGTGAAGTGGACCATGAAGCTGACTGAAGGCGACGCCACGCCGCGTCCGCGTCCGGCGCAATGATGATCAACCGCAGGCGGCTTCTGCTGGCGGCGGCGATGGCCCCGCCGGAGCAGCGCCATGCTCCCGTTCACGGGCTGTTCGAGGCCCGCTTCGAGGGGCCCGAAACCGCTTCGCCGCTTGAGGCCGGCGTCACAGCAGAGATCCGGACTCCCGCCGGCGGAAAACATACAATTCCGTTGTTCTGGGATGGCGGCCGAACCTGGCGGCTTCGCTACTCGCCCGAGATGGCCGGCGCCTACGAGTACAAAGTCTCCCTGGGCGGCCAGGCGGGACGCTTCACCGCCTCCGGAGTCGCCGGGGCCACCGATCTCGACCATGAAGGCGCGCCTCGAATCGCCGCCTCCCGCCGTCATTTCGAGCACCCGGGCGGCAAACCCTGGTTCTGGCTCGCTGATACGGCCTGGAACGGCGCGTTGCTGGCCGCTGAAAAGGAATGGGAAGACTACCTCACCGCGAGATTCCGGCAGCGATTCACGGCCATCCAGTTCGTTCTGACGCAATGGCGCGCCTGCTATGCCGACGAGCAGGGCCGCAAGGCGTTTCGGCTCGAAGAGGGCAAGGTTGTCGTCGACCCCGCCTTCTTCGCCCGCATGGACCGGCGCGTCGCGGCCATCCGCGCTCATGGACTCGTGCCCGTGCCCGTGATGCTGTGGGCGCTCTCTTCCAAGGGCGATGAGAGTCCCGGCATCGTTCTCGACGTCCCGCAATCGATCCAACTGGCTTCGTATCTCAACGCGCGGTATGCCGCCTATGGAGCCCTGTGGATGCTCGGCGGCGACGGGGACTATCGGGAGGAGAAGGCGCAGCGCTGGCGCGAGATCGGCCGCGGCGTCTTCACCGGCGTCACCCGCCGCCCGGTCACGCTTCATCCCCGCGGGATGCAGGACCCCTGGCCCGCGCTCAAGGACGAACCCTGGCTCGATTTCATCACCTACCAGTCCGGCCACGGCCAGGATCCGCGCAAATGGAAGTGGCAGATCGAGGAAATGCCCAAGGGCGCGCAACTCGACCCGCCACGGCCCGTGATCGACGCCGAGCCGAACTACGAGGCCCACCTGTCCTACCGCAGCCGGCAGTTGATCACCGAGTATCACGTCCGCCGCGCCGCCTACACGAGCCTGCTGCTGGCGCCCGTGGCGGGCGTCACCTACGGCGCGCACGGCATTTGGCCGTGGCTGCGCGAGCGCGCCGTCCCCCTGAATCACTCGGGCAGCGGCGAGGGCGATCCCGTCTCAGTCTGTCTGAAGTATCCCGGCGGGGCGCAAATGAAGGTTCTCCGCGATGTCTTCGACCGCCTCAAGTGGTGGACCCTCCGCCCCGCGCCCGAACTCGTGCGCGCCAATCCTGTCGATGCCGGCTACTCCAACTTCGTCGCCGCCGCCCGGACCACCCAGGGCATGGAGGCTCTGGTCTATGTTCCCCAAGGGCCGCTTCTCCGCCTCGATCTTTCCGCCTGGGCTCAGGGCGTCCAGGCCTTTTGGATCGACCCCCGCACCGGCGCCGCCGCCGAACCCGTCGCCCTCAAGCCCGCTCGCGACATCGAACTGAATCTACCCGGTGAAGGCGACTGGGTTCTCCACCTCAAGCAGTGAGCGGGAAGCAGAAGTCCCCGTCCGTTGTCACCCCGACCGACAAGGAACTGGCGTGGTGGCTCGTTTCGCAGGTGGCCGGGAAGCTGCTGAAACTCGCCCTGCTCGCCGCGCTCGCCTACGGCGCCTGGTGGTGGTGGCGGCGATAAAGTCCCTTGCTGGCAGGTCCAACCCCGTCCCGATACAATGTTGATTTCGCCGCATGATCTCGCCAATCGCAGCTTCGCTCTCTCTCCTTCTTGCGCCCGCTCTCCCTCCCGACATCAACACGGCCCGGAATAAGCAGGATCGCGCCTCGCTCGACAAACTTGCTGAGTCCGCCGCGGCGCTGGTTCAGGCCAAGCCCGGCGACGCGGCAAGCCTGTTCCGCGCCGCCCTAGCCGAACTCGCGCGCGCCGAAGTCCTGCTCGAACTCCGCGACCGCAACGCCGCCCGAGGAGCCGCCGAAGCAGGCATCCGCCACGCTGAGCGCCTCGTCGAGATCCAGCCCAAGTCCGCCGAAGCCCACCGCCTGCTCGGCGCCCTCTGCGGCCAGGTCATCCCCGCCAACGTCCTCGCCGGCCTCAAGTACGGCAAGTGCGCACTCGAAGAAGTGAACCGCGCCCTTGAACTCGATCCCAAATCCAGCGCCGCCTGGTTGAGTCACGCCGTCGGCAACTACTATCTGCCCCCCTCTTTCGGCGGCGGGGCCGACAAAGCCCTCGCCGATATCGAAAAGGCACTGCAACTCGACCCCAAGTCCGCCGACGCCTGGTTCTGGAAGGGACTCATCCTGAGAAAACTCAACCGCAACGCCGAGGCTCGGCAGGCGCTTGAAAAAAGCCTCGCTCTCAACCCCGATCGCCTGTGGGCGCGCCAGCAACTCGAAAAGACCCCCGCGCAGTGACCGCGGAGCGAATCCTTCCTGCCCTCGTCCTCGCCTCTCTGGCGCTCGCCGGCTTCATCTGGTTTCCCGGCCATACCTGGCTTCAGTCCGATACTCAGATCTACGCCCCCATCCTCGAACACCTCCGAGATCCCGCCGCCCTCGCCCGCGACCCCATCGCCATCCACGCTCACGTCACCTGGACCTTCTACGACGAAGCCAGCCTCGCCCTCCGCGCCATTCTGCCTTTGGACTGGAAGGGCGTTCTCCACCTCCAGCAGCTTCTCTTCCGCTTTCTCGGTATCCTCGGCGCTTTTCTGCTCGTTCGCAGCCTCGATCTCGGCGTCCTCCCCTCCCTCGCCGCCGCCGGCTGTTTCGCCCTCGGCGCCGTCGTCAACGGGCCCGCCGTCCTTACCTTCGAATACGAGCCCGTCCCCCGCGGCTTCGCCGTGATGCTCCTCATGCTCGCCCTCGGACTCGGCGCGCAACATCGCTGGAAGCCCGCAATCCTCACCATTGCCGCCGCCACCCTCTACCACCCCACCACCACCGCTCCCGTCTGGGCCGCCATGCTCCTGCTCTCTTTCTGGATGAATGAGCTCCGCCGCCCCCTCCTGTTCGCTGTCGCCTCCTCCGCCGCGCTCCTCGCCCTCTCCGCCTGGCTCGGTCCCGGCGCCCGTGAGCCTCAACCCTGGTTCGGCGTCATCGACCCCGCCCTCGAGCGGGTTCAGCGTCTCCGCGGGGCCTACAACTGGATCGAACAATGGCCGCGCGACTGGTTCTGGCAATACTTCATCCTCTTCGCCCTCGTCTTGCTCGCGCTACGCCGCCTGGATGGCCGCCTGCCCCATCTCGCCTCCCGCTGGATCCTTATTCTCAGCTCCCTCGCGCTCGCCGCCATTCCTCTGCAGTGGCTCCTTCTCGACAGGCTCAAGTGGATCCTCATCCCGCAGTTCCAGCC
>CAYWST010000053.1:0-20500 GCA_964461075.1 uncultured Solibacteraceae bacterium | reverse complement strand
TTCAAACAGGCATGGGAACTCAACCCAGGTGATGCCGTCGACCGCCTGAACTACGCCCTCGCGCTCTTGCGGAACGGGCAGACCGCGGCGGGCATCGCCGAACTGGAGGCGGTGCAGAAGGCAGACCCTTCCATCCCGCACACCTGGTTCAACCTCGGCATCGAGTACAAGCGGCAGGGCGAAACGGGCAAGGCCATACAGCAGCTCGAACGGATGGCGCAGCTCCGCCCCGGCGAGGCGATCACGCAGTACAACCTGGGCGTGCTCTATAAGAATGAAGGCCGGATCGAGGAGGCCAACGCGAAGTTCGAGCTTGCCGCAAGACTGGATCCGAACCTCGCTGCGCCTCACTTCCAGCTCTTCAACTACTACCGGCAGAACGGTAAGCCAGAGCAAGCCAAGAGCGCGCTGGCGCGGTTCCAGGCCCTCAAGAAGAAGCACGAGGAAGCTGGCACGGGCAACGAGGATATTGAATGGAGTTTCTACTCCGAAGTGCTCGACCGGCTCGAACCCGTAGCCGCGACGGACGCCGGGCCGGGCCCGGGCCTCAAGTTCCGGACCATTGAAGCCGCCTCGGGCATCGATCCTCCGTCAGCGAGGCTCGCGGTCTCGGATTTCGACGCCGACGGCGCGGCGGACCTTCTTGTGAGTTCAAAGAACGGTTTGCGGATCCTGCGGCGTGCAAAAGAAGAATCCGCCCAACCTGAGCTTGGCGCATTAAAGGGCGTCGAGTTCGCAGAACCTGGGGATTTTGACAACGATGGTTTTCCCGACCTGGTCACGGGCGCGTCCGGCAAGGTTCAGCTCTGGCATAACGTGAAGGGCGCATTCAATCAAGCGACTATCAACTCTCCCAACGGGAGCTACAACGCGGCGCTCTGGATCGACTACGACCACGATTACGACCTCGACCTGCTGCTGCTGGGGCCGAATTCCGTGCTGCTGCGGAATCAGGCGGAGGCTGGCTTTGAGGACCGCACCGCCGATCTGCCCCTGGTCAAAGGCAATGCCACAGGCGCGGTGAACCTGCGGCTGATCCCTGATACGAAATCGCACGATTTCGTTATCACCTACGCGGACCGCCAGGCGGTGCTGTATCACGACAGGCTGGGCGGCAAGTACGACATCATCACCCTGCCGATGATCCCACCGGGCGCGGCCGGACTGGCGAGCGAAGATCTCGACAACGACGGGCAACTCGATCTGGTGTGGGTTGGCGGCGCGGCCTACAACCGGGAAGGTAAGTTCATCGAAGGCGCATGGCCGATCTCGTCGGCATTCGCCGTCGGCGACTTCGAAAACCGGGGAATGGCGGACCTGTTCACGGGCGACCGCGCTCTCCGCGCGCAGGGGAGGGGCGTATGGAATCAGACCGATTCCACCGGACTGCCCGGCGGGATGCTGCGCGCAGTGACGGCGGACTTCGACAGCGACGGCCGTACAGACGCCGCTTCAGTGATGGCCGAAGGGACGCTCAAGGTGTCCTACAACGAGACCCCGGTCAAGAACTTCTGGACGCGGGTGAAGCTGACGGGCGTGAAGAATCTCAAGCTTGCCACCGGCGCTGAAGTGGAAGTGCGCGCCGGCTCGTTCTATCAGAAGCGGGTCTATCGCGGAGTCCCGCTGACGTTCGGAGTGAGATCGGCCGCCGTGCTGGATACGATCCGGATCACATGGCCCAACGGTCTCATCCAGAATGAGACGAATCAGAAGACGCGGCAGCCGCTCGCCTATCAGGAGGCGCAGCGGCTTTCCGGATCGTGCCCCATCATCTGGACCTGGAACGGCCGGGAGTTCGAGTACATCACCGACGTGCTGGGCGTGGCGCCGTTAGGGGCGGCGGCGGGAGACGGCGCCTACTTTCCGACTGACCACGACGAGTTCATCTGGATCGAGGCCGAGCGGTTGCGAGCGAGAGACGGGCTGTACGAGGTAAGGATCACTGAGGAGTTGAGCGAGGTCACTTACCTCGATCAGGTGGAACTGATCGCCGTCGATCATCCGGCCGGCGTGAGCGTCTTCACGAACGAAAAGTGGAAGTCGCCGCCGTTCCCCGAATTCCGGTTGTTCGGGGCGCCGGAGCGGGTCTATCCGAAGAGCGCGCGCGGGGCGGGCGGCCGCGATGAGCTTCGGCCGGTCCTCAGGAAGGACCGCGTCTACACGGGCGGTTTCAAGCGCGACTATCAGGGCGTCGCCGAGATGCACGCAGTGGAATTCGATTTCGGCGCGGCGGCCCGTGACGGGCGCGCTGTGCTGGTGCTCGACGGTTGGGTGGATTGGGCGGACGGCTCGACCTTCCTCGCCCGCGCTCAGACGCGTACGAATGGACTTCAGACGCCGAGGCTCGAGGTGAGGGACGAAAGCGGCGCATGGGTGACGGCGATTGAAAACATGGGAATGCCCGCGGGCAAGCCGAAGGTAATCGCCGTCGACCTGACGGGACTGTGGAGATCGAAGTCGCGGCAGGTGCGCATCGTCACCAACCTATGCGTGTTCTGGGACGAGGTCTTCCTGCTGGAGACGAACGCCGCGCCGGAAGTCCGGCTGACCCCGCTCAGGGCCGCGGCGTGCGACTTGCGATTCCGGGGCTTCGCCGAGCATCGCGTTCATCCGCTGAGACTGCAGCCGGAGCAGTTCATTTATGGGGAAGGCAAGCCGCTCTCGGCATGGAACCCGACGCCCGGGATGTACACGCGCTATGGCGACGTCGCCAACCTGCTCGACAAGATCGATGACCGCATGGTGATCATGGGGTCGGGCGATGAGGTGGCGCTGCGGTTCGACGCATCACGTCTGCCGACGCTCAAGCCCGGCTGGCGGCGCGATTTCATTCTCAAAGTCGACGGATGGGCCAAGGACCGCGACGCCAACACGGCCCACTCGCAGACCGTGGAACCGCTGCCCTTCCACGGCATGTCGGCCTACCCCTATCCGGCGGAAGAGCGATTCCCGGATACGCCGGCCCATCGCGAGTGGCGCGAAAAATACAACACCCGCCCGGCGCTGCGGCTGCTGCAGTCGCTGAACGGAGGCCGCGGGCGATGAACTTCCGGCGATTATCGTTCGCCGGGTTCCTGCTGCTCGTGCTGAACAGCTTCTATGTCGCGGCGTTCGCAGAAGCGAGTCTCTTCTATGTGGGCAATGTCCTGGCGCACATCTTCGGCGGCATCGCCGTGCTGTCAGCCTTCGTCTGGCTGTGGAGAAGCGAACTGAGGCAGGCCGCCTATTTGCTCGCTGCGGGCGGGTTCGCGGGGGCGGCGCTGATGAAGACCGGCGCCGGGCGCGATTTCGAGTGGCTGCTTTGGTTGCACATCGTCCTCGCGCTGGCCGGCTGCGCGGCGGCCGCGATCATGATTCGGCGCCGGGAACTGACGTTGGTCCTTGCCGGCGGCGGAGCGCTCTGCCTCGCCGCCATTGGAGTGCAGCGGATCTTCCCGGCGCACAGCGCCGAGATCCGCAACCCCCTGGTCGTGCCGGCATCGATGGAGGAAGAGGGCGCGGGCCCGCAGAGCCCCTTCTGGCCGTCCTCGGCCAACACGAACGTCAACGGGCTCATCCCGTCGAACTTCTTCATGGACTCGAAGCTCTGCGGCGAGTGCCACAGGGACATCTACGAGCAGTGGAACTCGTCGATGCATCACTTCGCATCGTTCAATAACCCGTGGTACCGGAAGTCGATCGAACACATGCAGGAGATCTCGGGCACTCGCGGGTCCAAGTGGTGCGCGGGCTGTCACGACCATGCGGTGTTCTTCAATGGCCGGTTCGAGCGTCCCATCAAGGAGCAGGTGGACACGCCGGAGGCGCAGACGGGACTTGGGTGCGTTTCGTGCCATTCGATCGTGCATGTGAACGGTTCGATGGGCAACGGCGGGTTCACCATCGAGTACCCGAAGCTGCACGATCTTGCTTCGAGCCGCGATCCGGTCATCCGGCGGGTCGATCGGTTCTTCACAGAGGTCGCTCCGGAGACACATCGCCGGACGTTCATGAAACCGTTCATGCGCGACAATGCGGAGTTCTGTTCGGCCTGCCACAAAGTCCACCTCGACGTCCCGGTGAACAATTACCGCTGGCTGCGCGGCTTCAACGACTATGACAACTGGCAGGCGTCGGGCGTTTCGGGTCAGGGCGCGCGCAGTTTTTACTATCCGGAGAAGCCGCTGACCTGCGGCGGCTGCCACATGCCGCTGGTCCCGTCGCGCGATCCGGGCAACCGCGACGGCATGGTTCACAACCACCGCTTCGCCGCCGCCAACACCGCGGTCCCGGCGCAGAAGGGCGACCAGCCGCAACTTGCCGCGGTGAAGGGTTTCCTGCAATCGGGCTTTGTCAGCGTGGACATCTTTGCGGCGGCCCCTGCCGAAAACGCCCCTGGAATCCAGATGGTCAGGAGGCGCGAGGCTGAGCCGAAGCTCATGTCGACCTTTGCGGTCGGAGAGGAGGCGGAGGTTTCGTCCCCTTACTTCCTTCGCGAAGTCGGGCGGGTGGCGGCCCCTCTCGAGGATGGGAGCTTGAAGCTTGAGCCTGGCGCCACGGTGCGGTTGGATGTAGTGGTCAGGACCCGCAAGATCGGGCACTTTTTTCCCGGCGGGACCGTCGACGCCTTCGACGTCTGGCTCGAACTCGCGGCGCGCGACGCGGACGGAAAGCCCGTCTACTGGAGCGGCATGGTGGAGGATGGCGGCAAGGGTCCAGTGGAGCGCGGGGCGCACTTTTACCGCAGCCTGATGCTGGACGGGGAGGGCGCGCCGATCGACAAGCGGAACGCCTGGCAGGCGCGAAGCCTGTTTTACGTGCGGCTGATTCCGCCCGGCGCCGCCGATACGGCTCACTTCCGCGTGAAGATCCCCGGAGACGTGAAAGGTCCCCTGACTTTCACGGCGAAACTGAATTACCGCAAGTTCGCCCACTTCTACACGGGCTACGCCTTCGGCGGCAAGAATGTCCCCGACGTGCCCATTGTGACGCTGGCCTCCGATACAGTACGGCTGGATGTCGCCCGGCATGGCGAGAAGACCCAATGGGCGGCGGCCGCCCGCAGGGGCGATCGTGAACGCTGGAACGATTGGGGGATCGGGCTGCTGCTGCAAGGGGACTTGAAAGGCGCCGAGTACGCTTTTCTTCGCGTGACGGAAGCCGAACCCGAATACGCGGACGGCTGGCTGAACGTGGCTCGCGCGTTGATTCAGGAGGGCGAGATCGGACGCGCCAGGGAGCACCTCGCCAAGGCCATGTCGCTCAACCCAAACCTGGGCCGCATCTGGTTTTTCCAGGGGCTTGCGCAGAAGGCCGAAGGCGACTATCCGGGCGCGCTCGAGAGCTTCCGGAGGGCGGCCTCTCAGTATCCGCGCGACCGCGTGGTGCAAAACCAGATTGGCCGCATTCTGTTCTTAAATCGCGACTACGCCGGCGCGATCGCCGCACTCGAACGCGTGCTGGCGATTGACCCGGAGGACCTCCAGGCGCACTACACGCTGATGCTCGCTTACCGCGGCGCGGGGCAGATGGCGAAGGCGGAGCGGGAGGAACGCCTGTTCAGGCGCTTCAAGGCCGACGAGAGCGCCCAACTGCTGACAGCCGTAATGCGAAGGATGAGCCCTGAAGACAACAATGAGCGGCAGCCGATCCACGAGCATGAAGGAGTGCGCCTGAAGTGAGGCTGTTGCCGTTCTGCCTGGCGGCGGCCCTTTGCTGGGGCGAGCCCCGATTCACCGATGTCACACGCGCGGCGGGCATCGACTTTCGGCATAACGCGGGCAAGGCGGGGAAAAAGTGGCTGCCCGAGACGATGGGTTCAGGTTGCGCGTTCACCGATCTCGACGGCGATGGAAGGCCGGAGATTCTGCTGGTGAACTCGCGGGACTGGAGCGCCAGGGGGCGCAAGTCGACGGCCGCACTCTACAGGAACAGCGGCGAGGGAAAGTTCATCAATGTCACCGCCTCGAGCGGGCTCGCCTTCGAGCAATACGGCATGGGCGTGGCTGTCGGCGACTACGACAACGACGGCCGCCCCGATCTCTATCTGACTGCGCTTGAAGGCGACAGGCTGATGCGCAATGAAGGCGGGCTGCGGTTTCGCGATGTGACGAAACAGGCGGGCGTCGTCAACGCAAGTTTCGGTACTTCGGCCGCCTGGCTCGATTACGACCGCGACGGCCGGCTCGATCTGTTCGTGGCGAATTACGTCGAGTGGAGCCGGGAGAAAGATCTGTTTTGTTCGCTCGATGGAGTGGCCAAGAGCTACTGCACGCCGGAGTCCTACCGCGGCGTGTCCAACAGACTATTCCGCAATTTGGGCGGCGGGCGATTCGAGGATGCGACGGCGAAGTCGCGATTGCTCGATGCGTCTTCCAAATCGCTGGGGGTGGCTGTTCTCGATCTCGACAGCGACGGCTGGCCGGACCTGTTCGTGGCCAACGACACGCAGCCCAACAAACTCTACCGGAACTTGAGAAACGGCACGTTCCGCGACGAGGGAGTGGCCGCGGGCGTCGCATTTGGAGAGGACGGCGTAGCTCGCGGAGCGATGGGCGCCGACGCGGGCGACTTCGACCGCTCCGGACGGCCGCACCTGCTGGTGGGCAATTTCTCCAACCAGATGCTGGGTCTCTACCGGAACGAGGGCAACGGCCTGTTCGTGGATGAAGCGCCGCGATCCCTGGTGGGGCGGGCTTCATTGCTCTGCCTGACTTTTGGCGTTTTCTTTTTCGATTTTGACCTCGATGGCTGGCTCGACATCTTCGCGGCCAACGGGCACATCGAGGAGGAGATCGGGCGTGTGCAGCCCAAAATCCGGTTCGCGCAGGCCCCGCTGCTGCTGCGCAATCGTGGCAACGGCAGGTTTGAGGATCTTTCCCGGGCGATGGGGCCGGATTTCGCGAAACCCGTCGTCGGCCGGGGCGCGGCCTATGCCGACTTCGACGGGGATGGCGATCTCGACATCCTGCAAGCGGTCAACCACGGTCCTGCGAGGCTGCTGAGAAACGACCTGCCTCCGAAGAGCGGCCATTGGATCCGGCTGCGGCTTGAGGGGACGAAGTCGAACCGTAGCGCCATTGGCGCGGTCGCCCGTTTGACAGCGCCTGCAGGACGGCAGTGGGCGGCGGTCAAATCGGGATCGAGCTATTGTTCACAATCGCAACTCGATCTGACCTTCGGACTTGGATCCGATCACGCCGTTGAAGTCGAGATCGACTGGCCCAGCGGATTGAAGCAGCGCCTCGGAAGGCTTGCCGCCGGCAAAGCGTACAGGGTGGTCGAGGAGCGGGGTGCACAACCGCTTCAGGCTGAGAGAGAATAGGTGCGGTATGAATCCAAAACTCGAACTGGCCGCGATTACCGATGAATTCTCCACCGCTGATTTTGAAGCTTCGCTCGATGCGATGCAGGCGATTGGCATGACGGGCGCGGAACTTCGCGTCGTCTGGGACAAGAACATCATGGATCTCACCGACGAGGAGGTCGAGCGAGCCATGGCGCTGCTGAAAGCGAGGAACATGAAGGTGCTTTCCATCGCCTCGCCGCTTTTGAAATGCGTCCTCCCGGGCGGGCCGGATCTGGACACGCGGTTCCAGCAGGACGTCTTCGCCAGCAAGCATACCTTCGAGGATCAACCGCGGCTGGCCGAGCGGGCGTTCAAACTCTGCGAGATGACGGGCGCGAAGTTCGTGCGCGTCTTCTCCTATTGGCGGACGGTGAACCCAATGGCTTGTCTCGACGCGATCTGTGACGCGGTGGACAAACTGGCCGCGGAGGCGGAGAAGCGCGGGGTCATTATCGGCATCGAGAACGAGCACGCGTGCAACATCGGGACGGCGGCGGAAGCAAAGATGGTCCTGGACCGCGTCCGGCGCCCCGGCCTGCAACTGGTCTGGGACCCTGCGAACATGCTGGTGGCCGGCGAGCCCCCATTCCCTGGCGGCTACGATTTGCTGCCGAAGGACCGGATCGGACATGTCCACGCGAAAGACTGCCACATGGAAGGACATAAGCCCATTTGGGGACCCCTGGGCACGCGTCACGTCGACTGGAAGGGGCAGATCGAGGCCCTTCTCCGCGACGGCTACACGGGGGCCGTCAGCCTCGAAACGCATTGGCCGGGACCGAACGGCGACAAGATGGAGGCCTCCACGATCTGCGGCTGGAATCTTCGCGGCCTGCTCGCCGCCTGAGGGCGGCCGGAAATCACAGATAGAAAAAAACGTTACCCGGCCGGGGCTTTTGGCGTCCAAAGAGTTAGACTCTCGCGGCGCCCGTCTCAGGCCGGGTCTGCTATTCTGGTCCGACTGGCCGCGGAGGGGCGTTGAATGCAGATTCGAAGAAGCATCCTGACTCTCGCCGCGTTGCTGATTTCGGCCGGAGCGCTCTGGGGTTTCCAGCGCGGGATCCGGTCTATCTTCGTCGAGAATGACGACGATACTCCTCCGCCCGACGCGAATGAGAAAGCGGAATTCGTCTGGGCCCGGCTCCGTTACGGCAACGTGCGCGCTTCCGGCTGGTGGGCGATGCGAGGCTCCTGGACGGTGGACTATCCCAAGGCGGACCGGACTTTCCTGCAGGGTCTGCGCCGCTTGACCCGGATGAACGCCCGCAGCATGGAGCATGTGGTGGACCTCGTGAACGACGACCTCTACAACTACCCTTTCATCTACGTCGTCGAGCCGGGCCACTGGGATCTGCCCGAGGCGCAGCAGAAAAAACTGCGCGAATACACCGATCGCGGCGGCTTCGTCATGTCCGACGATTTCCACGGCACCTACGACTGGGAGATCTTCACCCGCAGCCTTCAGAAGGCGTTTCCCGAGCGCACCATCGTCGACGTCGAGGACTCCGACCCGATCTTCCACGTGCTTTACGATCTCGACGAACGCTTTCAAGTGCCCGGCATCGTCAACTATCCTTTCCAGCAGACGCACGAATACGACGGCTTCGAGCCGCGCTGGCGGGCGGTCAGGGACGACAAAGGGCGGATCGTGATGGGGATCTGTCACAACATGGATCTGGGGGACGCCTGGGAGTGGGCCGACCATCCGCGTTACCCCGAGAAGTACGCCTCGCTGGCCTACCGCGTGGCCATCAACTACATCATCTACGCGATGACGCACTAAGGAGAAGCAGCGCACTTGTTCGAGTTCCTGTTCAAGTACCCGTGGGCGGTGTTCGAACGGGGGAGATTTGTGCTGGCCAGCGGGTGGCCCTCATGGCTTCTCCTGGCGCTGGCGGCGGCGGCGGCGGCGGCTGTTTTCCTTGTCCTGAAGAGAGGTTCCTGGCAGCGGCGCAGGCTCGCCGTGCTCGCAGCGCTGGAAGGGGCGGTTCTCGTCCTCCTTTTGTTGCTGCTATGGCGTCCGGCCCTCAGCGTGAGCTCGTTGAAGCCGCAGCAGAACGTCATCGCGGTTGTCGTGGACACTTCCAGGAGCATGGCGCGGGAAGGCGAGGGAAAGGCGCGCCTCGAAGAGGCGAAATCGCTGCTTCAGGAAAAGCTGCTCGACGATCTCAAGAAGCGCTTCCCGGTGCGTCTCTATGAGGCGGGGACGCGCATGCAGCGGATCGATTCGGCCGCTTCGCTCACGCCCTCCCAACAGTCCACGCGGCTCGGCGACGCGCTCAAGGAGGTCACGGCCGAGGCTGCCACGCTTCCGGTGGGAGCCGTGGTGCTGTTATCCGACGGCGCGGAGAACAGCGGCGGGTTCGATTCCAATGTCATGCAGGCGCTCAAACGAAGCCGCATCCCGGTGCATGCGGTCGGCTTCGGGCGCGACCGCATGGAGCGTGACGTCGAACTGCTCGACGCCGAACTCCCCGCGCGTTCGATGCCGCAATCGCGAGTCCTTGCCTCAGTCACCTTGCGGCAGTCCGGCTTCAAGGGCCGCACGGCGCGCGTCACGGTGATGGACGGCGGAAAGCAGCTTGGTTTCCGCGACGTCGTTCTCGGCGGCGAGTTCACGCCGCAGCGCGAGTCGATCCCGTTTCAAGCGGCCGCGGCCGGGGCGCGAACGCTGGAGATTTCCGTCGCCTTGCTGGAGGGGGAATCCAACAAGGACAACAACCGCCGGCGCCGCCTGCTGCTCGTCGAGAACCGCAAGCCGCGAATCCTCTATATCGAGGGCGAGCCGCGCTGGGAGCTGAAGTTCGTCCGCCGGGCGCTGGAAGAAGACCCGAACGTCGACATCGTCTCCATCCTCAGAACGACCCAGAACAAGTTCTACCGGCAGGGCATCAAGGATCCGAAGGAACTCGAGCAAGGCATACCGGCCACCGTGGACGAGATGTTCGCTTACGAGGGCCTGATCATCGGCTGCATCGAAGCCGCGGCCTTCACGCCCGCGCAGCAGTCGTTGGTTCGCGAGTTTGTCGACCGCCGCGGCGGCGGGCTCTTGTTTCTGGGTGGCCGCGTGGCGCTGAGCGACGGCGGATGGAATCGCACTCCGCTCGCCGATCTGATGCCTGTCGCTCTGGCCGACCGTAAAATGACGTTCCGCCGCGACCCAGCCAAGGCGGAGCTCACCCCGGCGGGCCTCGACAGTCTCATCACCCGGCTCGACGACATCCCCGACAGGAACGCCGCCCGTTGGAAGCTCATGCCGCCGGTCGGAGACTATCAGGAGACGGGCGCGCCCAAGCCCGGTGCGGTCACTCTGCTCGAAGCCAGGGTCGCCGGGCGGGCTCTCCCGTTGCTGACTCTGCAGAATTACGGACGCGGGCGCGTCGCCATGCTCGCCACCGGCGCCACATGGAAATGGCAGATGCTGCAGGATTCGAAAGACCAGACGCACGAGACCTTCTGGCGGCAGATGGCGCGTTTCCTGGTGGAGTCGACTCCCGGCCGTTCTCAACTGGCCCTGGAATCCTCCTCGTTCAGCGACCGCCGCCAGGTGAAGGCCCGGTTCGAAGTGCGGGACCGGAATTATCTCCCTGCGCCGGAGGCGTCCGTCGAGATGCGCCTGATCGCGCCCTCCGGGGCCAACAGCATTCTCACGGCGCAGCCCGATCCGGGCGAAGCCAACGTCTTCACCACCACTTTTGAAGCGCCGGAGACGGGGACCTATGTACTGGAGGCGGTGGCGCGGGACGACACTGGCGAGATCGGCCGCGACGCCCTCAACTTTCTTCGCGAGGATGGCGTGGAAGAGAACTTCGGGACCGAGCAGAACCGCGAACTCCTCGAGCGGCTTGCACGCGAGACCGGCGGCCGGTACTGGCGGCCTTCCTCCACTGGCGGCATTGCGGAGGCGATCTCGCTTTCCGAAGCCGGCATTTCGGTGAAGGAGATTCGCGACCTCTGGGACGCCCCGGCGGCGCTGTTGCTGCTGGCGGGCTTGAAGACGGCCTCCTGGCTCTTGCGGCGCAGGTGGGGCGCGGTATGAGAATCCTTGCTTTGCTCGCCGCGCTCTCTTCGCCGCTCTGCGCCGGGGAGATGCGGCTGTTTGTCGCCGGCCTCGGCGGCGAACCCGACTACGAAGCGCGCTTCAGCGGGCTTGCGCGGGAAGCGGCCAAGCTCTCCGGCGGCCAGGTTCTGACCGGCGCGGAAGCAACGAAGGTGAAGTTGCAGGCGGCCATCGCGGCGGCTTCAATGCTGGGCAGGGAGGATACCTTCACCCTCGTTCTCATCGGGCATGGAACCTGGGACGGCGTGAATTACCGCTTCAACCTGCCGGGTCCGGATGTCACCGATCAGGAACTCAAAACGTGGCTCGACAAGATCCCCGCCGAGCAGGTGGTAGTGGCGGCGACCAGCGCGAGCGGTCCCCTCAAGGATGCGCTCAAGGACAGCCGGCGCGCCGTCATGACGGCTACTCGTTCCGGTACCGAAAAGAACGCAGTCGTCTTCTCCCGGTACTTTGTCGAGGCGCTTCGTGACGCCACCGCCGACGCCGACAAGAACGAAGTGGTCACCGCGTCGGAAGCGTTCCGCTTCGCCGAGGCGAAGACGAAGAACTACTTCGAAACGGAGAAGCGGCTGGCGACCGAGCACGCCGTCCTCGACGACCCCGGCTGCGCAAGCCGCATCGCGATGGCGCGTTTCGGCAGCGTCCAGAAGGCGCTGGCCGATCCCGCGAAAAAGGCTCTGCTGGCCCGCAAGGAAGAGCTTGAGCGAAGCGTCGACCGGTTGAAGCTCGAAAAGGCCGCCATGCCGGTGGAGGAATACAAGGCAAAGTTGACCGCCATCCTCATCGAACTGGCCAAGGTTTCCGAGGAGATCGAAAAGTGATTCTTCCCATGCTCCTGATCGCCGCCGCGCAGACTCCAGCCGTGTGCTGGGAACATGCGCGGATGGGCCGGAGAACGGAGGCGCAAACATGTTTCGAAAACCTCGCCCAGTCGCGCGATGCGCCGGTCCGCGCCGAAGGACTCTGGGGGCTCGGCCTGCGCAAGGACGCCAACGGCGCATTCCGCATGGCGCATTCCCAGGCCCCGAACAGCGCCGCGCTGAAGACCCGGTGGGGCAGGCTTCTGCTGGAAGGCAACAGTCCGGGCGATGCGCGCGACCTGTTCGGTGAAGCTCTCAAGATCGATCCGAACTACGCCCCGGCGATGCTCGGGCTGGCTCTGGCGGCCAGCGAAACCTTCGAAAAACGGGCGATTGAACTGACGCAAGCCGCCCTCAAGGCCGATCCGAAACTGCTCGAAGCGCGCGAACTGCTCGCCACGCTTCTGCTCGAACAGGGCGACCAGGGCGAGGCGTCCAAAGCGGCCGAAGAGGCGCTTTCCACCCGGCAGGACGCCCTCGGCGCGATGTCCGTTCTCGCCGCCATCGATACGCTGAATGACCGGCCAAACTCCGCCTGGTTCGCCAAATTCGCGGCGCAGCATCCGCGCTGCGGCTCCTGTTACCGCGGCGTGGCCCGTCACCTGGTGCTCAATCGCCGTTATCCTGAAGCGATCGCTTTCTACCGGAAGGCTCTTGAGTTGGAGCCCGATTTGCAGATCGCCCGCGCCGAATTGGGCGTTAATTTGATGCGCACCGGCGAATCGGCCCAGGCTCAGAAAGAACTCGCCGCGGCCTACGAGGCCGGCTACCGGACGGCGATCACCACCAACAGCCTGCAGCTTCTCGACACTCTGCGGAAATTCAAGGTGTATGAGACGCCGCGGGCCGTGATCAAACTGGAAGGCAAAGAGGCGGCACTTCTGAAGCCCTACGTGGAGCGCGAGGCCGAACGCGCGCTGGCGCTCTTCGAGAAGAAATACGGCTACAAGCTGCCTGGCAAGGTCACCATCGAGCTTTATCCCGATCACGACGACTTCGCCGTACGCACCATGGGACTGCCCGGCCTGGGCATTCTCGGCGTCTGCTTCGGTTTGAGCGTCGCCATGGACAGCCCCTCGGCGCGTCCGCCGGGCTCCTTCCACTGGGCCAGCACGCTGTGGCACGAGCTGAGCCACGTCTACGCGCTCTCCATCACGAATTTCCGAGTGCCGCGCTGGTTTACCGAAGGTCTCAGCGTCCACGAAGAGACGGCCACCGACCCAACATGGGGAGACCGGCTCACTCCCGATATGCTCGAGGCCATCGACAAGAAGAAGCTCCTGCCGGTGGCCCAGTTGGACCGCGGCTTCGTGCGGCCTGACGGGCCCGCGCAGGTGATCGTCAGTTACTTTCAGGCGGGCAGGATCTGCGACTATATCGAAGCCGCCTACGGCTGGCCGAAGCTGATGCAGATGCTGAAGGCGTTCGGCCGCGTGACCACCACCGCGGCTGTCATCAGCGAGGTTCTCGGCGTGAAGCCCGAGGAGTTTGACAGAAGCTTCGACGCCTGGCTGCGCAAGCAGCATGAGACGCCGCTCAAGAACTTCGCCGAGTGGAAAGCGCGGATGAAAGGTCTGCAGGCCGCCGCCGCGCCGGGCGGAGAGGAGGCGCTGCGCAAGGAGATCTCGCGCCTCGTCGAGATGTATCCGGAATACGTCGAAGCAGGCAACGCTTACGAGACGCTCGCCGCGCTCGAGAGGAAAGCCGGCAGCAAGGACGGCGAACGGCAATGGCTCGCGCGCTACATGAAGATGGGCGGCCGCAGTCCATCCTCGTTGAAGCGCCTGGCTGAGCTCGAACAGGAGCGCGGCGACAGCGCCGCCGCCGAAGACGTCCTCAGCCGCGTGCTCGGCATCTATCCCATGAAGGACGAACAGCTCCACCGGCGCCTGGCTTCGCTCAGAATGGAGCTAAAGAGGTATTCGGGCGCGGCGGAAGAATGGGGCGCGGTCCTGGCGACCCGGACAACCGATGTTGCCGGCGCGCATTACGAAAGGGCCCGGGCCTAGCGCGCGATGGGCCGGGAAGAGGACGCGAAAAACGAGGTGCTGGCTTCACTCGAGGCGGCTCCCGGCTTCCGCGCCGCGCAGAAATTGCTATTGGAATTGAACTCACCAAAGAAAGAAGGTTCAGACAAATGAGCGGGATGGTGGAGACAACGGCGGCCGATCTCAAGGCGCGGGTCGAGCGGTTCCAACTGGTCCGCACTGCGCTTGAGAGCGAGGTGAGAAAGGTGATCGTCGGACAGGAGGAGGTGCTCGAGCAGCTCATGATCGCTCTCTTCGTCGGCGGCCACTGCCTCATCACCGGCATGCCCGGGACCGCCAAGACGCTGCTCGTGCGGACGATGGCCGAAGCGCTCGGCCTCGTCTTCAAGCGAATCCAGTTCACGCCGGACCTGATGCCGACCGACATCACCGGCACCGACATCCTCGAGGAAGATCCCTCCAACGGGCGCCGCATCTGGACCTTCGTTCCCGGTCCTGTCTTCGGCAACGTGCTGCTGGCCGATGAAATCAACCGCACGCCGCCGAAGACCCAGGCGGCCTTGCTCGAGGCCATGCAGGAGCGCTCCTGCACGGTGCGGGGCAACCACTACAAGCTGCCCGCGCCCTTCTTCGTGCTCGCCACGCAGAACCCCATCGAGCTCGAAGGCACCTACCCGCTGCCGGAAGCGCAGCTCGACAGATTCATCTTCAACACTCTGCTCGACTACCTGCCCATGGATGACGAAATGAAGGTGATCGGCCTGACCACGACCACCGAAGTCGCCCAACTCAAGGCCGTCACCACCGCCGAAGAGATCCTCAGCTTCCAGGAGCTTGTGCGCATGGTGCCGATCGCCGACGAGGTCGCCCGTTACGCCGTCTCGCTGGTCCGGGCGACGCGTCCCACCGATCACAGCGCCCCGGAAGCCATCAGGAAGTACGTCAACTTCGGCGCCTCCGTCCGCGGGGCGCAGTTCCTTGTCCTCACCGGCAAGGCGCGCGCCCTGATGAGCGGGCGCCACCACGTGACCTTTGAGGATATCGCCAGGCTGGCCAAGCCCATCCTTCGCCATCGCATCCTGCTCAACTTCCAGGCCGAGAGTGAACGGCTGACTCAGGACAATATTCTGGACCGCCTGCTCGAAGCCGTCCCGAGGAGCGCCCCGAATTGATCAACCGCTTCCTCGACCCGCAGATTCTGGCCGGCATCGCCAACCTCGAGTTGACGGCGCGAACGGTTGTGGAAGGCTTCATCTCCGGCCTTCACCGCTCGCCTCACTTCGGCTTCAGTCAGGAGTTCGCCGAGTTCAGGCCCTATGTGCCGGGCGACGATCTCCGGTATGTCGACTGGAACGTGTACGCGAGGACCGAGCGGCTCTACCTCAAGAAATACCAGGGCGAGACCAACACCCGGGTCACCGTGCTGCTTGACACAAGCGCTTCCATGGACTTCAAGAGGCGCGGCCTGCGCAAGATCGACTATGCGCGGTTTCTCGCCGCCTCAATGGCCTATCTGGCTCACCAGCAGCGCGACGCCGTCGGGCTCATCGCCTTCGACGACCGCGTCCGCGAATTCATCGAGCCTTCCTCCAGGCAGGGTCAATGGATCAAAGTGCTGCACGGCCTGAACCGCTCCGAGCCCGCCAGACGCACGCGCACGGATTTCGCCGAACCTTTCCGCCAATTTCAGCAGCACCTCCACAAACGCGGGCTCGTTCTGGTCGTCTCCGACTTTCTCGCTCCCGCCGAACAGGCTCTCAGCGCCATCAAGCCGCTCGCGCAGCGCGGCAGCGATGTCGTTCTCATGCACGTGCTCGACCCCGAGGAACTCGACCCTGTGCTCGAGGATTCGCGCATTCTCATCGACATGGAAACGGGCGAGGAGATGGAAGTCAGTCCGGAGTTCGCCGGCAAGGAGTATCCCAAACGGATTCGCGCTCACGTCGAAGCGCTGCGGGAAGGGGCTCAGTCAGGCCGCATCAGCTATTACCTGGCGATGTCCAATGAACCCCTCGACGGCGCGCTGCGCCGCTACCTCGCGATCCGGCAGGGGAGGCTGTGATGGGCTTTCTTGCGCCATGGTTTCTGCTCGGCTTAGGTTCGCTGGCGCTGCCTGTCTATCTTCACCTGCTCAAGCGCGATGTGGCCGAGCGCGTCCCGTTCAGCTCGCTGCTGTTCTTCGAGCGGAGCCGCCAGTCCAGCGTGAAGCACCGCAAAATCGACTACCGTCTGCTGCTCGCCGGACGGCTCCTGCTCCTGCTGTTGCTTGTGCTGGCCTTCGCCAATCCGTTCATCCTCGTGAGCGGTGCGGCGGGAGACGCATCGATGCGGCTGGTCGTGGTCGACAACTCTCCGAGCATGACCGCCGGCGGGCTGCTCGACCGGGCCAAAATCGAGGGGGCGCGGCTTCTCGCCGGGTTGCCCAAGGGAGCGCGCGTCCAGGGCGCGAGCTTCGATAACCGTCTTCGCACACCCGTTGATCTCGCCTCGCTGGCCCCATCGGAGGCACGAGGGTCTCTCGGGGAATTCGCGCAGTCGCTGCGGGCGCTGGCCGCCGAACAGAGCGGACGCGTCGAAGTGCACTACTTCAGCGACTTCCAGAAGACGTCGTCGCCGGATGGCTTCGCCGAGATGATCCTGCCGGACAACGTGACGCTGGTGACCCACAAGCTGAGCGCGCCGGATGCGGGCAATTGGCTCGTGGAAAGGGTGACGGCGCCCCGGCGCGTTCGCGACACGAAAAAGGCCCGGATCGAAGCAATCATCGCCAGCGCGGCGAAGGAAGACGCTTCGCGCAGCGTCGCTCTGCAAGTCAACGGCAGTGTCCTGGCCCGCAAGAGTGTCAGCGTCCCGGCCGGCGGACGCGCCGGCGTCATGTTCGACGGCTTCGACGCAGGGTATGGCTTTGCACGCTGCGCGATCGTCATCGAGGAGGCCGACGCTCTCGCCCCCGACAATCGCTGGTGGTTCGCTGTCGAAAAGAGCGACCCGCAGCCGGTCTTCTTCGCCGGCAGCCCAAAGAGCGCGCTGTATATCCGCAGCGCGCTCGAAGCGAGCGAGGGCGATAGCTACGCGATCGAGCCCGGCGACCCGGGCTCAGCCCCGGCCGAGCGGTACCGCTTCGCGATTCTCGCCGATGCCGCGCTGCCGGCCCAAAGCGAAGCGGCGTGGCGCGTCTGGGTCGAACGGGGCGCCGCGCTGTTGGTCCTGCTTGGCTCGCAGAGCGCGCGGCTGGGTCACGTGCCCGTTCTGGGAGACCGGCTCGACGGCACTTCGATGGCTTCCATCGGCGCCGAACGATACTGGACCCTTGGAGAAGCCGACACCGCTCATCCGCTGATCGATAAGGCCGGACGTTGGGAGGGCGTGCGCTTCTACCAGGCGGTCAACGTGCGCCCGGAGAAACTGGCCGTGGTGGCCAGGCTCACCAGCGGCGCGCCTGTTCTGCTGGAGGGGAAAGCGGGCAACGGCTCCGTCCTCGTCTTCGCATCCGGCGCCGACGGACTGGCCAACGATTTTCCTCTCGCCCCAGGCTGGGTGCCATTCCTCGCTCAAGCGGCTGCCCGGCTGAGCGGACAGGAGACGGCGGTGCGGCAGGAACCGGCTGGAACGGCGGTCAGTCTCAAAGGCGAAGGTCCGGCCGCCGCCGCCGAGGTTTTCGATCCCGCCGGCCGGCGGGCCATCACTCTCGGCGACAGCGCAAAAGGAAGAATGGTGGAATTGGACCGGAGCGGACTCTGGGAGGTTCGCACCGGAGGAGCGCGCGCGGAGGTGATCGCCGTCAACGTCGACCGGCGCGAGTCGAAGCTCGAATCGCTCGACGAGGAAGTGCTCTCGCTGTGGCAGGGCAAGGCGAAGGCCGGCGATGCAGGGACGAAAGCGCCCGCTGACCGAAGCCGGAAGGCCTTCGGGCTGATCGCGCTGGCGCTGGCTCTTCTGGCGGCGCTGATGGAATTTCTTCTGGCCGCGCGAACGCCGCGGCTGGACGGTGCGGACGTAGTTTCCAATGAGGGGATGGGGAAAGCGGCATGACACCACTGGAACGATTCGAACAGTACATGCGGGAAGTCGAGCGGAGGCTCCGCTGGCGCGCGCTCTCGCGCGGGTCGGCGCTGACAGGCGCGCTGGCGCTCGCGGCGACGGCGCTGGGCGCATGGCTGGCGGTCTCCTTCGCGCTCTCGGAGAGCAGCCTGTTGGCGGGCCGCGCCCTCATCTTCCTCGCAGCCGGAGGCGGGCTCGCGCTGGGGCTGCTCCTGCCGCTGCTGCGCGTCAACCGCAAGCGGGCCGCGCTGCTTGTTGAGAAGGCCGAGCCGGGTTTTGAGCAGCGTGTCACCACCATTGAGAGCGCGCCGGCCAATCCCTTCACTCAACTGCTGGCGGAAGAAGCGCTGGAGCGCGCCGCCGCGGCCCCGCCATCGCGTGTCGTCTCCACCGCGAGGCTCGTCGCGGCCGGAGTAGCCGGCGTCGCCAGCGTCGCCGTGATTGGATGGCTTGCCGGCCGCGCCCCGGGCGATCTCGGCTACGCCGCGCACCTGCTCTGGGCCGGCGCGCCTCCGCAAGGCGCCGCGCCCATGTTTGAAATCGCCGTCACTCCCGGCGATGCGAAAGTGCGCCGCGGCGGCGATCAGGCCGTGGAGGCCCGGTTGTTCGGCTTCGAAGCCGCCAAGGTGACGCTGCAGGTTCGTCCCGGCGGCGGGCAGTGGGAATCCCTCCCCATGGAGTCCAAGCGCGGCGAAGGCGCCGCCTGGCAGTTCTACCTCGCTTCCGTCAGCCAGGACCTGGAGTATCGCATCGAAGCCGGCCGCGTGAAGTCCCGCGTCTTCAACATCCGTGTCGTCGATCTGCCGGGCGTCAAACAACTGGTGGTCCGCACCAAGGGCCCGGCATGGCTCGGCGCCAGCCTCAACGCCGAAACGAAAGGCGGCGACATCCGCGCCGTCGAGGGCTCGGAGGCGGAAGTCCGGATCGAAACCGATCGTCCGCTCAAGGGCGGCCTGCTCGTCATGGACGACGGCCGCCGCGTGCCGCTCGAAACCGAGCAGGGGAATTGGACCCGGGCCAAACTCGCCGTCGACCGGGAAGGCTCTTATTACATCGCCGCGGAGAGCGAGGGTCAGGTGGTCCGCATCAGCGAGGACTACTTCATTGAAGCTCGCCAGGAGAAGGCGCCTGAAATCCGCATCGCGCGCCCGGGGCGCGACGCCAAAGTCAGCCCGATCGAGGAGGTGGTGGTCGAGGTCGAAGCCGGCGACGATTTCGGACTCAGAAGCGCCGAGCTTCGCTACAGCGTCAACGGCGGGGCGGAGAAGTCGGTGAGCGTGATGAGCGGCGCCGGCAAAGAGGCGCGCGGCACGGCGATGATCGCCCTGGAAGACTACAAGATGTCTCCAGGCGACATCGTCAGCCTTTATGCGGTGGCCCGCGACGCCCGCCGCGCCACGCAGACCGACATCTATTTCCTCGAAGCCCAGCCTTATGAACGGGAGTATCGGCAAGGACAGGCGCCGGAAGGCGGCGGCATGGGCGGCGGCGGCCAGCAACAGAACGACGAGGAGATCGCCGCGCGGCAGAAGGAGATCATCGCAGCCACCTGGAATCAGCTCCGCGCCAACAAGCCGAAGGCGCAGTCGGCGGAGAATGCGGCGTTTCTCTCCGACCTCGAGCAGAAGCTCGCGGCGCAATCCCGGAGCCTCGCCCAGCGCATGCGAAGCCGGGAACTCTCCGCCACCAACGAGGAGTTCCAGAAGTTCGCCAAGGAGATGGAGCAGGCGGCGCAGGCCATGACCGAGGCGTCGGCGACGCTCCGCTCGCAGCAGTGGAAGGAGTCGCTTCCCGCCGAGCAGCGCGCGCTGCAGCACCTGCTTAGCGCGCAGAGCCTCTTACGCCAGATTCAGGTCGCCTTCCAGCGCGGCGGCGGAGGCGGCGGCGGTGGCGGCCGGCAGGGCAGCATGCGCGACCTCGAAAGCCTCTTCGACCTCGAACTCGATACGGAGAAGAACCAGTACGAGACGGCGCAGACCCGCGGGTCGGCCAGCGAGCGGGCGCAACAGGCCGACGAGGCCATGAAGAAGCTCGAAGAACTGGCCAAACGGCAGCAGCAACTGGCGCGCGAGCAACAGCAGCAGCAGAAGCAGATGGCCGAAAAGCGCTGGGCGCAGGAGAATCTGCGCCGTTAAGCCGATGAACTCCGCAGACAGATGGAGCAGTTGGCGCGGGAAAGCGGCCAGCAGGAGGGCCAGCAGGGCCAGCAGGGGCAGCAAGG